>DKCF01000035.1:2438-3220 GCA_002451435.1 Bifidobacterium sp. UBA6881 | reverse complement strand
CGGTCGGCGGAAATGTATTCCATCGTGCCCATCTGGCCTCGGTGGTCCTGGCAGAGCTCCATCACCGCTCCGATGAATTCCTTCGGAGTGATGATGTCGGCCGCGACCATCGGCTCGACGATCTTCTTGATCTTGCCGTCCGGGAATTCGCTCGGGTTGGTGACGCGGTGCACGGAGTTGTCTTCGGCCGTGACCTCGTACGGCACGTTCGGCGCGGTGGAGATCAGGTCGAGATTGAATTCGCGGCTCAGTCGTTCGGTCACGATCTCCATGTGGAGCAGACCGAGGAAGCCGCAACGGAATCCGAAGCCGAGCGCCACGGAGGTTTCCGGTTCGTAAATCAGCGCCGCGTCGTTGAGCTTGAGCTTGTCGAGCGCCTCACGCAGCTCCGGGAACTGCGCGTTGTCGATCGGGAACAGACCCGCGTAGACCATCGGCTGCGGGTCACGATAGCCCTCCAGCGGTTCCGTCGCGGGTTTCTCGGCGGAGGTGATGGTGTCGCCGACCTTGGACTGGCTGACGTCCTTGGCTCCGGTGATCACATAACCGACCTCGCCCGCGCCCAGCGCCTTCGTAGGCATCATATCGGGGCTGATCACGCCGATCTCGATCGGTTCGTGGGTCATGCCGATGCCCATCATGTGCAGCTTCTCGCGAGAGCGCAGCTCGCCATCGACCATGCGGATGTAGGTGACGATGCCGCGATAGGAGTCGTAGACGGAGTCGAAGATCAATGCGCGGGCCGGCGCGTCGGGCTTGCCCGTCGGCGCGGGGACATCGGT
>DKCF01000035.1:0-2334 GCA_002451435.1 Bifidobacterium sp. UBA6881 | reverse complement strand
ATCTCCTCGGCGTGCTTGTCGGGTTCGGCGCTGGGAAGATCGATTTTGTTCAACACGGGGATGATGGCCAGATCATGGTCGATGGCCATGTAGAGGTTCGACAGGGTCTGCGCCTCGATGCCCTGCGTCGCATCGACGAGAAGCACCGCTCCCTCGCATGCGGCCAACGCGCGGGACACCTCATAGGTGAAATCGACGTGTCCCGGCGTGTCGATCATGCCGAGCGTGTATTCGGTGCCGTCGAACGTCCACGGCACGCGGACGGCCTGCGATTTGATGGTGATGCCGCGTTCCTGCTCGATGTCCATGCGGTCGAGGAAGCGATCGCGCATTTCTCGTTCCGGCACGATGCCGCTCAGCTGCAATATGCGGTCCGCCACGGTGGATTTGCCGTGATCGATATGTGCGATGATGCAGAAATTGCGGATCAACGACTGATCGGTGAAACCGGGCTGGTTATGCTGCTGGCCCACGCCATCCTCCTCGTGAAATACGTAACGTACTCGATTCTAACTGCTAGTATCGGCAGTGCGCGCCGCGACACTCTCAGGCGCATTGGCGATTTATCCGCGCGCCATGTTATCATCTTCGTTTGTATGTCCTTATAGAAAACGTCGTTTGGAGTAATAGTGGCAAACATCAAGTCGCAGAAGAAGCGCGTTCTCACCAACGAGAAGGCCCACAAGCGTAATGTGTCCGTGAAGTCCAGCCTGAAGACTGCCGTCCGCGCTACCCGCGAGGCTATCGCGGCCGGAGACAAGTCCGCAGCCGAGGCAGCCTACAAGGTTGCCGCCCAGAAGCTCGACAAGGCTGCTGGCGCTGGCGTGATCCACAAGAACCAGGCCGCCAACCGCAAGTCCGGTCTTGCCGTGGCCATCAACGCTCTCTGAGCATAACGCCTGAATCAACGGGGAGGCCCACAGACCTAGTCTGTGGGCCTCCCCGTTTTCTTTTTGGTTTCCGTCCGTCGTCATTCCCTATGGCGCCGCGTGGCACCATGTTCATCCTCTTTCCGAAGACGAATGGCCTCGCCAGGCAGATAGGTATTGTGCCGTACCAGCGCGCCGGGAAGCTGGATGTCGAAAATCACCGACACCAACCGCATGACGACCATCAGTACGACGATGAGCACATCCAGAGCCACTTCCGCCGGAAATCCGATGAATCCGGCATTCACTCCCTTGCACACCAACACGGTCAGCACGCATCCCACCGCGGATGGAACCGCGTACCAGTGTCTGTCGCGAATCACCATGGGCACCTCGTTGATGAGCATGTCCCGGATCAATCCCCCACCCAATGCGGTGAACATGCCCAGGAACACCGCGGTGGTGCCCGACATGTGGTACATCATCGCCTTCGACGTGCCGTTGACTGCATACAGGCCCAACGCCAACGCGTCCAATGACAGCATGGACCATTTCAGCCTGTTCACCTCGGGATGGATGATGGCCACTGTGACGGCCGCCAGCAGGGCGGTCATCACCAATCCCTTGTCGGATACACCGGATGGCGGGAGCGCGCCCAACAGCACATCGCGGATGATGCCGCCGCCCAATGCGGTCAGCCATGTGGTGACGAGAATCGCGAAAATGTCGTATCCCTTGCGCACTGCGGCCAAGCCTCCGACCATGCCACAGCAGAATGTCGCCAGATATTCGATGCCCATGAAGAAGCCATTGCTCTCCAGCGCCATTTCCATGCCTCTCCCCTTCTTCCCTTTTTAGCGTTTCCCCATTTCCGAACGACAACAAAAGTACCACAGCCCGGACACGGCGCGCGCAATAAAAAACGGAGGGCGGGCTATGGCCACGGCACACGTTCCAAGGCAATAAGGCCCGGAACATATAGGCGTCATGACCATAGCCCGCCCTCCGGCGGTCCATCGTTATCTCAGGCAGACCAGCGATGGGAAAATCAGCAGACCTTCCACATCCAGTTGTGCGGATCCTCGACTTCGCCGAGCTGGATGCCAAGCAGCTGGTTGCGCAGCGCGACGGTCAGCTCGCCGGAACCGCCATCGGCAACGGTCACGTCGAACTTCTCGGACTTGAAGCGACCGATCGGGGTGATGATGGCCGCGGTACCGCAAGCGAACACTTCGGTGACCTCGCCGGACTTGATGTCTTCAAGCAGCTGGTCCAGCCTGATCATGGTCTCGACCACATCACGACCCTGGTCCTGCAGCAGCTGGATCAGGGAACGACGCGTCACGCCCGGCAGGATGTTGCCGGTCAGGGACGGGGTCTCCACGTGACCGTCCTTGTGCACGACCATCATGTTCATGCCGCCAAGCTCCTCAAGGTAGGTCTTGGTCGCGGCGTCCACGAAGCA
>DKCF01000057.1 GCA_002451435.1 Bifidobacterium sp. UBA6881 | reverse complement strand
CGAGAAGATCAATGGCGTGAACCTCGGCAACTGGCTGGTGTTGGAGAAATGGATGAATCCCGAACCATTCCAGCCAAGCGGGGCGGATGATGAGATCCGGATGCACCGCACGCATGCCGCGATGGACGCCGCCGCGCGCGTCCCGCAGAAGTCATCCGAAACCGCGGAAGCGCCATCATCTCTGGAATCCGTTTTGCGGCGCCACCGCGACACCTACATAACGTTGGATGACTTTCGCGCCATCGCCGCGCATGGAATCAACCTCGTCCGCATTCCCGTGCCGTATTTCATCTTCGGCGACTGGCCCGGGCATCCCGGCTGCGTCGAATACCTCGACAAGGCGTTCGCTTGGGCGGACGAGACCGGATTGAGGATCATGATCGACCTGCACACCGTGCCCGGCTCACAGAACGGCTTCGACAACGGCGGATTGACGGGCGTATGCACATGGGCGCGGAATCCGGATCTGGTGGAATACGCGCTGAACGTGCTGGAGCGTCTGGCATGCCGGTATCGGGACGAACCGGCGTTGCACAGCATCGAAGTGCTTAACGAACCGGTGAGCTGGCTGGTGTTCCATGGCGCATCGAACATCGCGAAAAACAATCGCGAGGCATCCGGCAGCGCGCATGTCTCCCTGCGTTTTCTGAAACGTTTCTATCGTGCCGCCTACACGCGGCTACGCGCCATATTGCGTCCGGAAACGCCGATCGTGTTCCATGACGGTTTCCGTCTGCTCCGTTGGGGCGACTGGTTCCGGCGCGCGGGCATGCGCAATGTCATGCTTGATACCCATCAATACCTGATTGCGATGGAATCGCCGATCTTCGCCGCGCGATCCGCGCAACGGCGGCAATCTCGAAGCATGGGATCTGACCCGCGCATGGCGCCACGGATGGATCCTGCCCGAGGAATTCCATGATGATCCGCAAGATGATTACGGCGTCAATCAGCGATAATCGCCGCAACGGCATTAGACTCGGAACCATGGCAGAGGGAACGACTTCGAAACGCGTCCGCAAATCGCCGGAGAAACGGCGTGCGGAGGTGCTGGATGCGGCGGTGCAGCTCATCAGCGAACGCGGATACAACGGCGTCTCGATTCAGGACGTGGCCGATCGGGTCGGCATCTCCAAGCAGGGCGTGCTCAGATACGTCGAGAATAAGGACAATATGCTGGCGATGGTGTTCAACGAGTACTACGCCACCACGGGTACTCCGGAGGATTTCTTCTCCTCCGGCATGCCTGGCAGCGACTCCGCGGCGCCACATTTCCCCGCATACCTGCGCTATCTGGTGAGGCACAACTCACGCCGTCGCATGATGGTGCAGCTGTTCACCGTGCTGTCCGCCGAATCGTTGAATCCCGGCCATCCGCTGCACGACGAATTCGCGGAACGGATGGACAGCATCTGGAACCATTATTCGATGTACCCATGGATGGTTCCGCCGCAACTCGGCTCATGGGAGGCGGGCATGCGACCGGTGGTGCGCAAATCCATGGAAATCATGGACGGCATTCAACTGTGGTGGCTGCGCGAGCCGGAAATCGACCTGTATGCGGAATGGGCCGAAATGGAGAACATACTGTTTCCGGCGCCATTGTGGGACGCATACCGTTGAGCGACTAAAGCCGCTGACGGCAGTTCTGGCGCCGTGCGTCGAAACCCGCCGCATATTGTCGCGCACGGCAATATGCGGCACGACCATTCAGGGAATTGCCTAATCGGCATCGCGCGTCTAGAACCGCGCTTTTCTGAATATGAAAACCGAAATCGTGTCTGTTGCAGGGGTATGCCCTTTGCAACGGACACGAACTTCCGGTTCGAGTGTTTTGTTCGTGGTCGCAAAGGGCATAAGAATCCATCATCATGGATGCTCGCATGGGTGCCGATCGGATGGAACGACACCCATGACGAATTGCGTCGGCCGATGATCAATCGGACACGGTGAATGTGGTGCGCTTGAGATCCGCGCGGCGGCTTGAATGCCCGATGAGCACTTCGAATTCGCCTGGCTCGACGAACCGATGCGCATCGGAGTCGACGATCGTGCAATCCGCGACCGGAATGTCGAATGCGATGGTTCTGGTTTCGCCTGGTTCAAGCTCCACGCGCTGGAACGCTTTGAGCTCGCGGTCCGTCCAACTGTACGAGGTGACGATATCGCCGATGTATGCCTGCACCACCTCGGTGCCCTTGCGCGCGCCGGTGTTGGTAAGCGTGATTTCGATGTGCACGGTATCATCGGCGGCGAACGTGCCGGAGGTCGGAATGTTGGTGATTGTGGGCTCGCCATAGGCGAAGGTCGTGTAGCTCAATCCCTCGCCGAACGCGAATGCCGGATCCTGCGTGAGGTCGGCATAGCGGTTGCCGTGCTGGCCGCGGATTTGGTTGTAGTAGACGGGGAGCTGCCCGGCATGGCGCGGGAAGGTGATTGGAAGCCTGCCGCTCGGTTCGGTCTTGCCGAGGATGATCTCCGCAATGGCCTGGCCGCCCTTCATGCCAGGGTTCGGAGCCCACATGAACGCGGACGTGCCGTCGGCCGCGGATTCGTCGACGATCACACCGTTCGTGCCGATCACGCATGCCGGCATCACTTGTGGTTTGGAACTCAGCAGCACCACGACCAGCGGTTTGCCGGTCTCTTTGGCGACATTTGCCAGTGCTTCAAGCAGCGCGTTCTGACCGCCGAGCAATTCCAACGTGGCGGTGGAACAGGTCTCGCCGACCAATTGCACCACATCGCCGACGGCGGCGACGATGAGATCGGACTGCCGTGCATTCGCCACTGCCTCATCCAGCAGACGCTGGTCGAATCTGGCGGAGACGCCGATCTTGGGACGGGGTTGGCCGTCCGGATAGCACTCACCCTCCGGATCGTCCACCAGGTCGATGATGTCCGCGCCGCGCGAATATACAACCTCGCATCCCTCGGGCACAAGCTGCCTGAAACCGTCAAGCACGGTGGTGATCATGTTTCGCGGCTGGCCGTCCGGCATCCAATTCACCTGGCCGGAATTGCCGGTCCAATCGCCCAGCTGATTCTGGGCGTCATCGGCGAGCGGGCCGATGACGGCGATGCGCTTGTCCGGCGTGGCCGAGAACGGCAATGCGCCATTGTTCTTGAGCAGCGCCACGGATTCACGGGCGATCTGCAGGTTGAGATCCTGATGGTCTTTGGATCCGATGACCGCCTTGATGCGCTTCTCGTCCGGCAAACGCGGATCCTCGAACAGGCCCAAGCGGAATTTGAGCGCGAGGATGCGGGACACGGCCTCATCGATCAGCGATTCGTCCAACAATCCGTTCCTTACGGCCTTGATGGCGCCATCGAAAAACTGCGGTGTGGTCATGATCAGGTCGTTGCCCGCCTTGACCGCATCCGTGGCGGCATGCATATAGTCGGGCTTGACTTTCTGTTCCCACACGGAACGGCCCACGTTGTCCCAATCGGTGATCAGCGTGCCCTGATAGTTCCAATCGCCGCGCAACTTGTCGGACAGCAGCCACTTGTTGAAGGTGACCGGTGCCCCATCGATGGATTCGTAGCCGAGCATGAACGTGCCGCAGCCTTCCTTGGCCACCCGTTCGAATGGGGGGAGAAACCAGGATTCCAGCTTGCGGTGGCTCAGATCGGCCTCCGAGGCGTCGCGTCCGCCTTGGGTCTCGGAGTAACCCGCGAAATGCTTGGCGCAGGCCAGAATCGCATCCTTCGCAAGCCGTTCGCCGGCTTTGGCGCCGCCTTGGTATCCCTTGACGATGGCGGAGGCCATTTCACCGATCAGGTAAGGATCCTCGCCGAAGGTCTCGTCCACGCGGCCCCAACGGGTGTCGCGGGCGATGCACAGCACGGGGGAGAACGTCCAATGGACGCCGGTGGCGGAGACCTCTTCGGCGGTGGCGCGTCCCGCGGCCTGTACCTTGGCGGTGTCCCAGCTCGTGGCCATGCCGAGTTGGGTGGGAAATATGGTGGAACCGGGCCAGAAGGAATATCCGTGAATGCAATCGTCGCCGATGATCAGCGGGATGCCGAGACGGGTCTTCGTATTGACGGTTTCAACGGCGCGGGGAA
Source organism: Bifidobacterium sp. UBA6881 (assembly GCA_002451435.1). Lineage (GTDB taxonomy): Bacteria > Actinomycetota > Actinomycetes > Actinomycetales > Bifidobacteriaceae > Bifidobacterium. Next base: position 2,360 of record DKCF01000057.1, on the reverse strand, counting down.
GGTCCGCCGGGCTGGTATGCAGAATCGAGCCGACGTGTTTGTCGATGATGAGTTCGTCCAGATTTCCGCCGCGTGCGTCGAGTTGCATCATTTGGCCGACCTTCTCTTCGAGGGTCATGCGGCCCAGTAGGTCCGCGATGCGTTCGGCGGCGGGAAGATCCGGGTTCTTGTAGGGGAGGTCGTTGGTGAAGTCGGTCATGGATTGCTCACTTTCCTCGCTGAAATGGCGTCCTTTAATTACCGATTGGTAGTTTATGGTTTTCTATGGACTTTCGCAAGCCGCCGCACGGAATGATGGATGCGGGTGTTCGATAATCTTCGAAAGATCCTTGATTCTTGGGGCTTTCCGTAGGTGGTTTTCGGCTTCCGTAGGTGGTAAGGGCCGGAACTGTATGAGGTAAGTGGCTCTAAAACAGCCGTTTTCCATCGTTGATCCAATCCATTCCCTGCGGGTGCGCAACCGGTTCGAAGCCGACGCTCCAATCTGATGGGCGTATCGGCGTGTGGATGTAATTTCGCGTAACTTTTCTTCTCTATGTATAAGCGGGGCGATCAATCCGATTCCATGCGTCGGCAGATAAGGAGCATCGTGAGCATCCACGACAAACAACAAGGCAAACCGGAAACGCAGGCTGGCCGTTCGAGCGGCGCCATGAGCGAAGGCAGGCTCACTGTAGTGGTGGTGGCGCTTTCGCTGCTCACCTTCCTCGGCATTCTGTCGGAAACGTCGCTGAACATCGCGTATTCGACGCTGATGGCGGAATTCTCGATCTCCGCCGACGTGGTGCAATGGTTGACCACCGGATACCTGCTGCTGCTTTCCGTGGCGATTCCGACTTCGCCGTTCATGGTGCGCACGTTTCCGACGAAGGCGCTGTTCGTCACCGCGGTCGTGCTGTTCTCCGCGGGAACGCTGGTGGGTGCGCTTGGGCTGAACTTCCCGATGTTGCTTGCCGCGCGACTCATCATGGCGCTCGGCACCGGCGTTTCGCTACCCCTGCTGACCAACATCATCCTCGACAAGGCGCCGTTCCATAAGCGTGGCATGATGCTCGGCCTCGTCAGCCTCGTCACCTGCGCGGCTCCGGCCATCGGCCCAGTGTTCGGCGGCCTCGTCATGGAATTCCTCAACTGGCACTGGATCTTCTACGCGATGATGCCGTTCCTGCTGATTTCATTCGTGCTTGGCGCCATCACCGTGCCCGACATCCGCCATGGCGAAAAGGGATATCTGTCGTTGCCGTCGCTGCTGCTGATCGCACTTGGACTGGCCGGCCTCATCGTCGCGGCGAGCTTCTTCGCGCAATGGAACGGCGACTGGCGGTTCTGGACGGTGCTCATCGGTGCGGTGCTTGTGCTGGCCGTGTTCGCCGCGCTGCAATTGCGCATGGAGCATCCGCTGGTTGAGATCCGCACGTTCGGATACCCCGGTTTCTCGCTGGGCATGCTGATTTTGCTGATGTCGTCCGGTGGCGTGCTCGCCGTCAACTTCCTGTTGCCGATTCTGCTGCAGCGCGGCATGGGGCATACCAGCATGATTGCCGCGCTGATTCTGCTGCCCGGCGCCGTCATCGGCGCGATTTCCGCTCCGCTGATCGGCAGTGCGTTGAAAGCGCATTTCCCGCCGAAGTTCATCGCCTGCGGTTTTGTCGGCGTGGCCGTAATGGATATTGCGATGATGCTCGGCGGCTCGCATGAATGGTCGGTCGCCATTGCCTACGCGCTGTTCATGGCTTCGTCCGGATTCGTGCTGGTTCCCGACCAGACGCATGCGCTGAACCAGCTTCCGGCATCGATGAACGCCGACGGTTCCGCGGTGATGAACACCGTGCAGCAGCTTGCCGGCGCGGTCGGCACCGCCGTCGCGTCCACGTTGATCGCGGAGTTCTCCAGCGCTGGAATGCGTGGCGGACTGAGCCAGCAGGCGGCCTATATCCAGGGATTTGGCAAGAGCATGTGGGTATTCCTCGGCATGGCCGTGACCGGCGAGATGCTCGCCCTGCTCATGTTCCGTTTCTCGAAGCGCGCGGTGTAGCGTGTGCTCCGAGAAGCTTGGAACCCGTTTCATCATGCATGGATTCTGGTGGGAACGGCATAATACGGGCTTCGCGTGGAACTATGTGCTCTACATGGCGTGGAACCGCCTGATGGTCAACCATTTTGGGTCATTCTCAGCAGGCCGGCGATGGCGGCGCAGGTGGATTCCACATTGCGTTCCGTGCCGGCGAGTAGTTCCGGCAGGCTGGCCGGGCCGGGCGTGACGCCGAATGTCGCGACGATGCCGGCTTCGCGCAATGCGGCGATGGTCTGAGGGTCGTGTGCCACCTTGCCGCCGATGGCGATGGCGGGCTTGCCTTGCG
>DKCF01000082.1:60838-79054 GCA_002451435.1 Bifidobacterium sp. UBA6881 | reverse complement strand
CCGCCGTGCTGAGCAGCAAGATGAAAATATACATGCCTGCGATCAAGAACGCAAATCGCAAGGCACAGAAAAGCGTGAAACCGCTGAAATCAAGCGGTTCCATCGGCGTGTCGAAAATAACCTACCAATGTCTTCGGCATCGTTCGATACCTTAAGAGTAGCCATCGCAGGCAAAATTCAGGTAACGAAACACACAACGGCATCCAACGCCAAATCATCAATCGCACGAATCAACGACAACGAATCCGATCGACAGCCACCGGCATCGACTGCGATACTTGCGTATATCCAGCATGGAACCCGCACAAGGACTTCAACCGGATCATCCCCATAACGCTTGCCGCATATCGGTATATGAAACGCAATCGCTCGCTACCGGCATCTGCCGCAGTGCTTGCGCACATATTCATGCCTAGGACAGAATCGCCCGTTACCAGCGGCGACCGCAATGCTTGCCGCCTACGCCCGACTTGCCGTCGGCGCCCCACGGTCCCCTGCCTTCGGCGCGCAGGGTGCGCAGATGGTGCTTCATCGCCACCAGCATGATATGGGTGTCTTCCAATCCCAAATGGCGTTCGGCCATGGAAGCGTCCAATGCGCCCTGCCGCTTGGCATAGGCGTCCAACGTGTTGTTGCCATATGGATGCTCATCATCGGGAATCGAACCCTCATCCCAGCGGCGGCTCATCGGCAGCGTATCGATGATGGTGATGTTGCCGGCCCGGTAGCTCTCCGCATACCCGGCCACATTCAACATGAAGAAACCATGCTCGAACCGGGCGTTATGCGCGACATACGGTTGCTGCTGCAAACGCTGCAGCAACCCCATCTGCGCCTCGGGCCATTCGTCGAACATCCGATAAACCGCGCCATCATGCGCAGACATATTGCCATCGGACGCGCCATTCGATTGCGCGCATGGAGAATCTCCCCCAGCCACCGTGGCGGAGAACTCGCGCATGAGGGCGCGAACCTCGGCGACGGAATCGGCACGGCAGGAAGCGCGTTCGCATACGTCGATGCCCGTCAAACCAAGAATCACGTCATTGCCCAACACCGCGTTCTCGGGTGTGACGCCAAAGGCGAGACGCGCCTGCCCGTAGGCATCGCCGGCATCATAGGAATCCTGCTCGTACCGATAGCCGACGGCCGCATCGGCAGGACGCGGCGAAATCATGTTCATGTATTCGAAGCCGGCATCGATGATGTACACGCGGGCGGGGTCGATGCCCGTGGTCTCGATGTCGATGCCCATGACCGTGTCCACATCACGACCCGGAAGATAGACGTCGCGCCAATCCGACCTGCGGTATTCCGCAAGCCGCCTCACAGTCTCCGACCGGGCATGCTGCGGCGCGGCACCGTCATCGAGCAGCGCGGAGCCTCCAGGACTGGTGACGCCGCTGAGATTCGCCCGCGACATGGAATAATCGCTCGCGCGCTTCTGCCGGCGCTCCTCGGCGCGGCGCTCGGCACGACCGTTGACGATTTCCGCGGTGCGGTCCTGGATGTCGTCAAGATTCACGGTACCGAGATGCGCGGCGGGATGGAGCACGGGAACCGTCACACGTTCGCGACGCTCCTCCGCGACCGTCCATAAACCCATATGAACGCCGATGCCACGAAGCAGGGCGATCTCATCGCACAATCTGCGATTCGCGTATGCGAGCGCGCGGGGAAGGCGATACGACGCGATCAAACGGTCGAAATCCGTCATGAACGTGCTGTTGCATTGCGCGATGACCGGTTCGAGACGATCGCGGATCGCCAGGTCCTCTTTCAGCAGATCATGCACCGCCTCCGCCGTCAGAGCCGTCTGTTTCAGAGGCTCTTCCTTGGCACCGGAGCACACAGCGGTTCCGGAACGCGCGGCAACGGCAATGTCCGAACGCGCGCCGGCACCGGCGTGAGCAACGGCATCGGCCCCTGCCGGCCGTTCATCCGTCCGGACGTTCTCCGCGGCATCCGCGGCGCCATGCGCGGCCCGCAGCAACACCGTCCGCAATACTGCGATCGCATCGACATGCCCGCGGGCCGCGGCACCTATGCCATGTTCGAGGTCGAGCGATGCCACCCAGCGCCAATCGATCGGCCGCGAATCGGCATCCTTCGGCATCGAAACCGACCACTGATCGATGTCTTGTTTGGCTTCCGTGAGCCAGGAACGGTCCATCGTTGCTTCGTTCATACCTCGCATGTTAGTCGGAGGGTCTGGAATTGGCCGTTTTGCCGGATACCGCCGCAGTCGGCCGCATCCGGTCTTCTCGCACAGCCGAAAAGGGACGTTTTCGCAGCATTGTTTGCTTATGTTGTATGCCGTCGATATTCGTCTACTGAATAGGAAAGCATGTACACACCGATTATCGTGCAGAAAACAATCATGTTCGGCAAAGCCGCGGAAGACCATGCAGGCCGGGAACATCCGCGATGCCGTCGAAGCGCCACATCACGAACGCGTTCGTTCCGCAAGTATGGGGATTGCGAATGCTCCATCGAGGACGGACGATGCGGCGTTTCGTGCCGCAGCCGTTGCGGATACGCGCATACGTGCGCCTGCCGTGGAGAACATGACATTCGCTGATTTGACGGTGGCGACACCGCCATCAACGCATGGTGCCGCACGCGAAAGCATCCCGCGTGGCAACACGTTCAAACGACATCGCGGGCGCGCGTGCATTTGGCCGCCCAATGCACGCGCGCCCGCGAATTGCGAATCGGCCGCAAAACGGTCACAGATCGAAGCCAAGCTCCTTGGCGGCCTCGGTGGGAACCGGATCCTCACACCAGAAATCCTCAAGGTTCTCATTGGTGGTGAGACTGCGGATCTCCGCCTTGTCGATATACAGTTCACCGCTCAGGTGGTCGGTCTCATGCTGGAAGATGCGTGCCGGCCAGCCGTGCAGATGCTCCTCATGCCGTTTGCCGTCCTCGTCCTGCCAGCGGGCGGTGATGTCGAGCCAGCGTTTGCGCACCGCCTGATAGCCGTCGAAGCTCAGGCAGCCTTCGTAGAAGCTGCGCGTTTCAGTGCCGATCGGCTCGTAGCTGGGGTTGATGATGACATGGAACGGGAACTCGGCGGCCTCACGCGGATCGTCCGCGTCATCGGGGCCGGCATGGTCCTCGACCACGGCGAGCGCCAGTCCCAGACCGATCTGGGTGGCCGCGAGACCCACGCCCGGCGCCTCCAGCATGGTGACATGCATGGTGTCGATGAGTTTGTCGAGTGTTTTGCGGCTCAATTGGCCCTCGTATGCGGCGGTCTGCTGGCGCAGCACGGGTTCGCCGGCCTGCACGATCGGCAGCAGCTGCTCCTTGCCGCCGGACTTGATGAGCTTCTCGACCTCGCGGTTGAGCGCAATGTTGACTTTTGCGTTGTGTCCGAACACGGATTCCTCCTACAGGGCGAGCTCTTCGGCGACGATCTTGGCCAGACGGTCGCAGACCTCGTCGGCCTGCTGCTGCGTCTCGGCCTCGGCCATGACGCGCACAAGCGGCTCGGTGCCGGACGGACGCAGCAGCACACGGCCGGTGTCGCCGAGCAGCTTCTCCTCACGCTCGACCGCGGCCTGAATCTTGGCATTGGTCTTGGAGGCCATCTTGTCGACGTTCGGCACGTTGATCAGCGTCTGCGGCAGCTGCGGGAAGTCGGCTGCGAGCTCCTTGAGACTCTTGCCGGAGTTCACCACTTCGTTGCACAACGTCAATGCGGTGAGAGTGCCGTCGCCGGTGGTGGCGAATTCGCGGTTGATCACGTGGCCGGACTGCTCGCCGCCCAGCGAATAGTCGCCGCGCAGCATCTCCTCCAGCACGTAACGGTCGCCGACGTTGGTCTGCACGGTCTTGATGCCCATGGAGCGCAGCGCCAGCTTCAGTCCGAGATTGCTCATCACAGTGACCACAAGGGTGTCGTGGTTGAGCTTGCCCGCGTTCTTCTTGGCGCGTGCGAGGATGCCCATGATCTGATCACCGTTGACCATGTTGCCTTCGCTGTCGACGGCCAGGCAACGGTCGGCGTCGCCGTCGAACGCCACGCCCAGGTCGGCGTCGGAGGCCTTGACCATGGCCTGCAGCTGCTCGGGGTGCGTGGAACCGGCGTTCTTGTTGATGTTGTAGCCGTCCGGGGACGCGTTGATGACGTTCACGTCGGCACCGGCGCGGCGCAATGCCTCAGGAGCGACCACGGAAGTCGCGCCGTTCGCGCAGTCGGCGACGACCTTCAGGCCCTTCAGCGGGGTCGGCTGGGATTTGTCCGGGCCAACGGGGGCGATGGTGGACACCAGATGGTCGATGTACAGGTTCGTGGCTGTGGCAGTGTCGTGGCTGATGCGGCCCACGCCGGCGCCGGTCGGGCGTTCCCAGTCCTGGCCAAGCACGGCCTCGATGTCGTCTTCCTTGGCATCGGGCAGCTTGAAGCCGCCGCGGGCGAAGAACTTGATGCCGTTGTCGGGCATCGGATTGTGGGATGCGGAGATCACGGCCCCCATCTCGACATTCAGCACGGAGGTCAGGTAGGCGACGCCCGGCGTCGGGATGATGCCCGCGTCGATCACATCGAAGCCGCCGGCGGACATGCCAGCAGACAGGGCCGCGGCAAGAAAATCACCGGAGACTCGGGTATCACGGCCGACGAGCGCGCGGCGACGTCCCTCGAATTCGCCTTCGGCGTCGTCCCCGCCCAGTACGCGCACCGCGGCGTCGCCCAAATCGAGCGCCAACTGTGCGGTCAGATCCTTGTTCGCCAATCCTCGAACGCCGTCGGTTCCGAACATACGTGGCATGAGTCTCAAATCCTCGCTATCTCAAAACGATAATTCCTCGCACTATCGTACTCAACAGTGCCGCCGAAACGGCATAGCCACGGCGCAATCGCCGAATGATTCACATTTTGCGCCGGCGTCCCGGCTTTTCGTCTGCGGATCCGCAAGACGCGCGGGGCTCGTCTTCCTGCGATACGCTCCATCGTTTTCGCATGATCCACATTTCTCGCAAAGAAACAAGACCGTGCGAACGCAAATACCCCCGAAGCCAGTGTTTTCCAGGAGATGAATACTGAAAACACCGGTTTCGGGGGCATTATCCGCAATCCGGTTTCGCACGATGCTCATATTTCTGACGAAATGAGCATTATGCGAAACCGCAGATGCCTTCAACGTGGTTCCGAGCCCGCGCGGACGAACCTTCCCTTGGAACAGGCGATGGCGCTCCGGAATCACCTACTGTGCAAACCGCAGGCGATGCCAAATCACATCGACGCCGAGATGCATCACAATGACGCGTTGAAATCGCGCACCTTGAGCGTGCGGTGCGAAGCCTCCACATTACCGCGGATAATGCGCTGCAACGCGTTGTCCGCATCGGCGTGGGATACCAACCAAGCATCGCCCAGCTCGACCAACTTGGACGGGTCGGCATAGCCCGGGTACAGTCCTTCGAGCAGCGCCTCGGCCATGTGGAAGGTCTTGTTCTCCCAGATCCAGTCGGCGACCTCGAAATACTTCTCCGCGTAAGGCTCGGCCAGATCGGCGCGGGGGGTGGCCGCGAAGCCACGGGCCACCGCTTCAAGCTGCATGTTGGTCAGACCGTCGTTGTGCAGGGCCTCGTTCCATGCCCAGGCCTTGGCTTCGGCGTTGCCCGCCACTGCGCGCGCGCCGAATGCGAACTCACGGTTTTCGGTGGTTTCGCGCTTGGCGAGTTCGGCGTCGATGTCGGCCTGGGAAACCGCATTGATGGTGCTCAGCGCGTTGATGACCGTCCAGCGGAAGTTGTTGTCGATCTCAAGGCCGTCCAACACGACGGAGCCGTCGAGCAGCCCCTTGGCGTTGGCCTCGAATTCGGCATCGCCCGGTTCGCCGTAGCCCAGGTAGGCGGTGATGAGCTGGAACTGCTCGTCGGAACCGGCCTTGGCGGCTTTGGCGAGCTGGAACAGTTCGGCCGCCACGTGCCTCACCACTTCGGCACGCTCGGCCGGAGCGGTGTAGTGCCATGCGGTGGTGCTGACCTGGGCCAGCGCGTAACGGAACGTCGTGGATTCGCGTTCGGTGGCGAGCGCGGCCAGCGAGGTGTCGATGAACCGGCGGGCCGGCAGTTCGCCGTCGCGGGTCATGTCCCAGAGCGCCAGCCAGATCACGGAGCGCGCGAGCGCGTCGTCGAAACGGTACAGGTTCTCGGTGGCGAACTTCAGGCTCTTGTCGTCGAAGCGCAGCTTCGTATAGGTCAGGTCGTCGTCGTTCACCAGGATCAGGGACGGGCGGGCCTTGCCAGCGGCCGCCTCGACGACGGTGCGTTCGCCGTCGACGTCGAGCGAGAACTGGTCGGTGCGCACGATCTTGCCGGTGGCGGGGTCTTCGTTGTAGAAGCCTACGTTCAGACGGTGGGCGCGCAGCACCGGATGCTCCGCGGACGCGGTCTGGCGCAGCACAAGCTGCCTGATGGTGCCGTCCTCGTTCTCCTGCACTTCGGTGGCGATGGTGTTGATGCCGGACTGTTCGAGCCACTGGGCGCTCCACGCCTTCAGGTCGCGGCCGGAGGTGAGCTCCAGCTCGGCGAGCAGGTCGGCGAGCGTGGCGTTGGAATAGGCGTGCTTGTTCAGGTAGCTGTTGATGCCCTTGAAGAACTTCTCGCGGCCGACGTAGAACACGAGCTGCTTGAGCACGGAGGCGCCCTTCGCGTAGGTGATGCCGTCGAAGTTGACGTAGGTGTCGTTCAGGTCGTTGATCGGGGCGACGATCGGATGCGTGGTGCTCAGCTGGTCCTGGCGCAGCGCCCAGCTCTTCTCGCCGGAGCTGAAGGTGGCCCATGCGTCCTTCCATTCGGTGGCTTCGGCGGTGGCGAGCGTCGACATGAACTCGGCGAAGGATTCGTTGAGCCACAGGTCGTTCCACCACTTCATGGTGACGTAGTCGCCGAACCACATGTGGGCGAGCTCGTGCAGCACGGTGACCACGCGGCGTTCCGCGTAGGCGTCGGTGACCTTCGATTCGAACACGTACTGGTCGCGGATGGTGACCATGCCGATGTTCTCCATGGCGCCGGCGTTGTATTCCGGCACGTAGATCTGGTCGTACTTGGCGTACGGGTAGGGCACGCCCCAGGTCTTGGCGTAGAAGGCGAAGCCCTTCTTGGTGATGTCGAACAGATAGTCCACGTCCTTGGCGAACGCCTTGGCAAGCGCTTGGCGGCAGTACATGGCCATCGGCACGGTGCGGCCGTCCTCGTTGGCGTATTCGGTGTGCCATTCGGCGTATGGGCCGGCGCAGATGGCAGTGAGGTAGGAGCTCATCTTCGGTGTGGATTCGAATTTCCACAGCTTGGTCGTTTCGGCCTCGTGGTCGCCGAGCGTTCCGGCTTCGGTGACGGTTTCGGTGTCGTCGACGGATGCGACCGGCATGTTGGAGGTGACGATCCAGGACTTCGCGGCCAGCACGGAGAAGTCGAACACCGCCTTCAGGTCGGGCTGGTCGAACACCGCGTAGACGCGGCGTGCGTCCGGCACCTCGAACTGGGAATACAGGTAGATGTTGCCGTCGGACGGGTCGACGCTGCGGTGCAGGCCTTCGCCGGTGTTGGAGTACTGGCACAGCGCCTTGACGGTGACCTCGTTGTGTTCCTTGAGGTTCTTCAGTTCGATGCGGCTGTCTACGAACGCCTCGGCCGGATCCAGGGTTTCGCCGTTCAGCGTGATTTCGCTGACTTCGTCGGCGATCAGATCGAGGAAGCTGTTCGCGCCCGGTTTCGCGTCGAAGGTGATGGTGGTGTCGGATCCGAAGTTCTTGGCGCCGCGGGTCAGGTCGAGTTCGACCGTGTAATGGATGGGCCCGTCGATGACGCTTTTGCGTTCCTCTGCTTCGATGCGGGTGAGGTTTGCTCCTGGCATGTCACTCCTTTCAATAGCAGGCGGCGCAACCGGTTGTGCCGGTTGCGCCGCCTGCATTCGTTGTTTGCTCGGCATTGCCTGGCAGTGCCGACATTCAGGCTGATTGCAGTCTACAGCAATCGTGGCCCCTGTATATTACTTCGCCGCGTTCAGACCCATCGTTTCGTCGATGTCCTGCGCGATGTCGGCGACGACCGGAACGATCATCGGCTTGCGGTGCAGCTGACGCGCCACCCAGCTTCCCAGCGTGCGGCGCATGATCTGCTGCAGCTTGTAGGTGTCGTGCGTGCCCTGCATCATCGCGTCCTGCAGTTGCTCGACGATCTGATGGCGCACCTTGTCGAATTCGCTTTCGTCCTCGGCTACGGCGTTGAGGTAGATCTTCGGGCCGGAGACGACGTCTGCGGTTTCGGTGTCGACCACGACGAAGCTGGAGACGAAGCCTTCGGTGCCGAGGATGCGGCGCTTCTCGAGCTCGTCCTCCGTCAGCTCGCCGACGGAATCGCCGTCGACGTACACGTATCCGCACGGCACGGAGCCGACGACCGCGGCCTGGCCATGGTACAGGTCGACGACATCGCCGTCTTCCGCAAGCACGACGTTCTGCGGGTCCACGCCGGTCTTGACCGCGATCATGCCGTTGGCGACCAGGTGGCGGTTCTCGCCGTGGATCGGCATGGCGCACTTCGGCTTGACGATGTTGTACATGTACAGCAGCTCGCCTTCGTTGCAGTGGCCGGAGACGTGCACCGCGGCGTTGTCGCGGTTGACCACGCGGGCGCCGAGCTGCACGAGCTTGTTGATGACCTTGTAGACGCCGTGCTCGTTGCCCGGAATCAGGGAGCTGGCCAGAATGACCGTGTCGAACTCGTTGATGGTGATGTCGCGGTGGTTGCCGTCGGCGATGCGGCCGAGGGCCGCCATCGGCTCGCCCTGGGAACCGGTGCACATGTAGACGAGCTTGTCGTCCTGCACGTCATGGGCCTGCTTGAGGTCGATGACGGTGTTCTCCGGCAGGCGCAGGTAGCCGAGGTCGGCCGCGATGGACATGTTGCGCACCATGGAGCGTCCGACGAACACGACTTTGCGGCCGTATTTGTGGGCGGTGTCCACGACCTGCTGCACGCGGTGCACGTGGCTGGAGAAGCTGGCGACGATGATCTTGCGGGTGGCCTGCGCGAACGCCTGGTCGAGCGCCGGGCCGATGGAGGTCTCCGGCTTGACGAATCCCGGCACCTCGGCGTTGGTGGAATCCATCATCAGCAGGTCCACGCCCTTTTCGCCGAGCTTGCCGAATTCCACCAGATCGGTGATGCGGTGGTCGAGCGGCAGCTGGTCGAGCTTGATGTCGCCGGTGTCGATCAGGGAACCGGCCGGGGTCTGCACGAATACCGCAAGCGCGTCCGGGATGGAGTGGGTCACGTTCACGAATTCGAGGTTGAACGGGCCGACCTTGAGCTTTTCGCGTCCCTTGACCTCGACCATCGTCGGGTTGATGCGGTGTTCCTTGCACTTCGCCTCGACGAAGGCGAGCGTCAGCTTGGAGCCGATCAGCGGGATGTCCGGACGGAGCTTGAGCAGATACGGCACGGCGCCGATGTGGTCCTCGTGGCCGTGGGTGAGCACCAGCGCCTCGACCTTGTCGAGACGGTCCTTGATGTAGTGGAAGTCGGGCAGGATCAGGTCGACGCCCGGCTGTTCCTCTTCCGGGAACAGCACGCCGCAGTCGATGAGCAGGATGTGGCCGTTGTATTCGATCACATTCATGTTGCGGCCGATTTCGCCCAGGCCGCCCAGCGGCACGATGCGCATGGAGCCCTTGCGGTACTTCGGCGGTGCGATCAGCACGTCGTCCTGCTGGGGAGCGGTGGTCTGCGGAGCCAGATGCTGGCGGCGGCCGGTGCCACGGCTGGAATTGCCGTTGCGGGAGACGCGGGAGCGACCCGTTCCCTTCCTTCTGGAAGTGGTCTTCTCGGCGTTTTCGGACCTCGTCGATTTGCCGGACCTGGTGGATTTAGCGGATTCGGAACGCTTTGCAGCCTTGCTGCCGCGCCTATGTGTTGTTTTCTTGGTTTCTTCTGTAGCCATTCTTAGTTGGATTTCCATTTGCTAATTGCCCCCGCCTTTGCGGGAACGAGGAATTCGAGGGGCCTGCGCGACGGCGTTTCCGTAGCGTTCCGCCGTATCGTCACGATCATTTCCGATGACCGCGCAGACCATGGTCGCGATGGTTTCGTCTTCTGTTATGTATTCCGTTATAGCAGAAGCGCTACCGCGACAAAGCGCCGCGCGGATGGCCATGCCATCCGCGCGGCGGCAAGCATCATAGAAGGCCTGCGGCCTTCATGCCCTGTTCGGCGCGTTCGTATTCGGCTTCGCCCGGACCGACGTTCGGCAAGCGCATGGTGGTGTCGTCGAGCACGCCACGGACCTTCAGCGCGGCCTTCGCCATGACCGCTTGGAAGCCGGTGCCGTTCAACGCCTCGACCAGCGGGGCGAGCTGGACGGCGATGCGCTGGGCCTCGTGGATGTCGCCACGGTCGAAGGCATCGGCCAGAGTCTTCATCGGGCCGGCCGCCGCGTGCGCGATCACGGAGATGATGCCGACCGCGCCGACGGAAAGGAAGGGCAGGAACAGGCCATCATCGCCCGAGTACCAGGTCAGACCGGTCTCCATGCGCTTGCGGACGGCGCCGGCGATGTCGCCGGTGGCGTCCTTCACGGCCTTGACGTGGTCGAGTTCCGCGAGGCGACGGTAGGTTTCCAGCTGGATGTGCAGACCGGTGCGTCCCGGCACGTCGTACACGATGATCGGTTTGTCGGCGGAGTCGTTGACCGCCTTGTAGTGGCGGAAAACGCCTTCCTGCGATGGACGGGAATAGTACGGGGCGACCACGAGCACCGCGTCGGCGCCCGCCTCCTGGGTCTGCTCCACCATGCGCACGGTGTGGGCGGTGTCGTTGGAGCCGGCGCCGGAGATGACCGGGACGCCCACCACTTCCTTGACCGCCTGGACCAGCTCGACCTTCTCCTCCATGTGGGTGGTCGGGGATTCTCCGGTGGTGCCGTTGACCACCAAGCCATCGGCGCCATCGGCCACAAGCTGCTTCGCAAGCTTTTGCGCGGCTTCGAAATCAACGGAGCCGTCGGCCTTCATAGGCGTGACCATGGCCGGAAGAATACGTCCGAAAGGAGCAGGATCAAGAAGATGCATTGTACCGTCTGTCATACGGTCAACGGTACTTCCCTCTACGGACGCATGCGACCGCCCATGGACACGGAACATCACATTCCATCCGGCCTGCCGGCAAGAACCGCAACCACGCATTGCAGGAATGCCGTGGCGGTGAATACGACAAGAGACATCCGGTAACCGCCAGTGAGCTGCGCCAGCATCCCGAACATCAGGGGACCGAGCGAGGCAATCAGATAACCAAGCGATTGCACAATCCCCGAAAGCGCCACAGTTTCGGCGCCGTCATGGCCGCGCAGGGCGATCAGCGCAAGCGCCACCACCAGAGAAGCCCCTTGCGCGCAGCCGCCGATCAACGCCCACACGGGCATGACACGAGGTAGCAGAAGCATGCCTAGACCTGAGATGAGCATGGGGACGCTGGATGCGACCGCGGCATAGACCTGACTGCCTCGCACGTCCATCAGCCTCGGAACAAGCAGACCGGAAAGGATGCCGACACCTTGGAAGATGAACAGATGCGCGCCTGCGGTGGATGCGTCGAATCCGATGGACGAGGAGACGCTTGGCATCCAATTCGACATCGTGTAAAAAGCGGATGACTGCAATCCCATGAACAAGGTGACATACCAAGTCATCGGCCGACGCAGAACATGCGCGAACACGGCGCGCGTCGAATCCGTGGATGCCGCGGCAGGCAATGGGACGCGACCATAATTTTCGCGGCCGGCATCATCGACTGCGGACTTTCGGCAGTGCAATATGCGCAATGACCATAATAAGGCGACGAGCAATGGCGGTACGCTCCACACAGCCAATGACGGTCGCCAATCATTCCAGATGCCGGCAATCGGCTCCGACAACAGACCCGCGGTGGCGCTTCCCGCGGTAATGCAACCGGAATAGATACCCGTCGCCATAGGCACATGGTCCGCATAATCACGTTTGGCGACCACCGGTACGAGAACGTTGCCGACAGCAATGGCGGATGCGAAAATCACCGTGCCAAGCCAAATGCCCGCGCTACCGCCGAATGAGCGGATGAAATCGCCAATGGCGATGCACAGTAAGGCGACAAGCACCGATGCATCGACTCCGATGCGACGCGCAAGGAACATGACCAAAGGACTCACCACGGCAAAAGCAAGCAACGGAATCGCCGTCAGCACGCCTTGCAGACCTTCGGCCCAGTGAAGATCCGCCCCTATACGAGCAAGCACTGGACCGACCGCAGCGATGGCGGGGCGCAAATTCAGCGAGACCAAAAAAATCAGGGAGGCCCATGGACCCGCGGCAAAGAGTTTACGTGCCCGGGAACCAGATATTCCCATAAATCCGATATGCGGCATTAGCAATCCTCAAGTTCGCCCAACCGTCCGAATACGTCATTGATACGCCGTATTCGTGTCGACGCATTCCGCGCCTGGTCGCTCACCACATCGACCAGCAACGCGGCCAAGGCGAATGCCGAAGTGAAACTCGACAATACATGTGAGCTCAACGCAACTTCGAATAGCGTTATGTCACGTCCGACGAGCGCGGCTCTGGCGGATAAATCGCCAATCACCGCCACGCGCACATGCTGCGCCAGCAACGCATCGATCACTGCCGCGAAGAAAGCCGGCCTTCTGCGGACGCCAACGACGATGGCCACGTCGCCCTCACCGAGTCCCGCGATTTCCTCTGCCACACTCTGGCCAGAATGCGGCAGAACATCAACATCCGCACGCAGCTGCAACAATTGCTCACGCAAGTGCAAGGCGACCGCATAGCAATTACGCCACCCGATCACGGCCACACGCCGCGCCTTCATCAACGCCTTACCCGTTTCTACGAGCGCCTGCTGGTCGACCCCCTCGAAGGTTCGTTCAAGGCTGTCCTCGTCACGCCGAAGATGATCCGTCACGATGTCGTCGCACCGCGATGACGCCGCTATCTCGGGGGCGCCAAGCCGATGCACACGGCGTACATCCCGGCGGAATTCAGCCGCATTCGCATAGCCAAGTTTGCGGTATAGACGGCTCAGCGTGGGTTGCGACACGCCACTCAGCCGAGACAATTCCACGGAATTGCACACCAACACATCCGTCATATGCCCAAGAATGAATTGCGCGGCTTCACGCTCCGTCGACGTCAAAGAAGCGAATGACCTGTGGATACGTTCCACCAGCCCGTCGTCTTTTCGGCTTCCACGCATGGCTTCAGACTTTTTCGCGACAGATTCCCTTGAAATCGAAATTTCAGATGATTCACCGCCCATTATCCCTCATTCGAAATCTTAATTGCGTAAAACAATGACCTTTTCAATATATACCCCGTCTTTCAAGGCATCTTCACTTGTAAACAACCGTTAACATGAATGAAAAATTTCAGTCATTCGCCAATGCTGAAATATTTCTATCAAATCAATCATGGCACATAACCGGAGACCAACGGCTTATGCGCCGCAAAAGACGGGAGCGACATCATGGAACAGAACACTTCTTTCAAACCTGTAAACCCACCCCACCGGCTGCTTATGGCCCCCGGGCCCACCAACGTGGATCCCCGAGTGCTTGCGGCAATGAGCAAGCCGACAGTCGGGCAATTCGATCCATACATGTTCAAGATCATGGGCGAAGTGCAAAGCATGCTGCGCATCATCTTCAAAACCAGCAACACCCAGACCATGGTGGTCGACGGAACCTCACGATCCGCCATTGAAGCCGCGTTCGTATCAGCGATAGCGCCCGGCGACCCGGTGCTCGTGTGCTGCGCGGGACGTTTCGGCATGCTGCTGAAGGAAATCGCTCAACGCTGCGACGCCGACGTGCATGTCATCGACAAACCGTGGGGCGAGGTCTTCGGCCTTCAAGAGATCGAAGACGCCATCGCCACAGTCAGGCCAAAACTCGTAGCGACCGTACAAGGCGACACCTCCACCACCATGTGCCAGCCCCTTGAAGGACTGGGCGATATCTGCCATAAGTACGGCGCGTTGCTTTACACCGACGCCACCGCCTCCATGGTCGGCAACGATCTCAACGTCGACGAATGGGGAATCGACATCGCGACCACCGGTATGCAAAAATGTTTCGGCGGCCCCTCCGGCATGGCCCCCATCACCGTCTCCGACAGGGCAGCGGCCATTATGGAAGAACGGAAAAGCATTGAGGCGGGAGTGGCCGAAGCCGGAGAAATAGCAAAAAACCGCATCCGCAGCAACTACTTCGACATGCCTCAGATTTTCGATTACTGGGGTCCGCGTCACCTCAACCATCATACGGAGGCAACGCATATGCTCTATGCCATGCACGAGGCGGCCCGCATCATCGTCGAAGAGGGCATCGACAACGTCATCGAACGGCATCGCGTGAACGGTGCCGCCATGAGCGCAGCCATCGAAGGTATGGGACTCAAGCTCTACGGAGACCAAAACCACCGCATGAACGACGTGATCGGCGTGATGATTCCGCAAGAAGTGGATGACGCAAAGATCCGCGCACAGCTGCTCGACGATTTTTCCGTGGAGATCGCCTCGTCGTTCGGCCCGTTGAAAGGAACCATCTGGCGCATCGGCGTAATGGGATGCAATGCCCGCAAGGACGCAGTGCTCACCTGCGCCTCCGCACTTGGCAACGTGCTGGAACGCAACGGCGTAAAAGTCGATACCGACAAGGGCGTCGAGGCGGCACTGGCCGTATACGCAGACGCAAACCGGAACGCCTGATCACGCCCAGCCGATGGCGACGCGCGAATAGCGGCACAACAACGAAATACGGAGGGACACGATGAAAGCACAGGAATGGGCCACGCAGGAGGCCGATGAGATCCTCGACCGATGCGATCAACTGGCCAAATTGACCAGTATGGAAAACGGCATCGAACGCGATTATCTATCGCCGCAAATGGCCGAAGCCTACAAACTGACGGCAGGATGGCTTGAAGACGCCGGCATCGCCACGCATATCGATCAGGCCGGCAATCTGGTAGGACGACTCGAAGGACGCGAACCCGGACTGCCGGCACTGGTATTGGGATCGCACCTCGACTCAGTACCAGACGCAGGCAAGTACGATGGCATCCTCGGCGTGGTTGCCTCGGTATCAGTGGCGGCGCATCTGGCACGCAGCGGCAAAAACAAGGAATTGCCGTTTGCCATCGAAGTGCTGGGATTCGGAGATGAGGAAGGCGCGCGATTCGGTGCGACGCTACTCGGCTCGTATGCATTCAGCGGAGGCTGGCGCAATGAATGGCTTGACCGCATTGACCGCAATGGCATAAGCATGCGTCAAGCATTCATTGATTTCGGGCTCGATCCAGAGAAGATCGACGAAGCCGCTCGAAAACGCGAAGATTACATCGGTTATCTGGAATTTCATATCGAGCAGGGGCCGATCCTCGAACAGCGTGACAGAGCGCTTTCTTCCGTCACCTCCATTGCCGCGGCCAGCAGGTACATGGTCACGGTAAACGGGATGTCATGTCACATCGCGACACCGTACGACTTGCGCCATGACGCGCTGACCGCAGCCGCGGAAATCATCAGCGCCATCGATGGCATCAGCCAAAAGGCTGGCACCAGAGCCAATGTCGGCGAAATCTCCGCCGAGCCCGGCGGCGTAAATGTCATTGCGGGAAAGGTGACGTTCAGCCTCGACGTACGCGCTGGAGACGATGCCCTGCGAGATGCCGTGTTCGATCAAATCTGGAAACGCGCAGATGCCATTGCCGCGTCACGCCACGTCACAGTCGCCCATACGCAAATCCATAGCGCCAACGCAGTGCACTGCGACCCATTCCTACGCTCCTGCATCGAAAAAGGCATCGAGCAGGCAGAAGGCAAGGAGGCGTTCGGACTGGTCAGCTATCCAGGGCACGACGGCATGGCCATCGCCAGACTGCTACCAATCGCCATGCTGTATGTGCGCTGCAAGGGTGGCATCAGCCATAGCCCATACGAATCGGTGCGGGCCGATGACGTGGCATACGGCGTACAGGCCTTTGAACAGGCGGTGCTGAACGTCGCGGATCAAAACCCCGACAAATCGTGCACGGAATCGGAAAAGGAAGACTGAGATGAATGCGGAACAACAGGCGGATATCGCCATCCGAGGCAATATTCTTGTCGACGGCGTGCAAATCCATGGAACCGTCGTAGTGGACAATGGACAGATCACCACGGTCGCCAACACCCCGGAATACGAGGTCGAGGCCAAAGAGAACATACATCTGCAAAACGACGAAGTGCTTATCCCCGGCATTGTGGATACACATGTGCACATCAATGAACCGGGACGAACCGAATGGGAAGGTTTCGAATGCGCCACCCAGGCTGCGGCAGCAGGAGGAGTGACCACCGTACTCGACATGCCACTCAACTCGAATCCGCCGACGTTGACTTGCGAAGCCCTGGATCTCAAAAAACAATGCGCCTTGCACAAGGCGCATGTGCAACTTGGCTTCTGGGGCGGTGTAGATGAAACGAATATCGGGCACCTCAAAAAACTATGGGATGCGGGAGTGTTCGGCTTCAAATGCTTCCTCTCCCCCAGCGGCGTAGACGAATACGGCTCATTGTCGTACGACAAACTCGAACAGGCAATGCGAGAGGTGGCGGAGTTCGGAGGATTGCTCATTTGCCATGCAGAAGATCCGCATGAACTTGCGTCGCGCGCCTCGAAAATCGGGTCTACATACCGCAGTTTCGAGGAGTCAAGACCCGCAGAATGCGAAGCCAGAGCAGTGCGCAACGTCATCCGACTGGCAGAACGCACCGGCTGCCGCACACATATTCTTCACGTATCCAGCGGATCGACCGTCGATGTGATTCGTGAGGCGAAAGCCAAGAGGCTGCCAATCACCGCAGAGACCTGCCCACATTACCTAACGTTGGATTGCGATCACATTCCCGATGGGAACACCGCTTTCAAATGCTGCCCGCCGATTCGCGACATACGGGAGCAAGACGCATTGTGGCGCGGTCTGGTAGATGGCACTCTCGATTTCATCGCAACCGATCACTCCCCCGCCGATGCAAAGATGAAGGCAGGCACGCTCGCCACGGCCTGGGGAGGCGTTTCCAGCCTACAGGTCGGATTCCGGGCGGTACTGACCGCAGCCATGCGCCGCGGTCTTGGACTCGCCGACACGGTGCGATGGATGTCCCGCAACTCCGCGCTATTCGCCGGTTTCCACGACCGTGGCGCGATTCGCCCCGGAAACCGAGCCGATCTGGTAATCATCCGTCCAAACGAACGATTCACGGTCCACGCAGAACAATTGAAAAGCCGCAATCCAATCAGCGCATTTGACGGGGCCACGCTCAACGGCGTAGTTGTTCGGACGTTCATAGGTGGACACGAACCCCGTATCGATGAAAGGAATCTCATCAGACGTCCATGAACGCCGAACCAAAGATCCCATCGCCATGAAAGGAACAACCATGAGTCCCAACAACAACCAACCAACATTCGACAATGCACCCGACGTGTTGCCACGGGATCTGCTCGCGTCCATGAACCGGTACGAACAGGCGCTTATGGCCAATGACAAGACGGTACTTTCGGCGTTATTCGCCAACGACCCGGACGACATTCCATCCGTCCGGTCAGACGATAACGGCATACTCGCCGGGCATGCGACCATTTCCGCCTTCCGCAGGCAGCGCGCGTCCGCTCCGATTCGAAAATTGCGTCAGCGCATCGCCCGAATGCTCAGTAAGGATAGCGCCTGCATCATATCGCAATTCGATAAGGCGAGCGGCGGACAGATTTTCCAAACACAGATTTGGCAACGCATCGGCGATGAGTGGAAAATCGTCATGGCACATCTCACCTATCCCAAGACGGCAATCGATAAACGAATCTGGCGTGTAGTGGGAGCCCCACTCGTCGAACCCACAAAACCCGGACCGCTCTCAGGCATGCGCGTAGCCGTTAAGGATTTGTACGCAGTGCAGGGGCAGCGTATCGGAGCCGGCAACCCCGCTTTTCAACGCGCATCGTCCATCTGCGGGCAATCCGCGCCCGCAGTGCGCATGCTTCTCAATGCAGGCGCGGCAGTAACGGGCATAGCGCAGACCGATGAATTCGCATACTCTTTGGCTGGCACAAACGCGCATTATGGAACTCCCCCAAACCCGAAGGCTCCAGGACATGTCAGTGGCGGG
>DKCF01000082.1:59872-60806 GCA_002451435.1 Bifidobacterium sp. UBA6881 | reverse complement strand
GGCCCCGCCTCAGCCGTAGCGTGCGGTCAGGCCGATATCGGGCTTGGAACAGATACCGCCGGTTCCATTCGCATCCCCGCCTCATATCAGGGACTATGGGGCATCAGAACCTCGCATAATCGCATCAGCACAGATATGATACTTCCCCTTTCGCAATCATTCGATACCGTAGGGTGGATGACCCGAGACGCGCAGACCCTCGCCTTCGCAGGCAATGCATTGATTCCGGATCGAGACCGCATAAGCTTGTCGCGCACCCTTCTTATGTGCGACAAGCTTAATGAATGCGTAACTCCCGACGTCCATGAGGCTTTCGACCATTTTTGCAATGGCGTCCGCTCGGCAGTGTCCAATGAACGCATCAATACGCTGCGCTCCATCGACCAGGCACCGTTCGATCCAATGATGCTCGACAATTTCCTTTCGATTTTTCAAGTGGTACGCGGTTTTGAAGCATGGCGCAATAACGGTGAGTGGATCAGCGAGCACCACAATGACATCGCCCCCGAAATCGCTGCGAGATTCGACCATGATTCGCATATTTCCCATTCGCAATACATGCGCGGCCTGGAACATCTGCAACAGGCCCGATCTGCAATACGCGAGATCGTCGGAAACAATACGCTGCTTATTCCCACGGCATCATCAACCGCCCCGATGATCATGCCAAACGGCGACATCTCCAATATCGAAGACGCGCGGGCACGCACGTTGCGCCTGACCTCAATCGCCGGCGTCGGAGGACTTCCCGCCATAAACATCCCATTGCAAAACGCCAATGGACTACCATGCGGCGCATGTCTGCTCGGACCAGCCGGCTCCGATAGACAACTCATGGAATTGGCCAAAGAGCTATATCATAAATCGATATCTCAGTGAGCATAGACTTCGCTCCCGCAATCACGGCAGGGGGCTTCGGAATCATGATTCCGAA
>DKCF01000082.1:52958-59860 GCA_002451435.1 Bifidobacterium sp. UBA6881 | reverse complement strand
CCCCCCTGCCGTATATATGCAGCGCAAAGACACACAGCGACCACCCACACATCGCGTAATGAAATTATTTTTTCACACCGCAGCCACCATGCCCATATTTCCCAAATATTAACCCATCTCCCCACATCGGCCACTTTTAAGCAAACTCCGCGCACGAATGTGACAAAACCATTTCAAAATCCCTCAATACGCAATCAATTCGAAATACAGATCTCAAGGAAATCGAAATAAAAATTTCCGTTAATAAAGGCACCGGCAACTACAGATTCTTTCAACAACGCAGCACAACAGGAGGCTTACGATGACCACAGCAACCATCGGCAACAGCTTCACGCCAGCGAGCTCAGACACGCAGCAAATCCCATCGAATCATTCCGACAAACATACGCAGGGCAGTTCCGCAACCATCATCAAGGACAGCTACAGCCCCCGTCTGGCAAACAAGGACCTCGCTCCGCTCGCAAAGCAGACCTGGTCCTGGTACAACATTTTCGCATTCTGGATGTCGGACGTGCATTCCGTCGGAGGCTACGTGACCGCAGGAAGCCTATTCGCACTCGGCATCGCCAGCTGGCAGGTGTTCATCGCGCTCATCATCGGCATCGGCATCGTGCAATTGCTAGTCAATCTCGTAGCCAAACCCAGTCAACGCGCCGGTGTGCCATTCCCCGTCACCATGCGTTTCGTGTTCGGCGTCAAAGGCGCTAACATTCCCGCCATCATCCGCGGCATCATCGCGGTAGCGTGGTATGGAGTGCAGACTTTTCTCGCCTCCGAATCCCTCAATATCATCTTTCTCAAGTTTTTCCCCGAAGCGCAGACGCTCGCAGAGAATTATTCATTCCTCGGACTTTCAGCACTGGGATGGATTTCCTATGGCATATTGTGGATAGCCCAAGCATGCGTGTTCTGGAAAGGCATGGACACCATACGCAAGTTCACCGATTTCGCAGGGCCGCTGGTATACGCGGTAATGTTCGTCCTCGCCATCTATCTGGTGGTGCGGGCAGGCGGACTTGGAGCCATCGACCTCAACCTGTCAAGCGGCAAGCCGATGGGCCTAGTCGAATCCGTTCCCGTGATGATCACCGCCATCGCGCTCGTCGTTTCGTACTTCTCCGGCCCCATGCTCAACTTCGGCGATTTCTCTCGTTACTGCAATTCCTATGAGAACGTCAAAAAAGGTAATTTCTGGGGATTGCCGGTGAATTTTGTGGTGTTCTCCCTGCTCACCGTGATCTGCGCCTCCGCGACTGTACCCGTTTTCGGTGAATTAATCACCGACCCGATCAAGACCGTGGAACGCATCGACACCCCATTTGCGATTCTTCTGGGCGGTGTCACCTTCGTCACCGCAACGGTCGGCATCAATATCGTGGCGAACTTCGTCTCCCCCGCCTTCGATTTCTCGCACGTCAACCCGCAGAAAATCAATTGGCGGACCGGTGGTATGATCGCCGCGGTGGGATCGGTGATCATCACCCCATGGAATTGGTATTCGAACGATCAAGCCATCCATTACACGCTTGATTTGCTGGGAGCGCTCATCGGACCGCTGTTCGGTATTCTTGTGGCGGGATACTTCATCGTGGCGCACCAGCGCATCGTCGTGGATGACTTATTCACCATGAGCCCAAAGGGACGTTATTGGTACCGTAACGGATTTAATCCGAATGCCGTGCTGTCCTTGGTGTTTTCCGGCATTCCGTCAATTTGCTGCGCAGTGATGCCCAGTTCCCTCAAGCAGATGGGCATCATCGACTTGACCGCGCTCTCGAACTTCAGTTGGTTCATCGGTGCCGGACTCGGTTTGATGATTTTCACGGTGCTGGAGCACTATCGCCCGCAAATCATCCCCCTTGCAGCCAATGACGCAACGGTGAATGACGGCAGCGCCACAAAGTAGCGCCATCACTTCGCATTGAAATGCGAGACGCACAACCAACAGCATGTTGTGGTTTCCAACGTACTTGGGAGCCACAACATGCCATATCACCCACATTCCATCTATTTCATCACCATTGACTCGTCAATTCCTCGAGGTCAACATGAAAATCAAAATCATCAATCCAAACACTACGTGGTCCATGACCCATACCATAGAGGAGGCGGCGCGCGCAGCCGCCGGCAAAGACGTATGCATCGAAGCTGTAAGCCCAACCATGGGACCGGTTTCCATCGAATCGCATAGCGATGAGGCACTGGCCGCGGTTGGCGTGATGGACGAGATTCGCAAAGGCGAGAGAGAAGGGTGCGACGCCTATGTATTGGCCTGTTTCGGCGATCCCGGTCTCCATGCCGCGCGAGAACTGGCGTATGGACCGGTAATCGGCATCGCCCAAGCCGCGTTCCATGTAGCTTCACTAGTCGGACGTTCATTTGCCATCGTCACGACGCTCGGGCGCACCCTCGGAAGGGCACAAGACCTAGTGGATGAATACGGATTCACGAGACAGTGTGTGGCCTATCGCGCCTGCGAAGTACCAGTGCTGGATCTCGACGAGCACCCCGATGCCGCATACCAAGCATTGTTGACGGAATGTCAAACAACTTTGGACCAGTGCGACGCCGATTCCATCGTACTGGGATGCGCAGGAATGGCTGGCATGTGCAAACAACTGGAAGAATCACTGCACGTACCGGTGATCGATGGGGTCAGCGCCGGCGTCGCATTGGCGGAGTCATTGGTACGCATTGGCGCACACACCTCATCCCGGCGAGAATATTCGGTTCCCGGCACCAAAAAGGTAACGGGCATACTTTCTGAATTCACCCGATGACCGGTCATCTTGTGTCATCGCGAATCGGCTTCCCAAAAGACCGATTCGCGATGACACATGACGTTCAGTCGAGGTAGGCTTCCGGGTTCTGGCTGAAGCGGTCGGCGCAGCCCGGATTGCAGAAATAGTAGGTCTTGCCGTTGTATTCACGGGTGGCGGGCGCGTTCGCCGGATCCACGCTCATGCCGCAGACCGGATCGGTCGCGGACGCAGTGGCGTTCCGCCCGGCCATGGAGCCATGGCCGCACCCTTGATGGCCGCCGCAGCAGCCTCCTTTCGCGGACGCGTGCGCATCCATCGACATGGATTCCTTCTTGGCTTTGTGATTGCTGAACAATCCCATGATGATTCCTTTCTGGTTGGTGTTGCCCGCTTGCGGATTCGGTTTGCGGACACGGTATGGCTTGCCGCCGCGGCCATGGCCGACGCCATGCGCCGTGCCGCGCCCGCCATCGGCGACAAGCGCGTTCGGATCGAACAGGCGGAGCCGGCTGGCGTTCGTCACCACGCATAACGATGAGAACGCCATGGCCGCGCCCGCGATCATCGGACTGAGCATCTGGCCGGTGAACGGATACAATACACCCGCCGCGATCGAGATGCCCACACTGTTGTATCCCAAGGCGAAACCGAGGTTCTGCGCGATGTTGCGCATCGTCGCATGGGACAAATCGAGCGCGTGCACGAGACCCATCAGCGAGCCGTTCATCAGGGTCACGTCCGCGGATTCGATGGCCACGTCGGTTCCGGAGCCGATGGCGAATCCCACATCAGCGCGGGTAAGCGCGGGCGCGTCGTTGATGCCGTCACCAACCATCGCCACCGTATATCCGCGGGATTGCAGCCTCACGATTTCGTCGGCTTTGTTCTCCGGCCGCACGCCGGCCACCACATGGTCGATGCCGACCTGCCGCGCGACCGCCTGCGCCGTCGTCGCGTTGTCGCCGGTAAGCATGACGACTTCCGCGCCGCGCAACCGCAATTGCCGTACCGCGCCGCGGGAATCCGGCTTCACCGTATCGGCGACCGCCACGATTCCGGCGAGCTCGCCGTCCACCGCCACCAGCATGGGGGTCTTCCCCTGCGCGGACAAGCGTTCCAGATCATCGATGACCACGTCCAGATCCTCATCGCCCACGGAAGGCATGCCGATGTCCAGATCATCGATCAAATCGGTGTTGCCCACCGCCACCGGATGGCGCACGCCCCGGAACGTCACATCCGCCGTGATGCCCCGCCCCGCGACCGCGCGAAAATCCGATGCCGTTCCCGTCTGGAGCCGCTTCGCGCGCGCCGCGGCGACGATCGCGGCTGCGAGCGGATGCTCGGAATCCTGTTCGGCGCAGGCCGTGACCGCCAACAGATCGTCAGGGCTCCGCCGCCATGCGCCCAACGGCAGCACATCGGTGAGCGATGGCTTGCCAACGGTGATCGTACCGGTTTTGTCGAGTACGACGGCATTGACCTTCGCCGTCGTTTCCAGCGCCTCGGCGGAACGCATCAGCACGCCCATCCGCGCGGCCCTGCCGGTGGCGACCGTCACGGACAATGGCGTGGCGAGCCCCAACGCGCAGGGGCATGCGATCAGCAGCACCGACACCGCGGCCACCAGCGCATGGGTGATCCGCGGCTCGGGGCCGAATGCGAACCACAGCGCGCATGACCAGACGGCGATCAGCACGACGATGGGCACGAAGAATCCGGAGATTCTGTCGGCAAGGCGCTGCACCGGCGCCTTCGAGCTTTGCGCGGACCTGACCAGTCCGATGATCTGCGCCAGCACCGTGTCCGCGCCGACCTTCGTGGCACGGTACCGCAATGAACCGGTTCCGTTGACCGTGGCGCCGGTCACCGCGCTGCCGGGTTGCTTGATTACCGGCATGGACTCGCCGGTAATCATCGACTCGTCCACCGATGACGAGCCGTCGACCACGACGCCGTCGACGGGCAGCTTCTCCCCCGGACGGACGATGACGACGTCGCCGACGCGCACATCCTCGACGCCGATCTCCCGCTCCTCGCCGTCGCGCAGCACATGCGCGCCCCGCGGCCTCAGCCCCGCCAAGGCGCGCATGGCCTCACCGGTGCCGATGCGTGCGCGCGCTTCGAGCAACTGCCCGACGAGCATCAGCGTGATGACCACGCCCACGGATTCGAAATACGGTTCGCGCGCGTTTTCGGGCAATATGCCGGGTGCGAAAACGACCACGCATGAGTATGCGAACGCGAATACCGTGCCGAGACTCACCAACGCATTCATTTCCGGCGAGCGATGCGCGATCGCGGCGAATCCGCTGCGGAAAATCGGCAAGGCGGCATATCCCATGATGGGAAGCGTCAGCACCAGCTGCATCCATGCCGGCATCGGATACAGCATCAACATGGCGGCGCCGAATACCGGGACCGCGCAAACCGCCGACACCACGAGACGCGCGACCAGGGTTCTGATCTCCTTGGATTGTGAGGTGTCGCCGGATCGTGAGGTACGATGCCGGTTAATCACATGTTCCGGCTCGCCGGTTTGCGTGACATCATCGGATGGCACGGCATCATCGAATTGTGCGGCATCACCGGATTTTCCGCTATGGAGGGATGCCTCGCCATCATGTCGGAACGCTCCGGAATTCTGGATTTCACGGGATTCCCCGATTTGGTCGGATGCGCCTTCGTTCCTCTGCTTCGTCGCCCGACCATGTGTGGACGGGACAATTCGCAGCATGCCATGCAGCATGTTCATGCCGCATGCGAAGGGATAATCGCCCGGCCGGTCGGGATGTAGCGTCAACGTCGTCGAGCGGAACGCGGGCAAAGCGAGATCGACGCCGAAATCGGGAAAGACGACATGAGACGAGCACTCGCCGTCCTCTTTGCGGTCGAATACGAGTGTGAGCGGCAATCCGGCCTCCGCCTCGACTATGGCGGGACTGTACCCTCCCTTGACCTCGATGACCGCCTCCTGCGCGCCGTTCCCGATACGCGCGCGATATGCCTTGCGCGGTGCGAAGAAGAACCACAGCACGCCCACGGTTACGGCCAACGCCGCTATGATCGCCATCAATGCCTGCATGTCCTCACCTTTCCGCATGGTCCGTCAAAGCTGCGCTTGGCGGACGGCCCGTCCGATACCAGCGATACCACCATACATATACCCCCAGAGGGTATATTTTCACGGTAGGTAGACTGTATTCAGCGATAAGGTCAAGTTTTCAGCGCTGCGAGGAGCCGAGCCAATGAACGTCACACACCATGGATATGCGGAAGATCAGAAGAAAATCATCGCGCGGCTCAACCGCATTGAGGGGCAGGTCCGAGGCATCAAACAGATGACGGAGGACGGGGAATACTGCATCGACATCCTCACCCAGATATCGGCGGTGAACAGCGCGCTCAAATCCGTGGCGCTGCTGCTCATCGACGACCATCTCAACCATTGCGTCAGGCAGGCGGTGGAGCAAGGCGGCGCCGTCTCGGACGAGAAGCTCGCCGAAGCCAGCGCCGCCATCGCGCGCCTCGTGAAATAATCATCATTCCCAAACCACCGACGGGCAGAGGAATCTCAGCGTCGGTGGTTTGGGAACGGAAGGTAGGGGGACGCGGCGAGAATCACAGATCGAGGAAGTGGTCGAGGCCGACGGTCAGGCCCGGGAATCCGCCGGTTGCGATCTTGCGCACGGCCAGCAGCACGCCCGGCATGAAGGAGATACGGTCGAAGCTGTCGGCGCGGATGGTCAGCTGTTCGCCGGCGTTGCCGAAAAGCACCTCCTCATGGGCGTTGAGGCCACGGAGACGCACGGCATGCACATGGATGCCGTCGACCACCTGCCCGCGCGAGCCGCCATCGGTTTCGGTGGCATCCGGAACCGGGCCAAGACCGGCGGCCTTGCGCGCCTCCGCGATGCCCTGGGCGGTATGGAACGCGGTGCCGGACGGCGCGTCCACCTTGTTCGGATGATGCAGTTCGATGACTTCGGCGGATTCGAAGTACGGTGCGGCGACCTTCGCGAAGTAGTCTCCCAGAACCGCGGAGATGGCGAAGTTCGGAGCGATGAACACGCTCTGGCCTTCGCGCGGGGCCTCGGCGAGCGCGGAACGCACCTGGTCGAGTTTCTCATCGGTCCAGCC
>DKCF01000082.1:46062-52832 GCA_002451435.1 Bifidobacterium sp. UBA6881 | reverse complement strand
TCGGTGTTGTCGGGGGTGATGCGCGTGAGGTCGTCGCCCGCGTCGAGCGCGAGCGCGAGTTCGGTGTCGGACGCGTTGGTGACGGCCTCGACCACGTGGGATCCCATACGGCCCTTGGCACCGACGACGGAAACCTTGATCATTGCAGCTCCTTGGAAAAGTCTGATGTTCCGCACGTATTCGCTACGTGCCCATCTACGAATGTAAAGAGACGCTTTGACGCGCGGCATATCAGACCATGTTCCCGCCATCAAGCAGACATGCCATCAGCACCGCGCCCCGAGCATCATGCGCGGCGCGTCATCGTCATACGTCATGCCGTGACCGCACGTCACAGTCATCGGCACGCACCCTGTCAACAACCTTGGTCCACGACGGAACGCCAGGCATCCGTTCCGTCAACGGCGTGCCAGTCATTCCGCTCCGTCAACGGCGCGCCGCGCGTCCGGTCACCATCCAGCCAAGCAATGCGAACGGAACCGAGCAGAGCACGCAGATCCAAGGCAGCATCAGGCCGACTCCGGTGCCGGCGTGGTCGAGCACGATGCCGGCGAGCATGGAACCGAAGGATGCGCCCACGGTTCCCGCGGTGCTCACCCAAGACAATCCTTCGGTCAACGATTCCTCAGGCACGGTCTCCTTGACCGCGAGATTGCCCGACGCGAACACCGGCGAGATGGTCAGGCCGGTCAGGATTTCGAATACGCCCATCACGATGAGGCTGCCTTGGCACAGGTGGACGATGAAGAATCCGATGGTCATCAGCACGAGGAACACGACCATATGGAGCCAACGCGATCCCTTGAGTTCGTGCGAGCCGAAAATCAGCGCGCCGATGCACGAGCCGAGCGCGATCATCGCCAGCTGCACGCCCAGCACCGATTCGAGGTGCAACGCCTTCATGACGGCGGTCATGGAGGTATCGAACGCGGTGAAGCTCATGTTGAACACGATGAACACGATGATCAGCGGAATCACGCCGGCGTAGGTCAGCACGCTCCGCCTGCTCCGGGCGCCGTCCGTTTTCAGTCGACGCAGGCTGAATCTCGTATGCGCGGCGGCACGCTCCGCGTCTTCATCCAAGGCCACGCCATGCGCCAGCCGCGGTCCGTCATCTCCATGCGCGGCATCGACTTCGACCGCATGCAATGCGGGCGGCTGCGTGTCGCGCAACGCGAAGAACACGGCACCGCCAAGACCGCAGGCGATGGTCGGCACGAACAATTGGGAGACGGGATGGACGGAGGCCGCCAGGAACGCCGCGAGAATCGGCCCGAAGATGAACACGATCTCGTCGATGGCGGATTCCAGCGCGTACGCGGTGTCGAGCAACGCTCCCCTGCCCGCGCGGTCAAGCACGTACGCCCAGCGGGTGCGCACGAGCGCGCCGAACGAGAACTGCGTGAACCCCATGGCCACGGCCAGCACGAACAACAGCGGGATGGGGACGCGCAGCAGGGCCGCGAAGGCGAATCCCAACATGGCGACGACCTGCACCGCCAGCACCTTCGCACCGACGCCGCGCTGCCCGAAGCGGTCGAACAGCCGTGCATAGAACGGCGTGACCACCGCGGCGGAGAACACGTACGCCGCGCTCATCACGCCGGCGATCGTCCAGTTGTCGTACAGGTAATTCAGCGCCAGGGTGATGCCGAGTCCCATCATCGACATCGGCAGTCTGGCGAACGCGCCGGAGAAACAGAACGCCTTGGCACCCGGAATGCGGAACAGCGCCGCATACGGCGAGCGGCCTGCGTCGGAAACTGTGGTTGCGTCGTTCGCAGCCATGATGTATCGCTCCTTAACTTTCGTTGCGTCCGGCATGTGCGCCCGCCCACACATGCTGCACGAGGGTAGCGGCGTTCCTCCGCAACGCCGTCCGCGGCGCGTTTTCCCCGCGGACGGACCGGCGAGCGCCGCATTCGGCCATCGGCCGCGGCTTCACATCATTGGCACACCGGCATTAATCGTTGTCGGATTGCTGCGGAATTCCGTAGCTCAACTCGGCAAGGATCTCTTCTTTGGTCTTATCGAGGGCGTCGAGCTCCCGATCGGTCTCTTTCGACTCACTCAGATAGTAGAGGCAGGCGTCGATAGCGTCCAACGGCACGCCTTCCATGGTCGACAGCAGCAGCCGGTACAGGTCGAGCTGCGCGAGCTTCTCCTTGATTTCCTCGGGTTTGCGCGGTTTTCCGCCTGTTTTCCAATCGACCACGGTGTAGCGTTTCGTCGGATCGGCCGCGTCGATGCCGCCGACGAACACCGCATCGAGTTTGCCGTTGACGATGGTGCCGAGTTCCGGCATGTCGACGACGAGCTGCCGCTCCGCCCAGGCCGGCCGACGCGATGCCCATTTCGAGGAGACGAGCCGTCGCTGCCATGCGGCGATTTTCCTCTCGTCCGGCGACCCGGCCTGCGTCGATGCGAGCTGTTCGACCAGTTCGGCACGGGAATCGTACGCGCCGGACTCAATGCCGTCCGCGTCCGCCATGACGAATCGTTCCGCCCATGCGTGGAATCGCGTGCCGAGCTGCGCCGACGGCGAGGCCACGCGCGGGATGGGCCGCACCAGTCCCCTCCAGTATTCGCGCGCGCTTCGCTCGCTCATCGCGCCGGCGCGCGCTTGCAACGAGGTGACGTTCTGCCGGCCCATGGCGAGGATTCGTTCGCCTTTGGCCCGCACCGCGTCATCGAAGGCGTCGCGCGAACCGGCATCCGCCGCGCTTGGCATCAGGTTCTCGTCATCGGCCAGCAATCGGGCGCGCAGAAGCAGCGACTTGTCTTCCGGCAGTTCGCTATCGGAGTGCTTCGCGTCATCACAAGGCTCACCATCAAAAGGTTTGCCGGCATCGTCGCCCCGCATGTTCCGCAGGGCGTCGCGTACCTGCCGTGCGGCGGAACGCAGCAGATCCGACGTCGTTTCGGTCAATCCGCATGGCCAGGGCAGGAACCGCTGCTCCGACAACGGTTCGAGCGGCGCGTTCCACGCGTCGCCGACCACGGCGTCCTCGAAATCCTGGGCGTGTTCGCCCACGAAATAGCCTTCCGGAAGCGGAGCGCCGATCGAATGCAGGGTGTCCGGATGCGCGTCGCCGCCGGATGCCGGATCCTGGCGAAGGTTGCCTGGTTCCCGCGCCGCGGTGACGATGCCGTTCATCGAATCGAACACCTCCTGCCAGAAGTTCGACGGTTTGCTTTTCCGCACGGTCCTGCGCGATTCCAACGCACGCGGGTCGCGGCTTTCCTCATTGGTCTCGCTGTAGACGAGCAGCGCCTCGCTGCGGGCGCGCGTCAATGCCACGTAGGCCAATCGCCGTTCGTCCGCGTGCAGCCGGCGCCCGTATTCCTCGCTTTGCGTCAGATACAGGCTTGCCGGATCGACGCCGTCCATGTCGTCGACGGGCAGCGAGCGCAACGTGCCGAACACCTCGTCGTCGATGATTTCGGCGTCGTCCAATCCGTCAAGCGCCTCCAACGGGTCCCCGCCGATCGGCGCGTCATGCGGGAACCGCGGCAGAATGTCGGCGTCGACGCGCACCGGCACCGGCACCGCGGCGGGGTCCGACAACCAGGTCTTCGCCGTTTCGAAGTATTCGGGCGGCACCCATTCGCCGTCACGCATGCCGTTCAGATGACCCTCGTCCACCTTGATGCTCAGATGGTCGCCTTGGTTCGACGGAAATGTGCCGTCCTCCATGCCGACCACGGCGACGGCGTCCCATTCAAGGCCCTTCGACTGGTGGACGGTCATCAGCACCACGTCGACGGGCGTGTCCGGAACCGCGGCGTTGTCGTCGGAGGCGTCGCGAAGCGAATCCACCCAGGAGACGAACGCACGCAGGCTTGGCGTGCCTTGCGTGGCGATCTCCTGCATGTAGGTGTCGACGAGTTTCATCACCGCATCCAACGGCGATTTGGCCAGCGTCGCGTGTTCGACGGGCAGCGGCGCGGCATCGTCCGCTTCCTCGCGGCGTGCAGCGTGCGCGCCGTCGGCCGCGCCGCCGTCCTGCATGCGACGCATACGGTCGGCAAGCACCATGTCGATGTCGAGGTTCAACGCGCCGATGGCGGCATGGACCGCTTCCGGCAACGGATGACCGACCACCTGCCGCACCTGGCGCAGCATCGCGGCCGCGCGCAGCACCGCCCGCGCCCCGTTCCCGCTGAGCCGGTTTTCGATGAGTTTCGGCAGATCGTCGCGCAGCATCACGTCGATGAGGAACACCGCGTTGGGAACCTGGTCGCGGTATTCGCGCACCATGGCGCGGATGCGCGATTCGTCCAACCGCCCGGATTCCGCTTCCGCATCATGCCTTTCCCCGGAGTCGGCCGTCTCGCCTTCCGCGGAGCCTTCCGGCGCGATGATGCCGGCGGACACCAGCGCGCGGTACCGGTATGCCGTGTTCACCGACTCCGCGACGCCGGCGAGCGCCTGCAGGTCGTCGGAATCCACCGCGAATCGCGGTGTGGCGAGCAGACGCATCAGCGCGGCGCTGTCGGTGTGGTCGCAGATCACGTGCAGCAGCGCGAAGATGTCCCGCACCTCCGGACGTTCCAGCAACGCCGCCTGCCCGACGACCAGCGTGGTCAGTCCGGCCCGTTGAAGCGCGTCCTCGTATCGCGGCATCTTCGATTTGGAACGAAACAGCACCGCCACGTGCGGACGATGGTCCTTCGCGCCATGCTCGATGTCGTCCGTGGAAGGCGTGTGCAGCGCGATCGCGTGTTTGGCGAATCGCACGACGGCGTCGATCTCCTGCCCGAACGTCGGATAGGCGAGCACGCCGACCGTGCCTTCGGGGGCGTTGGCGACGTTGGCGAGCGCCGGCACGTCGACTTCCCGCATCAGCGAGCTGCTTCGGCGGCGCGCGGGCAATCGCAATGGTTTCGTGAGGTTGTTGGCCGCTTCGAGCACCATGCGCGAGTTGCGTCGCGTCACGGTCAACGCGTAGGGCTTGTCGGTCGCGCCCATGCCGAAATCATGCTGCAGCATGCGGAACGCGCCCGGGCTGGCGCCGCGCCATGCGTAGATGGATTGGAAGGGATCGCCGACCGCGTTCACCGCGCTGCGTCGCGTGGCGTCCACGTGGAACAGCGCGGTCAGCAGCGCCGCCTGCGTGGTGGAGGTGTCTTGGTATTCGTCGAGCAGCACATGCGAGTAGCGTCTGCGGTAGGTGGCGCCGATTGAGGGGAACCGGGTGACCAGCTGGAACGCGGCGATGGTGAAATCGCTGAATTCCGCCATGTTGCACGCGCGTTTTTCCGCATGGTAGTCGGCGACGAGGTCGAGCAGGATGTCGCGTTCTCGTGCCACCGCGGACAGTTGGCCGGCTTTGTACACGCAGAGTCGGTGGCATTCGGCGCGATACCGGTTCCGTTCCGCCTCGCGGTCATCGTCCGACATCTTCTTCGTGTTCTTCGGTTTCTTGGGCTTCGGTTCGTCTTCGGGGACGTCCTCGCCGTCCAACGCCTTGGCGACCTGCGCGATGAACGCCTCGTCCCAGTCGCGCACGCGTCGCACGGCCTCGTCGAAATCGGTGCAGTCCCCGCCGATCATCGCGCCGGAGATCGCATTGGACAAGGCGAACACCCGGCTGGCGATGGTGCTGAATTTCGCGTCGCCCTCGATGCGCATGACGTCGTCCATATGCCTGTCGAGCACGGTGTGGATGAGCTGCATGGCCCCGGCCTCGCTCAACGGCTGCGTATTCTGGTCGAATCCGACAAGCAGACCGTATTGGCGCACGATGCCTTGGAAGAACGCATCATATGTGGCGATTTCCGGTTTATGGAACATGCCCGACGGCGTTTTTCCGGCGTTTTCGCCACGGTTGGCGGCGACGGCCGCCGAGACTCGCGACAGCAGTTCGGACGCGGCCTTGCGCGTGAAGGTGAGGCCGAGGATCTTCTGCGCGGGAACGCCCTGCCCGATCAGGGTGATGATGCGTCTGGTCATCGTGTAGGTTTTGCCGGATCCGGCACCGGCCACGACCACCACGTCCTCATAGGAGGGGGCTTGGATGACGGCCGCCTGTTCGGGACTGTCGGTGAATTTCGGCTTGTCGCTCATGCCGTTCTCCTTTCGAACACGGTGTTCAGTTCGCCGGCGCAGGCCGGGCATACGTCTTTGCACCGGCAGTAGCCGACATGCTCCGCCGTGGGCCGCGCCGTGATCCGCACGGCGCGGCTGGCCGCCGCCGCGTAGAAGACGCGGGAGATCATCGTCAGCGACCATACCGCCATCGTGGATCGCAGTCCAAGGAACTGCAGCCAGTGTTCCCCGCCGACCTCCTGCGGTTTTTCGGCGTCGTCGAGGCCGTCCTGGAACACCGAGCCGAGCGAGGTGACATAGGCGCGTCGCACGAAACCGCCGGTGTTGAGGCTTCCGTTGGAGAACAGCGCCTGCTGGTGGTATGCCTCGTCGCCCTGGGTGCCGCGCGGTGCCGGCGCGGAATGGTGCATGACATGGAACAACGCGCTTTGCGTGATGTCGGGCATCCGCGTGTTCCGAGCCGAGCCGTCGGGACCGCCATGAGGCCGTCCGGTTTCGGGGAAGGCCAGTCCGAGCTGATAGCACACCAGCTGCAGGTCGCTGAATTGCAACGATTTGTCGGGCACTTGTCCGGTTTTGTAATCGATCAATCGCACTTGGCTCTTGCCATCGGCGGTCAGACGGTGCTCCAGACGGTCGATTCGTCCTGTCAGCCGGATGGTGAGGTCGTCGCCCATGCCGGTTTCCGGCCATCCGCCGACCAGCGCGCCCATGATGG
>DKCF01000082.1:45835-46026 GCA_002451435.1 Bifidobacterium sp. UBA6881 | reverse complement strand
CATCAGCTCCCGCCGGTCGATCGGATCGATGCCGTCGATGGCGTTGTATGCGGCGAGGATGTCGTCGAATCCGAACCGTGCGTTGAACTGCACTTCGGCCTCGGCGCTTTGCAGGGTGCCGACACTGAATTTGTCGTTGTTCTTCTTCGGATAATCGGCATGGTTCGATTCCACGAAATAGGTGGCGATGT
>DKCF01000082.1:39638-45767 GCA_002451435.1 Bifidobacterium sp. UBA6881 | reverse complement strand
TCGCCGATGGCGTTCAGATCGCCGCGCATCCGCCGGTATTCGGCGGTCATCCATTGCGTGATCGCCTCGATGTTCTCCTCGTCGCTCGGCGCGGTATGGTTCCGCGGCAGATCGAGTTTCGCCTCGGTGGCCTTCTGCGCCACGGCGTGGATGATCGATCCGAAGTTCGTGGCCGCGCTGCCAACGCGGGGTCCGGCAAACCGGTTTTCGAGCATCCAGCACACCGGGCACGCCCACAGGTTGTCCACCGCCGACGGGGATAGGGTGACCACGTCGGAGCTTCTCGCGTCCGAGGTCCTCTCGGATGACGCGGGGCGTGCGGATGGTGCCGGACGTTCCGCGGCCGCGGGTCGGGAGACGGCGGCCGCGGCATCTCCGGAATCCGCGCCATCGGACGAAGCCTCGGATTCGGCGCGATCGGAATCCGCCTCGGACTCGATGCCGCTGGAAGCCGCGTCGGTGAACGGCCAGTTATCGGGGTCCGCGGCCGCGACGCCGCGATTGGCCAGCAAGGCCAGCGCCGCCGCGGCGTCCCGTGCCTGAGGCGAGCCTTCGGGCGCCGTGGCGAGCACGCTGCGCGCGGCGGCCACCAATCCCCGCGGGTCGGCGTCAAGGCCGGCGAAGACGTCCGACCGCCCGACTTCGGCGTATGCGCGCGTGCGCGCATCGGCGTCGCGTTCCCTGTCGAATCGTTCCGGAACGTAGCCGTACAGGAAATCCGATGGCACGTTGTCGTCGTTGAACACCGAGCTCAGCACGAGACGCTCGTCGGCACGGGTCAGGGCCACCAGGAAGCTTTTCTGCTCGGAGGCGAGCACCGCGGCCATCTGCGCGTCCTGCCGGCCCGAGGAGGTGACGATGTCGTCGCGGAGCTCGCCGTGCAGCATCACGTCGGCCAACTCCTCGCCGCCGAACAGGGTGTTGCGCGGCGTGAGGTTCGGCCATTGCCCTTGTTGCAAGGACGGTAGGAACACGATCCGCCAATGTCTCCCGGCCGCGCCCGCCGGCGTGGCAAGCGTCACCGCCTGGTCGATCGGAGCGGTGCGGGCCAGCGAATCGGCCTCGATGGCGAGCGAGCGCACCTGTTCGATGAACGTGCCGATGGTGCGCGCGGCCATCACGCCTTCCGTCTCGCCGCCCGACGCGTAGCTGAACAGCCGCATCGCGGCATCGAGACGGTCGTTGGCCGCGCGTCCCGCCGCGGAATGTTCCAGAGCGACGCGCTGCCAGACCTCGGCCTTGCCGCAGGCGCGCCACGCGCAGTCGAGCACGTATTGCGGTTCGCGGGAGGCCAGACCGCGTTCGTTGTCGATGGTCGCGTCGACCATCTTCCACAAATTCCCGAACGCCTTGGCCTGGGGGTCTGGGCCCAGCACCGCGGCGATGGCGTCGAGCACTCCGGACGTGTCGCCTTCCAACAGCAGGATGTACATCGCGCCGATGCCGAACGCGGGGTCGTCGTCGGGTGATTGCCCGACGAGCGTGTCGTCCACCGCGATCGTCGCGTCCGACGTCGTTTCGAGACTTGCGTCTCGTGAATCGCGCGCCTTTCGGAACGCGGTCTTGTAGTCGTGCCATGCGTCGATCAGCTTCGGCAGCAACGCGTATTCGGCATGGTCCCGCCTCCTCGTCTCGGCGGCATCATCCGTTTTGCCGGCCTCGTCATCGGATTCCAGCACGGAGGCCAATGCACCGAGCGCGTCCATCGCCGATTCGACGGCGGTGATGCGCGCGGGACGCCCCTCATGCCATCGATCGCCGCCGATGGTGACCAGCGGCGAATTCATGATCGACGCGACACGCGAACGAATGTATTCGCCGGCCGCGCGCAGGCCCATCGAGGAAGCCGTGATCGTCCGTTCCTTCAATGCGGCCAATTCGATCAGCGCGAACAATCCCTGCACGAACGGTTCGTCCTTCAGCGGCCGGGTCACGCTGGAATAGCGTACCGGCACGCCGTCGGAGCGCAATCGTTCGCCGAAGGCGCGCACGGTGGCGTTGTCATGCGCGATCAGCGCGATGTCGTTCCACTCGCGGCGATTGCGCAGATGCTCGGTTTTGATCTTCCACACCACGTCGTCGAGTTCTTCGGCCGCCGAACGGTACAGCGCGGTCTCCACGCTGCCGTCGTCGGGCAGCCCGTCCGATTCCGGCAATCGTCCGAGCGGCCATGCGCCCGCGATCTTCGGCATTTTCCCCGGCCGGTCCGGCAGCGCCTCGTCGGATTGTTCGACGCTGGCGATGGAAAGGCTGACGCGCGCGGCGAGCAGCGTGCGGTAGTCGACCGGCCGCACGGCGTCCGGTTCGAGGCGTTCCAGCCGCGCCCCCATGCGTGTTTTCGCCGCTTCGAACAGGTATTCCGGATATGATCCGCGGAACGTCTGCACGGATTCGTCGGGGTTGCCCACCAGCAGCAGGCGCACGCCGCGGCGGTGCAATGCGTCGAGGAAATCGAATCCGGCGAGCGTGGCGTCCTGGAAATCGTCGACGATCAGCAGTTCGGGCAGATCGTCTTCCATGGCCTGAGCGACCGCCGATGTGGCGTCGACCATCAGCTGCGAGGCGTCCAGACGGTATTGGCCTGGGTATGCCTGTTCTATGGCATGCCGGTATTCTCCGCGGAGCGCGAACGCCAGACGCCATTGGACGCGCAGCCGTTCACGGCGCTCGTCGATCTCGCCTTGGCTTGCCATGCGTATGATCAGCGCGTCCTCCGATTCCGGCTTCGCGCCGATTTCGTTCATGCGCGCGAGCATGTCGCGCAGCTGGTTGGCGAAGGCGTCGTTGGCGTCATCCACCGCCATTCCCGACCAGTCGGCCACGGCGAAATACGCGCGCAGCAGCTTGCAGGTGGCGCATTCGTCGCCGCGTTCGCCATGTTCCGCATGAGCCGTGAGCATCCGCCTGATGACCATGTCCTGTTCGGCGCCATTGAGCAGTTTCGGCAACGCCAGGCCGGCGCGCGAGCGCACGGCGGTCATGATGCGGAACGCGACCGCGGGAAGCGTGGTGACCGGGCGGGCCTGCGACACCGCCGACAATTCGTGGATCACCCGGTCTCCCAGTGCATCGGCGACCTGCCTGCCGGAAACCGTCATCACCGCCGAGGCGTCTCCGTGCCGCTTCATCGCGGCGATCAGCATACGCAGCGCGAATTCGGTCTTGCCGCTGCGGGGGGCGCCCGCCACCAGCGTGGCCTGCGCGAAATCATCCACATCCATCATGGTTTCCCAGCTTACCCGACCGGCGCTCATCGCATCCGCGCCATGCCGAGCCCACCTGTGAACTGCACATTTCGCACCACCGTTCATGCCCCTTTCCGCAATGTTCGCTTTAGGGTGGCTTATGGTCTAGGATGAGGGGAAGTGTCGCGAAGAAGAGAGACGGTTCAATGACGATTCCCCAGGAGCCAAGACCCCCTGAAATCCCCGGATATGTGTTCGTCCGCAAGTTGGGGGACGGGTCGGAGGCGCACGTGTATCTGTACATGCAGCCGGCCATGTCGAGGATGGCGGCCGTCAAAGTGAGCCGAACTCCGGTCGATCCGACGGGACGCGACGGCCGGCGCCACCGTGAGGCGTTGTTCATGAGACGGCTTTCCGGACATCCGAACATCGTTCCCGTGTATGATGCCGGCGTCACCGATTCGGGGCATGGATACACGGTGTTCGCGTATGTGGAGGGTGGCAGTTGCGGCCGGATGCTGCGGACGGGCACCTTCGATCCGGACCGGACGCTGTCCATCGGCATCGCATTGGCGAGCGCGTTGGCGAGCGCGCACCGGAAGGGCATCATCCACCGCGACGTCAAACCGGCGAACATCCTGTTCAGTACCGAGGGCACGCCGATGCTTTCCGATTTCGGCATCGCGAAGAACCTCTACGCAGGCAGACGATCGGAATATTCGGTGCCGTGGGCCGCGCCCGAGGTACTGTCGCATCGCAGCGACGGCGACGATTCCACCGATGTCTATTCGCTGGGGGCGACGCTGTTCGCCATGCTGTCCGGCGCATCCCCGTACGAACACGGATACGGGCGGGAGCTGGCCGGTCTGGATGCCGGAGCCCGGCGGAACGCGTTGGGGCGCCTCATCGTCAAGCGACCATTGCCGGAACTCGGCAGGCCCGACGTTCCCGAGACGATATGCGCGATTCTGCGCAAGGCGTTGAGCAAGGACGCCGAGCATCGGTACTATTCCGCATTGGAATTCGCCAGGGCCATGCAGCGCGCGCAATACGAACTGTATGGGAGGGCCGATCCGACCGTCGTCGCCGGCGAGCCGCCGTATCCGCGGACGATCATGCGACCGCGGCGGCTGGGCGCGTCTTCTTCGGCGTCGCAGCCGGCCAGACGGAAATACCGGATCGTTCCTGTGGCTGTCGCGGCCACGATGCTGGCCGGTACGGCGCTGGCGTTCACTTGCGTGGTCGTACCGAAATCGGATTCGGTCTCCATGGATGGCGGCGTGAGGACGGGCTTTGGCACCGCCCGCGATTCGGATATGCCGCATGTTCCGGAAGACGACCCGATCGCATCCGGCCGGGTGCCGGAAGTGGAGGATCTGTCGGGCCGGTATTCGCCGGACGGCGACAGCGTGACGTTCACATGGACGAATCCCGATCCCGAAGACGGTGATTCCTACGTTTGGTCGCCGGTCGGCGACGACGGCGTGGATCGGGAGGCGCGGGGAGCCATCGTCCGTTCCGAGAGCATCCGGGTCGACGCGGCCGACGGGCCACGGACCTGCATCCAGGTGAGTCTGGTCCGGGAGAACCGGCGGATGTCGGACACACCTTCCATCGCCTGCGTGGCGAAACCGTAGGCGGCGACCACCACACGACAGAGATCGGCAGGACCTATGAACATCGCACCTTTCCCCCATGAACGTTCCGAACGCCCGTCAAGGCACAGGCGGAGGAAGGCGCTGCGCCGACGTCCGCCGCCCCCGCGCGGCGCGTGGACGACGCCGATCGTCGCGCTGGCGCTGCTGCTCGGCATCGTTGCCGGCGCGATCATCGTCGGCTCGGTGACGCAGAGGCACGTCCAGCTCGACGACGGCACGGTGTGGGTCACTTCGCTGAGCCATCGCAAGGCCGCGCGGTTCAACGTACGCAACAACGACGCCGATGCCGGCGTGGCCTCCTCGTCGGCGCGGTTCGACATCGTCCAGCACGAAGGCGACACCGTGCTCGCGGAGGCCACGAAGGCGAGCGGCATCGCGGCATCCACCGTCAGCACGACCGGCGAAACCGCCATCACGTCCGGCATGCGGACGCTGATCGGCGGCGATACGGTCGCGTTCATCAACACGGCCAATGGCGACGTGTGGGCGGGCTCCGCGAAAGACGTGGGCGCCGTCGCCCCAACGTCCGATGCTCCGAAGATGAGGCTCGGCACCGGAGGCCGGATCGTGGTGACCGACGACGGAACCGTTTACGGATACCGTCCGTCGGACGGCGCCGTGCTCGAACTCGACATGTCGAAAAGGCGCGTCGCGCAGACAGCCATGTTCGATATGAAGGAAAACGTCGAATCATTCACCGTCATCGGCGGTGTCCCCGTCATCGCGGCGAACGGCACGGTGCGATGGCCGGGCGGCGGCGCGCATATCGGAGTCCGCGGCATAATCACCTTGCAGGACGCGCCCGTCGACGGACTGCAGCGAGGATGGGTCGCGGCCGCCACGCCGCACGGCCTGTCGACGGTGGACCTCGCCACCGGAAGCGTCGCGGACCTGCCCCATGCAGGCAGCGGAGAAACCGTCCGTCCCGTCTCGGTCCAAGGCAGGGTGCATGCCGCATGGGCGCAGAACGCCGAGAACTACCTGTGCATCGACTCGCCCGACATGGCGGATGCCGGCTATGTCTCTGTGAAAAACGTGGACGCCACCTGCGAACTCGTGTTCCGGGTGAACCACCGTCTCGCGCTGCTCAACGACGTGGGCTCCGGCGACGTGTGGAATCCACGGAAATCCGTCCACGCCGTCAAAATTCAATGGAACACAGTGGATACCGGGCAGACGCGGCAACAGGAGCGAAACGACGAAAGCGCCGACAATCAACGGGCCTTCAGCAAGATCTGTTCCCCGCAATCGGAGCGGATCAAGGCGGAGGACGACGTGTTCGGCGG
>DKCF01000082.1:29809-39527 GCA_002451435.1 Bifidobacterium sp. UBA6881 | reverse complement strand
GCCCCCAGCGGAGCGGACGTCGCAGTATCGCCCATATACGACGGACGGTATCTGCAGCTCGACGCCTCGGCCGCCGGCGCCGGAACCGTCACGTTCGGCTATGGAATCTCCGACGGACGCGGACAGACCTCAGAGGCGAAGGTGACGCTCACCTTGTCCGAGGACGGGAACGGTGCGCCGACGCAAACCGACATCCCTCCGGAAATCGACGTGGAGCAGGGCGCGACCCACACGACCAACGCGTTGGGGAGTTTCACCGACCCGGACGGCGACCCGCTGACGTTGGTGTCAGCCACGGCGCGGAACACCGACCAAGTGAGCGTTTCGACACGCGCCGACGGGCAGTTGACGTTCGACGCCGGTTCGATGACATCGGGAAGGGCCGCCATCGAAGTCACCGTCTCCGACGGCGAGCAGACCGGCACCGGCATGCTGTACTTCTCCGTCAAGCCGGCGAACACCTTGGGCGCGGCCATCGATCCGGTGTCGAGGCAGACCACGCCCGGCATCCGCACCGTCATCGACCTTGCCCCCTACGTGCACGGCACCTCCGCCGAACCGGCGCGGCTCACCGCCGTCGAACCGCCTTCCGGAGTGTCGACGACCATGAACGCGGCGGATATGACGATCGCGTTCACCGCATCCGATCCGGGCACCTACTACGTGCCATACACCATCACCCAGGGTTCGGTTCCGGCCACCGGGCTTGCACGTGTCGAAGTGCGTCCCGTCACCGGCGACGCGGCCAAGCCGATCGTGGCCGACGACGTGGCGTTGCTGGGATCCGACGGCACCGCCATCGTGGAACCGTTGGGCAACGACATCGATCCGATGGGCGGCGTGCTGGCGGTCACCGATGTGTCGACCGAAGCGTCGACCGGCATCACAACAGGCGTGGTCGACGGCAAACGCGTCTACGTCACCGCGCGGCAGACGCCGGTGAGACCGGTCCGGGTCACCTATGCCGTGGCGAACGCCGCGGGTTCGTCCACAGGCGTGATCGTGTTGCAGCCACCGACGTCGTCCGCCGTGGGCTCCCCGCCCAAAGCCGGCGACGTCACCGCGCAGGTACGCGCCGGCGGCGTCGTCTCCGTCGACGTGCTCGACCACGTCGTCCATGCCGATGGCACCACGGTGAGCCTGCGCAACGACCTGCGATACGACGAGAAGACGTTCGCGGGACTGGCGTTCGTCTCCGGAGACACCGTGCGATACCAAGCGTCCCGGCAGACCGGTTCGTTTCCGGTGGACTACACCGTCACGGACGGCTTCGGCAACACGGCCTCCGCGACCATCACCTTCAGCGTGCATCGGAAGGATGCGTCCGGCAAGACGCCGCCGGCTCCGGCCGACGTGGAGGCGCAGGTGGCGTCCGGACGCAGGATCCGTATTCCGATCACGCTCGCCGGCATCGACGCCGACGGCGATGACGTGCAGCTGCTCGGCCTGGGCAACAAGGCGCCGTCATTGGGACGCATCGACGAGATCGGCGCGGATTACCTCGTGTATGCGGCCTACGCCGATTCCACAGGCACCGACACGTTCGCCTATGCCGTCGAGGATTGGACCGGGCAACGCGCCCAGGCGCAGATCCGCGTAGGCGTGTTTCCATCCGCATCGGATTCGGGAGTGTACGCGCGCGACGACGAGGTGACGCTGCGTCCGGGAACCGCGGCCACCGTGCCCGTGCTCCAGAACGACATCTCGGGAGACGGCACCGCGCTCAGCATCGAACGGGTCGAGTCCGAGGGGCTGGACAACGTCAGGGTTGCGGACGGCATGCTGTCGTTCACCGCACCGCAGAACGACGGCGCCTACCATGCGGTCTACACCGCCAGGAACGAAGCCGGACTGAACGCCACCGCGATCCTGACGGTGCATGTGGACGGCGACGCCCCGATCGAGCCGCCAACGGCCCGCGACTACCGTGTGCCGTCATACGCGACGATCGACAGGAAATCGGTCGACGTCGACGTTTCGCAATGGATCGCCAATCCTTCCGGCACCTTCGAGGAACTGCGGGTCGGCGTGCATGAATCGGCTGCCGACCATGCGCGCGTCAAAGGCGGGGAAGAATCGACCGTCATCACGGTGGAGCTGACCGATGAGGCCCGTGCCGTGCCGTACACCGTCACGAACACGACGCACGGCGTCGCGGCGAGCGCGTTCATCCAGGTGCCCGCCTACGGCGTGTTCCCGCCCACGCTGCGGCCGAAGGCACCGGTGTTGAAGGTGAACGCGAGCGAGACGATCACCATCAACATCGCCGACCATGTGCGCGTCGGCGCGGGCAAGACCGCATACGTGTCCGACGCCGATTCGGTGAGCGCGACCAAGGCCGGCGACGGCGACCTGTATGTGGACGACCAGACGCTGCGGTTCACCGCGCCGGATGATTATACGGGGCCTGCGTCCATCACCTTCACCGCGGTGGACGGCAAGGCGTCCAAGGACGGCACGGCGAGAATCGTCAACACGGCGGTGCTGACGCTGCCGATCACCGTGGTCGGACGAGACACGCCCGCGCCGACGTTCTCCTCGTCCGTCATCGATGTGGCGGCGGGCGAGGGCGCCACCGTCATCGACCTGACCGCGTTGACGCGCTCCGCGGAGGAACCACATGGCGAAAGGAATCGGCATGCGTATTCCGGCGGAACGTCTTCGAACCAGGTGCGCGCCGTGGTGAGCGCCGTCGGCAGGCTGACCGTTTCCGCGGAGAAGACGGCGGTCCCCGGAACCACGGTGAACGTGCCGATAACCATCACCTACGCGAATGGCACGGTGGACGCCGGCGTGACGGTGCGCGTGACGGCGTCCAACCGGCCGTTGGCGCGCGTCGGCGCAAGAACCGTGCGGCTCAAGGCCGGGTCGGGCGAGACGGTGCGTCTGCTGGCCGACGCATACAATCCGTTCCCCGAAACGCCGTTGACGGTGGTCGGCTGCGTCGCGGACGACACGTCACGAATCAAGGTGGATTGCTCGTCCGACGGCACGGCGTCGATCACGGCCGCGTCCGGCATCGGCGCGGGCGTCGGCAGAGTGGTCGCCACCGTCCGGGATGCGACGAGGAGCAAGGAACGCGAGGTGACCGCGACCATCGACGTTTCGGTGGTGGACAGGCCCGACGCGCCGTTGCTCTCCCCCATCACC
The DNA here is from genome assembly GCA_002451435.1 of Bifidobacterium sp. UBA6881. Taxonomy (GTDB): domain Bacteria; phylum Actinomycetota; class Actinomycetes; order Actinomycetales; family Bifidobacteriaceae; genus Bifidobacterium. The sequence continues at coordinate 36,377 of DKCF01000082.1, read as the reverse complement.
GGCGACGCGCAGGACGGCGCGGTGAATCTGCGCTGGAGCGCCGGCGCACCGAACGGCAGTCCGGTCATCGAATACCAGGCGAGCTGGAGCGGCGGCGGTTCCGGGAACCAATCATGCGGCTCCGCCACATCATGCCGAATCACGGGATTGAGCAACGGCAGAACATATTCGTTCACGGTGCGGGCGCGCAATGAGGCCGGCTGGTCGGAGGAATCCAACGCCGTCGAGGGCAGGCCCGACAAGGTTCCCGATACGCCGGGTAACGTCCGTGCCGAAGCCGGACGCAACAAAGTCGCCGTCGAATGGAGGGAACCGGACGGCGACCGCTCCGCGATCGACGCGTACGAGGTGACGCTTTCCGGCAATGGATTCATGATGCGGGAGACTTCGCGGTCGACCAGGATGGTCTTCGACATCGACGACGGCCACATCAAGGACGGCGCCGAATTCACCGCGACCGTGCGTGCGCACAACGACGCGGGCTGGGGCCCGACGTCCGACGCATCCGATGCCGTCAGGCCGTGGGGTACGCCGAACGGACCGACAATTGAGCTGCGCAACAATGACGTCAAAGGAACGGTGACGGTCGCGTCAATCGGAGACACGCGCAACGCGGGATGTGCGGCCATCGCCTTGTCCGGCGACGTGACCGGCACCATGCCGTGTTCCGGATCCCATGCATTCGACATCCCGCAAAGCGACCTCAATCGCAAAACCTATCGGGTCGACGCCAAGGTCATCGGCGCGAAAGGCGTTGACGGTGAAACGCGCGCCGCATCGTTCGTTCCGAAATACCAAATCAGGAAGCCGTCGAACGTCACCGTTTCCGGACGTGGCTCCACATGCGTCGTCCATTGGAAGGGCGAAGGCCGCGCGGACGGCTTCCGCGTCACCGCCGACGGCCTGGGCGACCGCAGCGTGGGCGGCACCGCGGATTCGGCAGTCTTCGATATGGCTCCATGGCGGACCTGCTCATCGGCGAGCGTCGTGCAGACCCTCAATGGCGGGCAGAGCGAGGCCGCCCGCGGAACCTTGTCGCCGGCCTACGTGTATGAGCGTCGCGCCGAAATCATTTCCGCGCCCACGCTGTCATGGGACACGAACGACAGGAACATCCTGCTGTATACCGGATTCGCCGTCGATGCGTACGGTCTGCCGTACCGTGCCATGCTGGTCATCATGCCCGAGCATGGCGGCATGGAACGGCGGTATGAGATGTCCGGAGGCATGAACCGCATCGATGTCGGCGACGATCTGGATGCGGCGGATTCCCACTCATGGTACGTATCGGTCGAAAGCACCGATGGACGCGCCGCGCTGAACGCGCGGTCCCGGAAATCCCATGGCATCGAGGGAATCCGCCCGATCGGCGACGCGAACGGCATGGCCGGACGGCGATCATTGGCGATATGGCCGAACACCACAAGGAGATTACTATGAACGACGACACCCAGCTCGGCTCCATCAGCCACCCACCGGATGACGCCATGCCGCCGCCCGTCCCCATGCCGTCGCCGCTCGACGGGCGTGCCAACGATGCGCCGCGTCCCGTAGATGACGAGGGCACCGTGCTCGGCGAGCGCGCGAAAGCCATATGGACGGAATCGCCCGCACAACCCGGCTGGCCGCGTAATCCGGCCGTCCGCACGCATAAGGCGGAGCAAACGGACCGGACCCCGCCGATCTCGATGCCGAAGCCCGATGACGACATCGCATGGTTCCATGATGCGTTCGCGAAACTGGTCGGCAACGTCTCCCGTGTCGTCGTCGGCAAGGAACGGGAGATCAGGCAATGCGTCGCCGCGCTGGTGGCGGGCGGCCACGTGCTGCTCGAAGACGATCCCGGCACCGGCAAAACCCAGCTGGCGCGCGGTCTGGCGAATTCCATCGCCACATCATTCAAACGCATCCAGTTCACGCCGGACCTGTTGCCGTCCGATGTGGTGGGCGTCACCTACTACGACCGGAGGAACGATGGATTCACCTATCGAGAAGGACCGATTTTCGCGTCCATCGTGCTTGCCGACGAAATCAACCGCGCGTCGCCGAAAACGCAGTCCGCGCTGCTTGAGGTCATGGAGGAGCGGAAGGTCACGGTCGACGGGGAGACGCATCCCGTGCCACGGCCGTTCATGGTCATCGCCACGCAGAATCCGATCGACCAGCTTGGCACGTATCGTCTGCCCGAGGCGCAGATGGACCGGTTCCTGATCAAAACCGCCATCGGTCATCCCGGCCATGCCGCGAGCCTGGACATCCTCAGGCAGGCCGGCATCACCGATCGCGCGGCGACCGTGGCCCCCGTGCTCGACGCATCCGACGTGTTGCGCATGCAAGGCGTCGGCGGAACCGTGCACATGGATGACGCGGTTCTCGAATACATCGTGCGTCTGGTGGAGGGCACCCGGCATGACGAACGCATCCGCATCGGCGCGTCCACACGCGGAGCGCTGGCGCTGGCCCGATGCGCCCGCGTGTGGGCGGCATCCGACAACCGTGGTTATGTGGTGCCCGATGACGTCAAGGAGCTGGCGGAGCCCGTGCTGGCGCATCGCATCACGCTCACGCCGGAGGCGACGTTCTCCGGCGAAACGCAGCGGCAGGCCATCAGACGGCTTCTGGACCAGGTGCCCGCGCCGACGATCGGCGCCGGACTCCAAGGGGGCTAAGGCGCGGACTCCCCACCGGTTTCCGGAATCGCAACACGCTTCGATGATTTTTGAAAGATTCGAACAATGTTCCGTCTCCCCGAAAGAACCCGCAATCGGAAAGGTCAGGTATGCGAGATTCACGAACCGCGCGCCACACGGACGCCACACGTCATGCAGACGTCACATACCGCACGGGCACCACGCTCCGCGCGAATGTCATGCGCCGCATGAACGCCGCGCGCCGTCTGCCGCACCGCATCGGACGCCGTTGCAGGCGCCCCGTCTTCTCCAACGTGTCGCCGGTGGGCTGGATGGCCGTGCTGCTGGCCACCATGTCGGCGGCCGCGTTCGTGCCGCTCGGATGGCACGAACTGCTCGCCATCGCCATCGCCGCGACGTCCATGCTGGTCGCCGCGGTGGCCTTGTCGCTGGGCAATACGGCGTTTTCCGCCACCGTGGAGGTATCGGAACGGCATGTCGCCATCGCCGACACCGTGCACATACAGGTGACGGTCCGCAATGACGGCCATGCGTCCACGGTGCCGGCCAGCGGCGTCCTGCCGATCGGAACCGGCCATGAGCGGTTCGCCATTCCCGCGCTTGCCACGGGGCAGACGAAACGAATCGATCTGGCGTTCACCGCCGTGGCGCGCGCGGCGCTGCCGATCGGCCCGTTGTCGCTCCGCAAAGGCGACCCGTTCGGACTTGTTCGCAGGGAAAGGCGTCTTACGGAACGGACCAATGCGTTCATCCATCCGCGGACCATCGCGCTGGCGCCATTGGACGCCGGCATCCCCCGCGACCTCGAAGGGCGCCCGAGCGGAACAATCGTCGACGACGACCTCGATTTCCACGGGTTGCGCGAATACGAGCCCGGAGACGACATGCGCAACGCGCATTGGCTGAGTTCCGCGAAAACCGGCGCATTGATGATTCGCCAATACGAAGCCACCAGGCGCACCGACACCACGCTCGCCATCAGCGTGAATCCGCATGATTACGCGAACGCCGAAGAATTCGAGCTTGCCGTGTCGGCGCACGCCTCCATCGGCGTGCGATGCCTGTCGCAGAATCATCCGGTGACGGTTCATGCCGGGAGACGGCACGCATCGCCGAACGGACCCATGGAATTCCTCGACATGTGCAGCGCGATCGAACCGGACTCCGACGATGAACCGAACCTTGTACGGGGCATCCTTGCGGATGCGGCCGGTTCGTCCCGCTGGTTCATCACCGTCGGACGGAACCGAAGCGTCGAGGATGCCAGACGCATGGCGCTCGCGTTGCCGCGCGGCACGACATGCGTGGTGTTGCGGGCCGACGTCCGCGGGGAACGTTCCATCACGCGGCATGCCGGTTTCGTTGTGGCCACGATCGGCGATTTGGACGATCTGCCGACGATCATGGGGATGCTGGCATGAGCGCCGGCGCCGACGGTCCGGTCACGACATCAGGCTCATGGGCCGACGTCGCACGTCCCACGATTCGTATGGTTCGTTTCGGGAGAAGACGCCATGCGGGCCATATGTCAACGCCTCGGCTTCCAAGGCAGCTGGGTCTGCTGGCCACGGCCATGCTGACGCTTGTCGGAGCCGCCAATCTCATCGACGTATACGGGTCGGTTCCGGTCTGGGCCGGCGCCGCCGTGCCGGCGACCGTCCTCGGCTCGGTAGCGGCGCTCGCATGGCGGGTTCCGAAGTTCCGCCTGTGGTGGCAGCTGGTGTTCACGGCGTTCGCCCAGCTGGTCGCGGGACCGGTGCTGTTGTTGAACGAAACCACCATCGCGCATATCGTTCCGACCGCACGCACGCTCGCCGATGGATGGATGAGCACGCTGGGATCGTTCAAACTGCTGATTGCCGTGGATCCGCCGGTCGGCGGCATGCGGGGAGGTCCGCTCGCCGTCTGGACGGCCTGCCTGTGGTGCTCGTTTTTCGCAGGCCTGTTCGCGATGATGGACGATGACCGGTTCGCATTGGCCGCGGCGGTGCCCGTTCTCGTGAACCTCTCGGTCTGCGCCCTGCTGGGATCGTCGGCCGGCCATTGCCGTCCGGCCGCCGGCGTCATCGTCGTCTGCACGCTTACGGCATGGACCAGCATGCGGTTCGGATTGTTCGAATGGCGGCGTTGGATTGCCGCCGCGCTGATTATGCTGATCGCCGCCGCGTTGGCCTTCGGCGGATGCGCCATGACGGCGCGGCACCGCACGATCCTGCGCGACCATTACGAGCCGCCGCTGAGTCCGTACGCTTACGCCAGTCCGCTGAGCGGCATGCGCTCGTATGTCAAGAACCATAGGGACGACGTGCTGCTCACCGTGCAGGATCTGCCGTCCGGCTCCGCCGTGCGTCTTGCGGTGATGGATCGTTTCGACGGCAATGTGTGGAATCTGTCCGATTCCACGATGGCCGCGGATTCGGCCAATTACCGTCGTGTGGGCTCTTCCATCGAGAACCATGCGACGGGTCGGCGGTTCGCCGCGCGGTTCACGGTGCATGCCGGGCTGCGCGACTATTGGCTGCCATTGGCCGGTTCCGCCTCGCAAGTGGAATTCAGCGAATCCGAGGATGCGGAGTCGTTTTATTACAATGCCGACACGCGATCGGCGATCTACGCCGCGCGCACGTCGGATGGACTGTCGTATCGCGAAACCGGCATCGTTTCCGACGCGCCGACCGACAGACAACTCGTCAGGGCCAAGGCCGCCGCCGTCAGCCAGCCGGAGGCCGAAGACGTTCCGGGTTGCGTCGACAGCCTCGCGACGACGCTTGCCGGAGGACGGGCCGCGGGCGGAGCGGCGGCCAAGGCCATTGCCGATGGGCTGAGGGAATCCGGCTGGTTCTCGCATGGTCTGAGCGGGGATTACCCTTCCAACGCCGGTCATGGCAACTATCGCATCAGCCAATTGCTGGACGGCGCCGCAATGGTGGGAGACAGCGAGCAATACGCTTCGGCCATGGCTCTGATGGCGCGTGCCCTCGGCATGTCCAGTCGCGTCGTGCTTGGTTTTCTGCCGAAGGACGACGATGGCGAAATCAGTGCCGACCGTACGGAAAAACGTGGCGCGCACACCATAACGGAATTCACCGGCAACGACGTGGCCGCATGGGTGGAGATCGCCTTGGATGGCTACGGCTGGGTGGCGTTCCATCCGACGCCGAAGGAGACGAAGACCCCCGATGAAAACCGGAACCTCATGCCGCCGAATCCGCGGAAACTGGTGCGGCAGCCTCCGGTTCCGCTCACCGACCCGTTGCGTGACGACGATCGGATGTCGGGCGGAACCTCGATTGGCGGCAGCAGGGCCGACGCACCGTCCGCGGACCCGTTTCGGCAGCGGATCGCACGCATCGCGATGAAGGTCGCGGTATATGGCAGTCCCTTGTGGACGGCGCTTATCGTCGCCATGGCGCTGCTTGCCGTCAAGACGGTCATGTTGCATCGCGCGAGGCATCGGGGAGACGCACGGCTGCGGATTGCCGAGGGATGGCGGTCCGTCACCACGCTGGCGCTGCAAAGCGGATCGGCGGCGCCGGGGACCAGACGCGAGCAGGCACGGTCGATCGCGCGACGATTCGATCTGGACGCCATGGAATTGCTGCGTTTGGGCATGGAGGCCGATTACGCGGCGTTCTCCGGCGACGTCATCGAAGAGCGGCAGGCGCGTGACTATTGGCGGCGCATCGATGGCGTGCGTGATGCCATGCTCCGGTCATTGCCGTTGGCATGCCGATGGATGGCGCGTCTTTCCCTTGCCGGCGTATTCCAACCTTCGCATGCCGGCGGCCGATGGACGGGCAGGTGTCGTGGATGGCACGGCAGAAGAGGAATGCGCGGAAGGAATCGCAACGATGCAGCCGGCCGCGATGCTTCGGATGGTCTGCCGTCATCTGCTACGCGACGCTCATCGAGCCGCG
>DKCF01000082.1:28089-29767 GCA_002451435.1 Bifidobacterium sp. UBA6881 | reverse complement strand
AGCCAAATCCCACAAACCACAACATAAGGAGAGATGATGGTCGATCACCAAACCGCCGTCGCAGCCGTCCGGGATCCGCACGCCGATCCGGTGCTTCTCGCGAAAATCGCCTATGAGAATCCGGAATTCGGCGCGAGCGTCGTGGCGAATCCCCGCGCATACCCCGGGCTGAAACGCTGGGTGGCCGAGTTCGGCGACGAACGCGCCCGCCGATATCTGGCCTCGACGGGCTGGCCCGTTTCCGAAACCGATGGACCAGATATTCCAACGGTTGGCGAAACGTCCGCCGATGCCTCCGACCGATTGCCCTGCGGGGATTCCGGCATGCCCGACGTGGACATATTCGACGGCACCAACATTTGGGTGCCGCCGTCCGGCCCGTGTGCCGATCCCGCCGATTTGGCGGATGCGGCCGATATAGCACCGACGGCCTTGCACGTCGATTCCATTGATCCGGCGAACACGACCGGCATGGCGTCCGATACGACGGCTCCGCATAAGAACCCCATCGATCCGGCCTGCGTGACGGATGAGCCGGATCTGTGCTTTGCGCAGGACGGCACGGCATATGATGCCGTGGACGTCTCCGCACGCGCAACCATGGACGGACCGTCGCATAACGCCTCATGCGACATGGATGAGGCGCATAACGCGCAACGTCATTCGTCCGCTGACGAATACACCGCGGAGCTTGCCATGAACACGGAGAATACGGAACTGATGGCGCGAATCGCGGCGTGGAAGCCGGAATTGCGTCCGTTCCTCGCGCGCAATATGAGCATCTACCCCGAACTGCTCGAATGGCTGCAATCGCTGGATGACAACGCCATCAACGCCGCCCTGCGGCTGCGCGACTAGCATCCGTCGGCATAGACCGGCGCAAGCTGGCCCATGCCGATGCGTCATCACCGATATGGCACCGCCGTCATGCTCACCGCCAATGCGACCACAACCAGCCCGAGAACGCAACAAGTCCAAGCACAACTGCTGAGCCTTGCCAAACCGCACCGGTCAGCCGACGCGGCGGCGAGCCATGCATCACCTCAGTTGGCCCGCCGCTCCAATGCATAGAACTGGTCTCCGATGCGGACGACGGACGGCACCTGCAAGGCAACGGGATCATCGCCGACCTTGGTCTCCACATCGTCGTGGATGATGTACGTGCCGTTGAGCGAACCGCAATCCTGAATCCGCAACGTGCCATCCCGCTGGAGCCCGATCACCGCGTGGTTGCGGGAGATGGTGCGCGTCGGGTCCTTCAATCCGACGGCTTTCGCACCTTCCGACGCCGCCGAAGGTTCGCGCCCGAGCAGCACGTTGCCGTCGACAAGCACTTCCTGTCCGGTTTGCTCGTTGCGCAGCAGATACACGGGCGTCGTTCTCATGGCAAATGAGGAGGCCAGCACCGTGCCGTCCCGGTCGATGTCGTCGCCGTCGATGGCATCGACCGGATTCTCGATGTCGGAGGAACGCCGAAAACCATCGACGTTCCGCGCATCGCTGACGGTTGTGCGGACGATTCGATCCGAGACCATGGCATCATCGTCATACCAGCCCGGTTCGGGCGGAGGAGGATATGGCAGAAAACTCATATCCATATTCTAATCGCAACGTCAATCATATTCGTCGCCGATGCGGGTGCTCGGCGAACCGCAAACCCATATGGAAACACGGCGAG
>DKCF01000082.1:25513-28033 GCA_002451435.1 Bifidobacterium sp. UBA6881 | reverse complement strand
AAAAGGCCGGTTCCGGCGCGTATCGTTCGCATACGCGCCGGAACCGGCCTTGGTGCATCAACGATGTTCCGGAACAATCACCGGAACGTCAGCCAAGCGTCACTGGTTGTCGTCACCCAGGTCCATCTGGCCGCCGTTGTCGTCGAGGAAGTCATCCGGGTTGAAGTCGTCGCCGAGCTTCAGGTCGCCGAAGTCCATGTTGGAGAAGTCCACATCGGACAGGTCGGCGTCGCCGAAGGCGGCATCGGACTCGTCCCCACCCAGACCGAAGTTCGGGTAGATGGTGTCGCGGATGGCCTTGTCGGGCTCGACCACAGCGTTGCGGTAACGGGCGAGACCGGTACCGGCCGGAATGAGCTTACCGATGATGACGTTCTCCTTGAGGCCCTTCAGGTCATCGACCTTCTGGTTCAGGGCGGCCTCGGTGAGCACGCGGGTGGTCTCCTGGAAGGAGGCGGCCGACAGCCAGGAATCGGTGGCCAGCGAGGCCTTGGTGATGCCCAGCAGCTCCGGACGGCCGGCTGCGGGCTTGCCACCCTGCTTCACGGCTTCCATGTTGGCGGCCTTGAAGCGGGCCTGATCCACGAGTTCGCCCGGCAGCAGATCGGTGTCGCCGGAGTCGATCACGGTGATGCGACGCAGCATCTGGTGCACGATGACCTCGATGTGCTTGTCGTGGATGTCCACGCCCTGGGAGCGGTACACGGTGTGCACGCCCTCCACGATGTTCACCTGCGCGGCACGCGGGCCGAGGATGCGGAGGATCTTCTTCGGATCGACGGAACCCTCGATGAGCTGGGTGCCGGCCTCGACGTGATCGCCGTCCTTGACCAGCATCGGCGCGCGACGGGTCACCGGGTAGGTGATCGGCTCGACGGAGTCGTCGTCGGGCTTCAGGATGACCTGACGGCCACGATCGGTGTCCTCCACCTTGACCACGCCCGGGAACTCGGCGATAGGCGCCTCGCCCTTCGGGGTACGGGCTTCGAAAAGCTCGGTGACACGCGGAAGACCCTGCGTGATATCGGATGCCGATGCGACACCGCCGGAGTGGAAGGAACGCAGCGTCAGCTGGGTGCCAGGCTCACCGATGGACTGTGCCGCCACGATGCCGACGGCCTCGCCGACGTCCACCAGCTTGTTGGTGGCCAGCGACCAGCCGTAGCACTTGGCGCACACGCCGCGCTTGGATTCGCAGGTCAGCACGGAACGTGCCTTGACCTCTTCGACGCCGTGGGCGACCATGTCCTTGAGCACGTCCATGGACATCGCGTCGCCGGCCTTGTACAGCACGGTCTTGCCGTCGGCCGGGTCGATCACGTCGGCGGCCAGCAGACGGGAGTACGGACCACCGTCGGCGGCCTTGACGAGATGCAGGGTGCCGTCGGCGTCACGTTCGCCGACCTTCATGACCAGGCCGCGCTTGGTGCCGCAGTCCTCCTCACGGACGATGACGTCCTGGGAGACGTCCACCAGACGACGGGTCAGGTAGCCAGACTCCGCGGTACGCAGTGCGGTATCCGCCAGACCCTTACGAGCGCCGTGCTGGGAGATGAAGTATTCCAGCACGGACAGACCCTTACGGTAGTTGGACTTCACAGGACGAGGAATGATCTCGCCCTTCGGGTTTGCCACCAGGCCTCGCATACCTGCGATCTGGTTGATCTGCATCATGTTTCCTCGTGCACCGGACTGCACGATGATGGCCAGGTTGTTCTTGGCGTCGAAGTGCTCCTCGACGGCCTCGGAGACCTCGCTGGTGCACTTCGTCCACAGATCGACGAGTTCCTGACGACGTTCCTCTTCGGTAAGCATACCGATTTCGTAGTTCTCGTTGACCTTGTCGGCTTCGCCTTCGTACTTCTCGATGTAGTCGTCGAGCTCCGGCGGCTGGATGACGTCGGAGAACGCGAAGGACACGCCGGACCACGGAGCGCGGGTGAAGCCGAGATCCTTCAGGGCGTCCAAGGTGGCCGCGACCTGGGCGGTCTTGTAACGGGTGGCGATGTCGTCGACGATCTTGCTCAGACGCTTCTTCGGAGCCTGTTCGTTGACGAACGGGTAGTCCACCGGCAGCGTCTCGTTGAACAGGATGCGGCCGTAGGAGGTGGCGAACAGCACGGAACCGTCGTGGAAGCGCTCTTCCTTGACGACGTCGGGGCTGCCCGGCTCCGGATCGACGACCTTGACCTCGCCCGGCTCCCAGTCCTTCGGCAGCACGAAGTCCTGCGGAAGGCGGATGAGCACCTTGGCCTGCATGTCGATCTCGTGGCGGTCGAGGGCCATTTCGGCCTCTTCCAGCGAGGAGAACACGCGGCCCTGGCCCTTGGCGCCTTCGTAGACGGTGGTCAGGTAGTACAGACCGAGGATCATGTCCTGGCTCGGCATGGTCACGGTGTGGCCGTCGGCCGGCTTCAGAATGTTGTCGGAAGCCATCATCAGGGAACGGGCCTCGGCCTGGGCTTCGGCGCTCAGCGGCAGGTGCACTGCCATCTGGTCGCCATCGAAGTCGGCGTTGAA
>DKCF01000082.1:17581-25412 GCA_002451435.1 Bifidobacterium sp. UBA6881 | reverse complement strand
ATGCCCAGACGGTGCAGCGTAGGCGCACGGTTCAGCAGCACCGGGTGCTCGGCGATGACCTCTTCGAGCACGCCCCACACCTCGGAGTCGCCACGGTCCACCAGACGCTTGGCGCTCTTCATGTTCTGCGCGTAGTTGAGGTCCACGAGACGCTTGATGACGAACGGCTTGAACAGCTCGAGGGCCATCGGCTTCGGCAGACCGCACTGGTGCATGCGCAGGGACGGGCCGACCACGATCACGGAACGACCGGAGTAGTCCACACGCTTACCCAGCAGGTTCTGACGGAAGCGGCCCTGCTTGCCCTTGAGCATGTCGCTCAGGGACTTGAGCGGACGGTTCGAAGCGCCGGTGACCGGACGGCCACGACGGCCGTTGTCGAACAGGGAGTCGACAGCCTCCTGGAGCATGCGCTTCTCGTTGTTGAGCATGATCTCCGGAGCGCCCAGCTCGATGAGTCGCTTCAGACGGTTGTTACGGTTGATCACACGACGGTAGAGGTCGTTGAGGTCGGAGGTCGCGAAACGGCCACCGTCGAGCTGCACCATCGGGCGCAGGTCCGGCGGGATGACCGGAATCACGTCGAGCACCATGGCCTCCGGCTTGTTGCCGGTGGTCAGGAAGGCGTTGACGACCTTCAGACGCTTCAGGGCGCGGGCCTTGCGCTGGCCGGTGCCCGTGTCGATCTCCTCGCGGAGCTGCTTGGAGGCGGCTTCGAGGTCGAAGTCCTGCAGGCGCTTCTTGATGGCCTCGGCGCCCATGCAGCCTTCGAAGTAGTCGCCGTAGCGGTCTTCCATCTCACGCCACAGGTCGACGTCGCCTTCCATGTCGCCCGGCTTCAGGTTCTTGAAGCGGTCGAACACGGCGCTCAGACGCTGGATCTGCTCGTCGTAGCGGGTGCGGATGGCCGCCATCTCGCGCTCGGCGCTGTTGCGCAGCTTGGTGCGGGCGGAGCCCTTGGCCTCACCGGCGGCCTCGAGCTCGGCCAGATCGGCCTCGACCTTCTTGGCGCGCTCCTCGATCTCCGCGTTGCGGCGGCGTTCCAGGTTGGCGATGTCGTTGTCGAACTCGTTCTGCAGGTCCGGCAGATCCTGGTGGCGCTGTTCCTCATCGACGCTGGTGACCATGTAGGCGGCGAAGTAGATGACCTTCTCCAGGTCCTTCGGCGCGATGTCGAGCAGGTAGCCCAAACGGGACGGCACACCCTTGAAGAACCAGATGTGGGTCACCGGAGCGGCGAGCTCGATGTGGCCCATGCGCTCACGACGCACACGGCTCTTGGTGACCTCCACGCCACAGCGTTCGCAGACGATGCCCTTGAAGCGCACGCGCTTGTACTTGCCGCAGGCGCATTCCCAATCGCGGGTAGGTCCGAAGATCTGCTCGCCGAACAGGCCGTCTTTCTCCGGCTTCAGGGTACGGTAGTTGATGGTTTCCGGCTTCTTGACCTCGCCGTGGCTCCAGTTGCGGATGTCCTCGGCGGTGGCCAGGCCGATCCTCAGTTTGTCAAATGCGTTGACGTCCAGCACTCTATTGTCCTGTCTATCGATTCTTAATGCTTAATCACGTTTGTCGTCGGATCCGTGGTGGGACCGCACCATGGGCGGCCCCACCGCAAACCCGTTCAGATCACTTGAATTCAGGTTCTTCCGCGGCCTGTTCTTCCTTGGCGGCGGCGTCGGGACGCGCGCCGATGTTGAAGCCCAGATCGTCGGAGGACGTGGACGAGTCGTCGTCCTCGTCCTTCATGTCGATGGCCACGCCGTCGGCGTTGAGCACTTCGACGTTCAAGGACAGGGACTGCATTTCCTTGAGCAGCACCTTGAAGGACTCCGGGATGCCTGCCGGCGGCAGGTTGTCGCCCTTCACGATGGCGCCGTAGACGCGCACGCGGCCGTCGACGTCATCGGACTTGGTGGTCATCATCTCGTGCAGCGTGTAGGCGGCACCGTAGGCCTCGAGGGCCCACACTTCCATCTCTCCGAAGCGCTGGCCACCGAACTGGGCCTTGCCGCCCAGCGGCTGCTGGGTGATCATGGAGTACGGGCCGGTGGAACGCGCGTGGATCTTGTCGTCGACCAGGTGGTGCAGCTTCAGCATGTACATGTAGCCCACGGAGATCGGCTTCGGGTACGGTTCGCCGGTACGTCCGTCGAACAGCGTCGCCTTGCCGTCCTCGCCGACGAGCTTGTTGCCGTCGCGGTCCGGGAGCGTGCAGGACAGCAGGCCCTTGATGGTCTCCGGGCGGACGCCGTCGAACACCGGGGTCGCCACCGGAGTGCCCGGCTCGCCCTTCTCCGCGCCCTTCGGCACGTACTTCTTCCAAGCGGCCTCGACGTCCGGGTCGATGGAGATGTCCCAGCCGGCGTGCGCGATCCAGCCGAGGTGCAGTTCCAGCACCTGGCCAAGGTTCATTCGAGAAGGCACGCCCAGCGGGTTCAGCATGATGTCGACCGGGGTGCCGTCCGCCAGGAACGGCATATCCTCTTCCGGCAGGATGCGGGAGATGCAGCCCTTGTTGCCGTGGCGGCCGGACAGCTTGTCGCCGACCGTGATCTTACGGTGCTGGGCGATGTAGACGCGGATCATCTGGTTGACGCCGTTGGGCAGCTCGTCGCCGTCCTCCTCGGCATCCTCGCGGGTGATCTCCTTGACGCCGATGACGGTACCCGTCTCGCCGTGGGGCACGCGCAGCGAGGTGTCGCGCACCTCGCGGGACTTCTCGCCGAAGATGGCGCGCAGCAGGCGCTCCTCCGGGGTCAGCTCGGTCTCGCCCTTCGGGGTGACCTTGCCGACGAGGATGTCGCCGGCCTCGACCTCGGCGCCGATGCGGATGATGCCGCGCTCGTCGAGGTTGGCCACCGCGTCCTCACCGACGTTCGGCAGGTCGCGGGTGATCTCCTCGGCGCCCAGCTTGGTCTCACGGGCGTCGATCTCGTATTCCTCGATGTGGATGGAGCTCAGGGTGTCGTCCTGCACGAGGCGCTGGGAGATGATCACGGCGTCCTCGTAGTTGTAGCCGTTCCACGGCATGAAGGCGATCAGCAGGTTCTTGCCCAATGCCAGTTCGCCCTTTTCGATTGCCGGGCCATCGGCCAGCACGCTGCCGGCCTCCACGCGCTCACCGTCGTGGATGATCGGACGCTGGTTGTAGCAGGTGGTCTGGTTGGAACGCTGGAACTTGGCCAGCTTGTAGGAGCTGGTGGTGCCGTCGTCGTTCAGCACGCGGATCATGTCGGCGGAGACGTAGTTCACCACGCCGTCCTTCTCGGCCTTGATCACGTCGCCGGAATCGTTGGCGGCGCGCCATTCGGAGCCGGTGCCCACCAGCGGACGCTCGGATTCGATCAGCGGCACGGCCTGACGCTGCATGTTGGTGCCCATCAGCGCTCGGTGGCCCTCATCGTGCTCCAGGAACGGAATCAGGGAGGCGCCGAGAGACACCATCTGGCGCGGGGAGACGTCCATGTAGTCCACTTCGGAGACGGGCACATCGACCGCCTCTTCCTCGCCCACTCGGGCAAGGGCGGACTTGGATGCGAAGTTGCCGTTCTCGTCCAGCTCCTGGTTGGCCTGGGCGATGACGTGTTCGGCATCGCGGTCGGCGGTCATGTACTCGACCTCGTCGGTGACGTGGCCGTTGACGACCTTGCGGTACGGCGTCTCGATGAAGCCGAACGGGTTGATGCGGCCGAAGGTCGCCAGAGAACCGATAAGACCGATGTTCGGGCCTTCAGGGGATTCGATCGGGCACATACGTCCGAAGTGGGACGGATGCACGTCGCGCACCTCCATGGAGGCGCGGTCGCGGGACAGGCCGCCGGGGCCCAGAGCGGACAGACGACGCTTGTTCGTCACACCGGACAGCGGGTTGTTCTGGTCCATGAACTGCGACAGCTGGGAGGTTCCGAAGAACTCCTTGATGGTGGCGTTCACCGGGCGGATGTTGATCAGGGACTGCGGGGTGATGGCCTCCGGGTCCTGGGTGGTCATACGCTCGCGGACGACGCGCTCCATACGGCTCAGACCGGTGCGCAGCTGGTTCTGGATCAGCTCGCCGACCTGGCGGATACGACGGTTGCCGAAGTGGTCGATATCGTCGACGTCCACGCGCAGGTCCACATCCTGGCCGTTGCGCTTGCCCGGGAACTTGGTCTCGCCCTCGTGCAGGGTGACCAGGTACTTGATCGTGGCGATGATGTCCTCGCGGGACAGGCTGCGATCGTTGATGTCCTTCTCAAGACCAAGCTTGCGGTTGATCTTGTAGCGGCCGACGCGGGCCAGATCGTAACGCTTGGTGTTGAAGTAGAAGGAATCCAGCAGGTTGCGGCCCGCATCCGGGGTCGGGGTGTCGGCCGGGCGGATCTTGCGGTACAGGTCGGTCAGGGCCTCGTCCTGGGTCTGGATGGTCTCCTTGGCGAGGGCGTCCATCACCAGCGGGTAGTCCTTGAAGGAATCGGCGATCTCGTCCTTGGTCATGCCGATCGCCATCAGGAACACGATGGCGGACTGCTTGCGCTTGCGGTCGACGCGGACGCCGAGGACGTCGCGCTTGTCGATCTCGAACTCCAGCCAGGCGCCGCGGCTCGGGATGATCTTCGCGCCGAAAATCTCCTTGTCGGAGGTGCGGTCACGGTCGCGGTTGAAGTACACGCCCGGAGAACGGACCAGCTGGGAGACGATCACACGCTCGGTGCCGCCGATGATGAAGGTGCCGTGCGCGGTCTGCAGCGGGAAATCGCCCATGAACACGGTCTGGGACTTGATTTCGCCGGTGTCGCCGTTCTCGAATTCGGCGTTCACGTACAGCGGCGCGGAGTAGGTGTAGTCCTTCTCCTTGCATTCCTGCACGGTGTGGCGCGGTTCCTCGAAATACGGATCGGAGAATGTCAGGCTCATGGTCTGAGCGAAGTTCTCGATCGGGGAGATCTCCTGGAAGACCTCGTCAAGGCCGGAGGTGTGCGGCACGGTGTTGGTGCCCTTCTCCAGATCCTCTTCGACGCGCTTCTTCCAGCGCTCGTTGCCGATGAGCCAATCGAAGCTGTCGGTCTGTACACCCAGCAGGTAGGGTACATCAATGGGCTCGCGGATGGAGCCGAAGTTCACACGGTCCGACGCCTTGTGCAGATCAATGTCGTGCTGGTCGGCGCGTGCGATGATGGTGGTGGTGTTCGTCATAGCCTCAGCCAATGGACGTTCCTTATCGCTCGCTAAATCGTAGTTTTCCCCGGAAGCGCTCCCATTGGCCACCATATGCCTAATACGCGGGCGCTTCTTCCTTGTCAGCGTGCCCGCTATATGACACGCATGTACGCAAAGTCATTAGAATAGCATATGCTGTAGATTTTCTATTCCACGGTGATTCCGACGGGTTCGGACTTCGCCTTCGCGTCCTTGGCGAGCGAGATCTGCGCGCTGTACACGCCCTTCTCCACCTTCGGCAACGTGGATTGGTCCTCCGTGCATCCGCTCCCGCTGCGCACGCCAGGCCAGGTGATGGATCCCTCGACCTTGTCGCCCTTCGCGATCAACCGATAGTCCGCATCAACCGGGCACAGGTTCGATTTCCAGACCACACTGCCGCCGGACCTGATCGTCAGCACCACGTTCGTCGCCGACATGTCGATCAGGCAGCCCGCCTTGTTCGCACCGTCGTATCTGACGCCCGTGGTGAAGTCAAGCGTGCCGCCCACGCCGAACGACGACGCGGCCGGCGTCAACGTGAGCGCGACATCCGAGGAATTGCATTTCGCCACCTTGCTTTTGCGCACCGCGCTCGGCGTCGGAACCGCCTTGCGCGAGACCGCGTAGATCTCGGCATGGTGGATCTCGCGGTTCACCGCAGCGAATCCCACCGACAACGAGTACACGCAAAACACCACCAACGCGACGGCCGCGACCGCCGCGACGCCCACGACGATGCGACGCCTGCGGAAAATCGCCTGTTGACGGTCATTGCGCTTCCCGACCCGTCCCATGGAATTCTTCTGTGCCATGATTGCCCAGTCTACAGCGCGGAAACGGCGACGGCGGCTCAGCGGGAAGTTTTATGCGGGAAAGCGCACATTTCCACTCGCGACGGAACGTCGACCTGGAGCATACGTGCAAGGGGATTCATACGGGAAAGCGCACTTCCCCACCCGGCAGGATCTCGATCAGCCCGTCTTCGTCCAACGACGCGACGCATTTGTCGAGCTGAATATGATCGGGCCATAGCCGTTCGAGATCGGCGCGGTCCAATCGGGACTTCCCCTCAGGCAACGCGCGCAACGCATCCAGCACCAGTCCGCGCACCTGCCGATCGGTTCCCTGGAACCGTTGGCGAGGGCGCGTGCGCCGCTCCCCCAATCCCGGCCTGCCATGCCGCAGGAACACGCAGTACGATGCGATCGGGCATGAATCGCATAGCGGCTTCTTCGCCGTGCACACGGTTGCGCCCAATTCCATGACCGACTGGTTCCACACCACGGACGGCCGGTCGAAACGACGGACCTTCGCGGCGTTGTCTTCGGGAAGCACGCGATTCGCCAACGCGCGTTCCGCGGGGCTCGCCGCGCCGCCGAGCGATTCCTCGCCGAGGAACGCCCGCGACAGCACACGGCGGATATTCGTGTCGACCACCGCTATGCGGGCGCCGAAAGCGAAGCTCATCACCGCGCTGGCGGTGTAATCGCCCACGCCGGGCAAATCCATCAATTCGTCATAGGTACGCGGAAGCTCGTCATGGAAATCATTGGCGACCGCGATGGCGCATTCGCGCAGCCGCAATGCACGACGCGGGTATCCAAGTCGCCCCCAGGCCGCGATCACCTCGGATTTCGGCGCGGCCGCGAGCGCCGCGGCATCGGGCCAGCGTTCCATCCATTCGGTCCAGTACGGCACGACACGGCCCATCTGCGTCTGCTGGCTCATCACCTCGGAAACCAGCACGCCCCATGGCGTGGTACGGCCGAAACGCCATGGAAGGTCGCGGGCGCATTCCCGCCACCATTGCGCGAGGGCGTTCTGAATCTCACCGGCTTCTTCCAACCGTTCGTTCGTGTCGTTCATCGTACCTATTCTTAGCATTTATGACGAACGAAGAACACACCATTGACGCGCACAGCGCGGCGGAAGCCAAAGTCGAGAAAATGTTCGAATACGGCTACCGCAAATCGAACTACGGTCCCGACGAGCTGGTGACCGACGCGCACGGCAATCCGATTTCCGTGGTGGACGCCATGCTGAGTGCCGAGGACGCGGCCAAAGCGGAAACCTCGACGCCGCATCTGTGCTACTACTCCCCCCGCATCCCCGGCAATACCGGTTCCGCGATCCGTCTGTGCGCGGTGACGGGCACGATCCTGCATCTGGTGGAGCCGCTGGGGTTCAATCTGCGCGATACCAAGCTGCGTCGCGCCGGCCTCGACTACCACGACATGGCCCATGTGGTGCTGCACCCGGATTTCGACAACCTCGTGGAATCCATGCCGGGTTCGCGCATCATCGCGTTCACCGCGCACGCCACCAAGCTGTACACCGATATCGAATACAAGCCGACCGACATTCTGCTGTTCGGGCCGGAGCCGGGCAACATCCCCGATCCGATGGACATCATGGCCGGCCCCCACGTGGCGGAACAGGTGCGTCTGCCGATGCGGCCGTCACTGCGCTCCCTGAACCTCACCAACTGCGCGTCCATCGCCATCTATGAGGCGTGGCGTCAGCTGAACTTCGCCGGCGGACGATGATCGTTGCTTTTTGCACGGCCACCGGTGTCCGTATGAAGGGCGTTGATAATTGAATGTCTCTCCATGCGGACGCTCCGCGCGAGTGAGCGACCACATGGGGA
>DKCF01000082.1:6316-17476 GCA_002451435.1 Bifidobacterium sp. UBA6881 | reverse complement strand
ACAAATCCCAGCGACCGCATGAGGAGAACCAACATATGAGTGTCTCCACAAACGGACGCCGCACGAATCCAAGCGTCCATCCACGGAGAGCCACACCTGAAAAATCTCTGCAAACGGACACTACGCAAAAGTAAGCGTCCGCATCCAGGGAGTCGAAATCGCCCGTCTCTCCGAACGGACGCCGGGCAAACGCCATTGACTACATCAAGAGAATCCGAAACAGAGCATCTCCCTGAACGGACGCCGGGCAAACCCCAGTGACCACGTCAGGAGAACCAGAATCGACCTGCCCAAAACCAATCCTATGCGCGAGCTATATGTGAGCAAATGGACCGTGTAGAGAAATCTGGTAATGCGAGGTACGAACATCTCAAGAAGAGCGATTTGTGACGGCATTGCGTCTAAAACGTGAATGCCCTGCAGCAATAATTAAATAAGCAGCACTCCGATGTTTAGCAGCACGCCGCCAAACGCCAAAACAACGAATCCCGTCAAAAAATCCCCGGCACCGTTCGGGCCGGGGAATCCAAGGTACCGCAAAACCGCCGAAGCGTCAGTTCTTGAAGGAGTGGATCGGAGCCGGAATACGGCCGCCGCGGGTGACGAACGCCTCGCAGCTGGTCTGGTTCACCGGAATGATCGGCGCGTAGCCCATCAGACCGCCGAAGTTGGCCATCTCGCCGACGCCCTTGCCTTCGACCGGAATCACGCGCACGGCGGTGGTCTTCTGGTTGACCATGCCGATGGCGGCCTCGTCGGCGATGATGCCGGAGATGGTGGCCGCGGTGGTGTCGCCGGGGATGGCGATCATGTCAAGGCCGACGGAGCACACGCAGGTCATCGCCTCGAGCTTCTCGATCTTCAGGCAACCGCTGTTGGCCGCGTCGATCATGTTCTTGTCTTCGGAGACCGGGATGAACGCGCCGGACAGGCCGCCCACATAGGAGGACGCCATGATGCCGCCCTTCTTCACCTGGTCGTTGAGCATGGCGAGCGCCGCGGTGGTTCCCGGGGCGCCGACCTGCTCGAGGCCGATCTTCTCCAGCACTTCGCCGACGGAATCACCGACGGCCGGGGTCGGGGCGAGCGACAGGTCGATGATGCCGAACGGCACACCGAGGCGACGGGATGCCTCCTGGGCGACCAGCTGGCCGACACGCGTGATCTTGAACGCGGTGCGCTTGATGGTTTCGCACAGGAATTCGAAGTCCTTGCCCTTGGCTTCGTCGAGCGCGCGGGAGACCACGCCGGGGCCGGAGACGCCGACGTTGATGACCGCGTCGCCCTCGGTCACGCCATGGAAGCCGCCCGCCATGAACGGGTTGTCGTCCGGGGCGTTGCAGAACGCCACGAACTTCACACAGCCGTAGGAGTCGTTGTCGGCGGTGGCGTGCGCGATGTCCTTGACGATATGGCCGAGCAGTTCGACGGAATTCATGTCGATGCCGGTCTTGGTGGAGCCCACGTTCACGGAGGAGCACACGATGTCGGTTTCGGACAGCGCCTTCGGCAGGGAGCGGATGAGCATCTCCTCGGCCGGGGTCATGGACTTGGACACGAGCGCGGAGTAGCCGCCGATCAGATCGACGCCGACTTTCTTGGCCGCGCGGTCGAGCGCGTGCGCGATCTTGACGAAGTCGTCGGAGCTCTTGCAGGAGCTGGCGCCGACCAGCGAGATCGGCGTGACGGTGATGCGCTTGTTGACGATCGGGATGCCGTAGTCGCGTTCGATGGCCTTGCCTGTGGAGACGAGGTCCTTCGCGTACGTGGTGATCTTGTTGTAGACGTTCTCGCAGACCGTGTCGACATCGTCGGCCGCGCAGTCCAGCAGGCTGATGCCCATGGTGATGGTGCGCACATCGAGCTTCTCCTGCTCGATCATCTTGTTGGTCTCGTGGACCTCCATGATATTCAGCATGGTTTTTCCTTACGATTCGAAGATTCGGTTACTCGTATGCGTCGCCGATCAGACGCGGTGCATCTTGGTGAAGATCTCCTCGCGCTGGCAGCGGATGCGCACGCCGATCTGTTCGCCGAGCTTGTCGAGATCGTCCACAATGGCGCCGAATTCCTCGTCGGCCTTGGAATAATCCACAATCATCATCATGTTGAAGAAGCCGTCGATGATGGTCTGGGAAATGTCGAGCACATTGACCTGATGAGCGGAAAGGTACGTGCAGACGCGAGCGATGATGCCGACAGTGTCCTGGCCGACGACGGTGATGATTGCCTTGTTCATGGAACTCCCTAAACGCTAGGTATGTATACCAGTTACCCTACCGGCGGAAACGCCGGACATGGATTCAAGTATAGGAAAGGCACGCGCCAAAACGCGTGCCTTCTTTCACAATCCATTACATACTGAGATGACGGAATCCGGGATGGCAGAGCCTGAGATGGCGGATGCCTCAAACCACCGAGACGCCACAACACATTCGTTGAATGTTTCGTTGGACGTCATCGGACGCCATCACCCCGGTATGCTCCGATGCTTCAACGTCCACGCATCAGGCGCGTTCCGCGACCGGAACGCCCTGCGGCTGGCGGATCTCACGCTTCTTGTCCAGGAAGAAGGAGAAGCCCAGCACGGCCACGATGAGCACAAGACCGAACACGTAGCCGTAACGGGAACCGGCGACGAAGCTTTCCGCCTCGGTCGCGCCGGAGCCCATGCCCAGCAGGCAGGTGGCGACGGAGGTGCCGATAGCGCCGACAACCTGCTGCATGGTGTTGAGAATCGTGGAGCCGTCGGCGGCGAGCTCGCGCGGCAGTCCCTTCAATGCGGCGGACTGCGCGGACTGCTGCATCAGCGGAATGCCGATCATGAACACCACGTGCGCCAGCACGAAGAACATCGGGGACGTGGTGACGCCGATGGCGAGGAACAGCAGCGAACCGATGATCGCGATCACCGCGCCGACACGCACCAGCGGAGCGGCGCCCACACGGTCGAACATACGGCCGGACAGGAAAGAGCAGATGGCGTTGACCACGCCACCGGCGAGCATCAGCATGCCGGCCACGGTGGTGTCGAGTCCGAGGCCACGCTGCAGCTCCTGCGGAGCCAAGTACATCAGAGCCAGCGTGCAGGCGAAGGAGCAGGTGACCATCAGGGCGGGCACGCGGAAGGAAGCGATGCCGAGGGCGCGAAGGTCAAGCACCGGGTTGTCGATGTGCAGCTGGCGGTAGGCATAGAACGCCACAACGGCGATGCCGATGACCAGCAGTGCGATCACCAGTGCGGAGAAGCCCATATCCGAGACGAGGCTCACGCCTGCGACGAGGCAGCCGAAGCCGATGACCGAGGCGAGCACGGAAAGCAGGTCGACCTTCGGATGGGTGGTTTCGATCGGAGTGACGAAGAAGGCCATGGTGCAAATGATCGCGACGACGGCGAGCACCGCGAACAGCGCGAAGATCGCACGCCAGGAGAACAGGCCGATAAGCGCTCCGGCCAGGGTCGGGCCAATCACCGGGGCGAACATGATCACCAGACCGGCCACACCGTTGGCGGCGCCGATCTTCTGCGGGGGGAACACGCGCATGATGGCCGCGTACATGGTCGGCAGCACGATACCGGTGCCGATGCCCTGGATGATTCGTCCGGCCAGCACAAGCGCGAATACCGGAGCGGCAGCGGAGAGCACGGAGCCGACGAAGAAGCAGCCCAACGCCACGAGCACGAGCGTCTTCGCCTTGACCCACTTGAGCAGGAAGCCCACGCACGGCAGCACGATGCCGATGGCGAGCATGTAGCCGACGACCATCCACTGCGCGGTGCCGGTGGAGATGCCAAAGACATCGCACAGATCCGGCAGCGCGATGTTCATGGACGTTTCGGACAGCATGCCCAGAAACGCGCCCAGATAGAGTCCCAGCATCACCTTGTGCGGATGCTCGAAACGCGGTCCATGGTTCTGCTGCATTTTCATGTCTTGTGATTGCCGAGTGACTTCGGACACAGTACCTCTCATCTTTCCAAACTCATACATCATCATTCGTCTTATGCCGTGTGGCGAATCGTTCTGCCGCGTCGCGCGGAATGCCCCGCAACGCATGATGCGCATGAAAAAGCCCGGACCATGGTGGTCCGGGCCTCATCGCCTTGTTTTCCGGCAAAGGAAAAACCGCACGGCGTAAGCCTTGGTGTATCGGCTGTGCCATGCGGTTTTCGAAACATTTGTCAACGTAGCATGAATACGAAATCTTCGTAAGTGAGCTCGGCGTGTCACACGATTCCGAATTTGCCGGCCGCGATCAAAATCATGCGAAACCCTCATAGCCTAGGGGGTATCAGAACCCGGGAAAATGACTCCACGCGCACTGGTCAGACACCCCCGTACCAGGATTTTGGGCAACTGCGTTTCGCACAATTTTAAAATTAACGGTCAATATTGGAATTGTGCGAAACATCAAAGAGCCCGAACGCAAAAGGCCGTCACATCCAATGGATGCCACGGCCTTTTGCGGCAAACCGGAAATCCGGCGGAGGATCAAGAAGGGCGATCAGGCCTCGTAATCCTTGTCCTTGCTCTCCTTGATGACAAGCAGGGCGACCAGAGCCACGGCGGCCATGATGGCCATGTAGTAGCCGACGCCGGCAATGCCGATCTTCGGATTGCTCACCAGCAGCTGGGCGATGGTCGGGGCGAACGCGCCGCCGAAGATGGCGGCCAGGTTGTAGCTCAGACCGGCGCCGGAGTAACGCACGTGGGTCGGGAACAGCTCAGGCAGGTAGGCGCCGCACGGTCCGAACAAGCCGCCCATGATGACGAAGCCGACGCACAGGAACACCATGACGCGCGGCACGCTGTGCACCAGCAGCAGCGGGGTGAAGAAGCTGAAGACGAGCGCGACGGCGGTGACGAAGAGCATGACCTTCTTACGGCCGTACTTGTCGGCGGACAGGCAGGAGACCACGATGAAGATCGCGAAGAACACCACGGAGATCATCTGCATCATCAGGTACTGCGGCTGGGTGAACTTCAAGTACTGCACGCCATAGCTCAGCGACCAGGTGCCGAGCACGTAGAACAGCGTGTAGGTGATGCCCATGGCGAGCGTGCCGAGAACGACTTCCTTCCAGTACGGCAGAAGGGAGCGAAGCGGGTGCTTGACGACGCGGTGCTCGGCCTCGGCCTTCTTGAAGACCGGGGTCTCGGACATGCGGGCGCGGACGTACAGGCCGATGACGACCAGCACGATCGAGGCGAGGAACGGGATACGCCAGCCCCAGGCGCCCATGCGCTCGTTGCCGAGGTGGGTGATGAGCAGCAGGTTCAGACCGTAGGCGCAGAAGAATCCGATCGGGGCGCCGAGGTTCGGGAAGGAGCCGTACAGCGCGCGCTTGCTCTTCGGAGCGTTCTCCGTGGCGACCAGCGCGGCGCCGGACCATTCACCGGCGAGGCCCACGCCCTGGCATGCGCGGCAGAGGCACAGGATGATGATGGAGACGCCGCCCAGCACGTTGTATCCAGGCAGGCAGCCGACCAGGAAGGTGGCGGTGCCCATAGTCAGCAGTGCGATGACCAGCGTCTTCTTGCGGCCCATGTGGTCGCCGAAGTGGCCGAACAGCATGGAGCCGAACGGACGTGCCAGGAAGGACACGGCGAACGTCGTGAAGGACATGATCTTGGCCAGCGCCGGATCGGTGACGTTGGCGAAGAAGATGGCGCTGAAGTAGCTGGCCGCGGCGATGGAATAGCAGTAGTTATCGTAGAATTCGATTGCGGTGCCGACCATCGACGCTGCGATGATCTCCGGCACGGAATCCTTTTTCGCCGGCTTCGCCGCCGTTGCGGCGGCCGACATGGTAGTTGCGGACATACGTCCAATCCCCTCTTATTGAGTTGAACCCCTCTATGCGGCATCTTGATGAGATGCCCGATCGGAACGCGGACGCATGAGCTTATGGCCTACAGCGGAGCCGCACTCCGCTGTGTCTGCCCGTTATTATGCCCGCCCACGACGAGGGATGGTCCGAATGGCCACATTGTGGACCCCACATTGCGGATCAACGGGTTCCACGGGTTCAGGAAGGCCCGCCATCGCGTCTCAATTGCGAATGGTCCGAACTTCGATATGGGCAAGCCGGCGCGTTACCAGCAAAATCGCACCTCAATCGCGGAAGATTTGCACGAATGGTTCGAGCAGCTGGGAGCAGCGCATGGAAAAGCGCGAAAAACAATGGGGCCGTCCCCAAAAGGAGACGACCCCATTCATATTGGATATGTCATCGGATATGCGCCCTCGGACCCGCCGGAAATTCCGGGAATCCACATCGGAAATGTGATTCGAGATTCCCGCCCGGCATTCCCGTTTTATCGCGGTCTCCGGTTCCGACGAGCCCTGCGGCCGAATACGGCCCGCTTCACTGCTCGCGGCTTGCGGACGCCGCGGCGTATGCCGGCAGCGCGCGCGGCGCGTTGAATCCTTCCTTCTCGAAGCGGTCGGCGATCTTCTGCGCGATGGCATGGCCCTGGCCCTTGTCGACGAGCGCGATGATGGAGCCGCCGAAGCCGCCGCCGGTCATACGCGCGCCGTAGGCACCGTTGGCGCGGGCCACCTCCACGGCGATGTCGAGTTCCGGCACGGTCACCTCGTAGTCGGCGGCGAGGGAGTCGTGCGACGCGTTGAACAGCTTGCCGGCCTCTTCGATGTTGCCGTCGGCGAAGGCGTGCACGAAGGAGTTGACGCGCGCGATTTCGGTGACGACGTGGCGCACGCGCTTCTTCATGACGTCATCGGGCAGTTTGTCGAGCGTTTCCTTGAGCGCCTGGAACGGATCGTCGGATTTGGCGATCTCATCGGCGGACACGCGCAGGTTGGCCACGCCGAGGATTTCCGCGGCCTTCTCGCAGGTGGCGCGGCGCTGCGCGTACTGGCCGTCGTTGAGCTGATGCGGGGCCTGGGTGTCGAGCACAAGCAGTTCCAAACCGTACTTGTCGAGGTCGAATTCCTGCTGGGAGACGTTTTCCAGCGGGCTCAGCTCGGGGCGGCAGTCGAGGCGCAGCGCGTGG
The DNA here is from genome assembly GCA_002451435.1 of Bifidobacterium sp. UBA6881. GTDB lineage: Bacteria > Actinomycetota > Actinomycetes > Actinomycetales > Bifidobacteriaceae > Bifidobacterium. The sequence continues at coordinate 10,457 of DKCF01000082.1, read as the reverse complement.
CCTTCGGTGCAACGCATGGACGCGTTCTGGTCGAGGCCGCCGGTCGAGGCGCCGGCCATGTCGTTCTCGGATTTGATCGCCGCGTTGATCAGCGTCACACGGCCGGCGTCGGATGCGCCGTAGCCGAGACCGTACACGTCATCGAGCGCGAGCGCGGTGGAGCAGGTCATGGCGGCCGAGGAGCTCAGGCCCGAGCCCAGCGGCACGCAGGAGGAGAATGCGGCATCGAAGCCCTTGACGGAATCGAAGCCGGCTTCGCGCAGGGCCCATGCGACGCCCACCGGGTACGCGGCCCAGCCCTTCACTCCCCCGGCTTCAAGACCGTCGAGGTCGGCTTCGGCCACTTCGTCCGGCGCCACGTCGGACACCACGCGCACCTTGGTGTCCTCGCGCGGCTTCAGCGCGATGAAGGTGCGGTGCGGCAGCGCGATCGGCAGGCACAGGCCCGCGTTGTAGTCGGTGTGTTCGCCGATCAGGTTCACACGGCCCGGAGCGGCCCATACGCCAGCCGGCTTCTCGCCGTAGGTGGATGCGAACAGGTTCGTGGCGATGTCCACGCCCTCGTCGTGCGAGAGCGGCTCAATGAATTCAACAGCAGTCATTGGTGTTTTGTCCTTTCAGCCTTCGTGATGAATCATGATGGCCGGCCATGGGGCGGCCTTCCCCGTGGCCGGCCTTGCTTGTGCTCAGCCTTCGATGTCGATCGGGCCGAGCTCGTGGAAGCGCTTGGCGATGAGTTCCGGCGTGGTGTCGGAGACCCAGGCGGCCATGCCCGATTCGGAACCGGCCAGGTACTTGATCTTGTTGGCGGCACGGCGGAACGAGAAGAACTGCAGGTTCAGACGGTAGTTCTCGCGGCGCTTGTCGTGGATCGGGGCCTGGTGCCATGCGGCGATGTACGGCAGGTCCATGCCCTTGCCGTCGCCCTTGTCGAAGAACGCGTTGCCGCGCTTGAGCAGGGTGGAGTACATGACGGCGAGGTCCCAACGCTCCTGGTCGTTGAGCTCGTCCAGGGTGAGCACGTCGCGCACCGGCGCCACATGCACCTCAAGGGGCCAGCGCGCCGCGGCCGGCACGTACGCGACCCAGCTGTGGTTGCGCATGACCACACGTTCCTTGGCTTCGAGTTCGGCGTTCATCAGGTCCTTGAGCAGGTTGCCGCCGGTCTTCTCGTGGTATGCCTCGGTGTGCTTCAGCTCGGCCTCCAGCTTCGGCGCGATGAACGGGTAGCAGTAGACCTGTCCGTGCGGGTGCGCCAGGGAGACGCCGATCTCCTGTCCGTGGTTCTCGAACGGGAAGATCTGCTCGATGCCGTCGATCTTGGAGATCTCCGCGGTGCGGAAGGCCCATGCCTCGACGACGGTGCGCAGACGGGAGACCGGCAGATCGGCCGGCAGGCCGTTCTCGTCCGGGTCGAAGCAGATCACTTCGCAACGGCCGGCCGCCATCTTCTTCTCCCACAGCGGATTGCCGTCGACGTATTCGACGGCCTCGGAACGACCCGGCACGCGGACCATCGACGGGAACCGGTTCTCGAACACGACCACGTTGTAGTCGGTGTCGGGAACCTCGCCGTCCTGATACGGGTCGCCCGGCTTGCGCGCGGCAAGCGGGTTGCCCTTCGCGGTGGCGCCGGGGCCTGCGGTGATCGGACGGTTCATGCGTGCGGTCGCCATCGGAATCCAGTCGCCGGTCAACGGATCGCGGCGCATTTCCGGAGCTGCGTACGGCACTTCCTCGCCGGCCGCGTTCAGCTGGTTGGAGAAACGGTATGCCAGCTGGCGCGGGTCCTTGAGCTCGCGGGTCTTCTTGCCGGAGACGTATTCCGGATCGTCGTCGAGGTAGAAGAAGTCTCGTCCGTCGGCAAGCGTCGTCGGCGTGATGCGGATATGCTTCTTCGCGTATTCCCCTGGAGTGTAGTTGGCGAATTCACTCATTGGTGATCACTCACTTTCCTGAATCAGCTCGCTCTGGTGGGCCAGCACGAGTTCTTTGACCAAATCCCTTGTTTTTCCAACCGAATCGGGATCGAGCCCGTCATCGGTAATGACCGTGTCCACCTGGTCGAAGCGTGCGAAAAGCGACAGTGACGTGCAGCTCCACTTGGTGTGGTCGGTCAAAATTATCGTCCGGTCGGCGATGTCCATCATCGCCATATCGGTCGCGGCCTCCAGCGAATTCGGCATGAGGAAGCCGCGCGGAATGGACACGGAATGCGTGCCCAGAAAAACGGTGTTGACCCGCAGGGAGGACACCACCTTGTCGGCGATGGGGCCGACAAGGGAGTTGGAACGGGTGGTCACACCACCGGTCACGATGACCTCCACGTCCTTCGATTCCAGCGCCTGCACCAATTCCGCCACGGGGATGGAGTTGGTGAGGATGGTGATTCCCGACGATTGCTGGGATTCCAGCAGATGCTGCGCGAAGATGTACGCGGTCGTGCCGCCGCCGATGGCGATCACGTCGCCGGGAGCCACGTATTTGACGGCTTCCTGCGCGATGGCGTCCTTCAGGCCGATGTCCATCTGCGACTTTACAGAGAACAGCGGTTCGCTCAATAGGGTGCTGGTGGTGACGGCGCCGCCGTGCACGCGTTTGAGCAGTCCCTTGTCTGCCAGATCAGCGATATCTCGGCGGATGGTCATGGCGGAGACGCCCAATTCCTTGGACAATGCGGTGATGCGCACCGCGCCGCGGGTGCGCAACCTGCTTAATATCAGATGCTGACGTTGTGACGAAATCATTCGAACATTATCGCACACGTTCACTCAAAATAAAAACCGACTTGAGCGTTTCGCATGTTTTCCAAGCAAAAAAGCTCACGCTACAATCTTTAATCGCACAAAATCGAACGCACATCGTCGCATACCGCCATCGACCACCGACAGGCGACAAATCCGCACATATCGCCGTGCGAAAACATCGAAAGAGTGCGAAAATGGTGTTCATGACGTATGTTTCCGAAAATTACTGGCACGATGCAGTGAACAAGGCCACCACCGATCTGTTCACCTTCGGCTACAAGCACATCATCAAACCGCACTTCGTGTTCAACCACGCCCCCGACGTCGCGCATGAGCAGATGATCGAATTCTGCCGCGTCACCAAGAACATTCCGCCGCTGATGTGGCTGTGCCGCGAAATGCTCAACTACACCGACCCCATTCTCGAAACCTCGGTGATGGGAGTCGACTTCGCCAATCCGTTCGGGCTTTCCGCGGGACTCGACAAGAACTGCGACATGCCCGTGCTGCTCGACAACGCCGGATTCGGTTTCGAGACCGTCGGCTCCACCACGTCCCGCCCATGCAAGGGCAATCCGAAGCCATGGTTCCACCGTCTGCCCGAATACGATTCGATGATCGTGCACGTCGGCCTCGCCAACGACGGTTCGCAGAAGGTGATTCCGCGCGCCGAAAACGCATGGACGAAGGCGCGCGACATGCAGGTGTCGGTCTCCATCGCCCGCACCAACGACGAGAAGACCGGCGACCTGGACGAGGGCATCGAGGACTACTGCATCTCCATGCGCCGCGCCGCGGGACGCTCCGCGATGGTCGAGGTGAACATCTCCTGCCCGAACACGAAGGCCGGCGAGCCGTTCACGCAAAGCCCCGAGGCGCTCGACAGGCTGTTCACCGCATTGGACGGCATCGACCGCCCGCAGCCGACGCTGGTGAAGATGCCGTTGAACACAAGCTGGCCGGAATTCAAGGATCTGCTCGACGTGCTCGCCGAGCACAATGTGCAGGGACTGTCGATCGCGAATCTGCAGAAGGACCGCACCGGCATGAACATCCCACGCGATTGGGAGGGGGGATTGTCCGGATCCCCCTGTTACGAGGCGAGCAACGAACGCATCCGCCAGGTCTACCGCGAATACGGCGAGCGCTTCGCGATCGCCGGCATCGGCGGCGTGTTCACGCCGGAACAGGCGTACGCGAAGATCCGCTCCGGCTCCTCGCTGGTCATGTTCGTCAGCGCGTTGATGTACCGCGGACCGCAGCAGATCACCGTGCTGAAGCGCGGTCTTGCGGAGCTGCTGCGCAAGGATGGCTTCGACCACGTCGGCCAGGCCGTCGGCATCGACGCCTGATACACATTGCGGCGCGTATGCAACGCACTCCGGCCTGCATGC
>DKCF01000082.1:951-6183 GCA_002451435.1 Bifidobacterium sp. UBA6881 | reverse complement strand
GACCAACGCCGATATCATTCGTCCCCAAGCGACGTCTCAAGCGTCAATGGGGAGCACAGCGGCAATCAGCGGAACGCGCCACGCACATACTGCGGCTGGTACGGCGCCTCCTCGACGGGCACGCCCAGCTTGTCGGCCGCGCGCAGCGGCCAATACGGGTCACGCAACGCGGCGCGGCCGATTTCGACAACGTCCGCGGCACCCGATTTCAACACCTTTTCGGCCTGCTTCGGCTTGGTGATCAATCCGACGGCGGTGGTCGACACGTCGGCGCGGGAACGCACCTGTTCCGAGAACGGTACCTGGTATTTCGGTTTGACCGGCACGGTGACGTCGGCGATGATGCCGCCCGTGGACACGTCGATCATGTCGACGCCATGCTTTTTCAGCACCTTCGCCAAGGAAACGGTCTGGTCGAGATCCCATCCGCCCGCGGCCCAATCGGTCGCCGAGACACGCACCAGCACCGGCATGTCGTCGGGAATCACGGCACGGATGGCATCGACCACCTCGACCACGATGCGGATGCGGTTCTCGAACGATCCGCCGTATTCGTCCTCGCGCTCGTTGACCAACGGATCGAGGAACTGCGACAGCAGGTAGCCATGCGCCGCATGCACCTGGACCGCGTCGAAGCCGACCTGCGCGGCGCGCCATGCGGCGTCGCGGAAACGACCGACGATGGCATGGATCTCATCCACCGTCAATTCGCGGGGCACGGCATATTCGCCGAACGCCTTCGCGCTTGGAGCGACGGTCTGCCATCCGCCGAATTCACGGGGCACGCTGGCTCCCTGGAATCCAAGGGAGAAGCATCCCGTGGAGCCTTTGCGCCCGGCATGGTTGAGCTGCACCGCCAGAGCCGCGCCGGTCTTCTTCGCATCGGAGACGATCCAACGCCACGCATCCATCTGCGCATCGTCCCACAATCCCAGATCGCACGGCGAGATGCGGCCTTCCGGAGCCACCGCGGTGGCCTCGACGACCACCATGCCGAACCCGCCCATGGCGCGCGACACGTAATGCTGGTAGTGGAACGGCGTCGGTTTGCCGTCGCATGCCGACGCCGAATACGTGTCCATCGGCGGCAGCCAGATACGATTGCGCACGGTCAAGCCGCGCAGCGTGATCGGTTCGAACAAGCGTGCCGAACCGCTCTTTTTCGACGGTTTCTTGCCTTCCCCCATGATCTTCCCTTCCGATCCATCCCTACGGACCTGATATCCATACGGATCCAGCGTCCATCCGGATCTGTTACATGTGCATTCTAAGCAGAACGCCCGCCGTGCAGGGCGGGCGTTCATCAACTGTTCACTCGGGAACAGCGCCATCGGGTCGGTCCGGCCGATCATGCAGACCATAATCAATCGGTCGTTCACGATCGGCCGGTCGGCCATAATCGGTCAATGCCTGATCATGACCGGCAAGACGGGCCGATGGCAACGGCTATTGTCCGTTTCCATTCTCCGTGGTCGCTTGACCATTCGTGCCTTGGCTGGTCGTGCCTTGGCTGTTTTGCGTGGTCGTGGACTGCCGTTGCGTGGTCGTCGTCGCGGCACCCTTGGTGTATTGCTCCGCGGGTTGTCCGTAATCGTTGTCGACCGGCGCGTTGATGGCCGACAGGTAGGAGTTCATGAACGCCTTCCAAGCCGGGGTGGCGATGTACATGCCGTACCAGCTGGAGTGGTAGGTGCCGTTGATGGTCTTGTTGTCGAAGGTGTTGTGGATCGGGTCCTGCGCGTCGGCCACGGCCACGAACGCGGCCACCTGGTTCGGCACGAAGCCAGCGGTGGTCATCACCGTGTTCTCGTTCGTACCGGTTTTCGCGAAGGTCTTCCGTCCGCCGTCGAGCTGCGTGGTCGAGGCCTCACCGCCCGAGACGACGACACCCTGGTTCAGTGCGTACGACACCGTCTGCGCGATTTCCGGCGAGATCGCCTGGTGGCAATCCGCGGAAGGCACCTTCACGCTCTCTCCACTGCGGTCGGTCACCTTCTTGATGGCGATCGGCGTGCATTCCATGCCGTTGGCGCCCATGGTGGCGTACACGTTCGCCATGGTCAGCGGAGACGCCTGCACGGTGCCGATGGTCATTGGCGGCTGGAAGGAGTTCGCCGAATAGATGTCGGACGCGTTGGTGGTGGCGTTGTGGTATCCCATCTGCTTGGCCGCGTCGGCGATCGCGCACAGGCCGATGGTGGAGGCCATCGACGCCTGCGTGGTGTTATGCGATTTGATCAGACCCTGCAGAGGCGTTTCCGGCGATGTGGTGCCGCCGCCGGAATTCTGCACCGACCATGTGCCGGTGAACGCATAGCCGTTGCAGTTGAACCGCGACATCGAATAGCTGGTGCTGGTGGCCAGCGCCTCGTTGATGGAATGGCCCTGCTGCATCCATGCCACCATGTTGATGGGCTTCCAGGTGGAACCGACGTTGAAGCCCATGCCGCCGCCGTCCTCCTGGTCGACCATATAGTTCATCGACGTCTTGGTCTCGTCGGTTCGCGCGGCATCCGTGGCGTCGTACGTTCGGTTGATGCCGAACGACAATATCTCGCCCGTACCGGGTTTCACCGCCGCTATCATCACTTCGAATCCGGATGGATCGGTGGCGGGAACGGTGCTGTTCGCGGCCTGCATGGCCGCGTTGTTCGCGTTACGGTCGAGCGTGGTGACGATCTTCAGACCGCCTTCCTTCAGCAGCTTCTCACGCGCCTCGCTGTTCTTGCCGAACGCCTTGTTCTTCAGGATCTGGTTGACCACATACGAACAGAAGAAGCCGGTGTTCTCAATGGCGGACTGGCATCCGGAGCTCACGTCCTGCAGGTTCAGCGTGTCCTTCAGCGGGGTGTTGATGGCTTCCTTGTATTCCTTGTCGGATGTGATGAAACCTTGGTCGTGCATCAGCGTCAGCACGATGTTGCGCTGCCGCTCGGCCTCCTTCTGGTTGCTTTCCACCGAGGGATCGAAGTTCTGCGGATTCTTCGTGATGGCCGCGATGGTGGCGGCCTGCACGTAGTTCAATTGCGACGCGGAGACGTTGAAATACCGTTTGGCGGCCATTTCGACGCCGCACAGATTGTTGCGTCCGAACTGCGCGATGTTGAGGTATCCCTGCAGGATCTCCGCCTTGGAATACTTCTTCTCGATCTGCACCGCGATCAGCATTTCCCTCAGTTTGCGGGCGATGGTGTCTTCGGATGCATGGTATTCGGCGATGGGGTCGTCGTCCTCCCTCGCCTGGGTGGCGAGCACGTTCTTCACGTACTGCTGGGTCAGCGTCGAGCCGCCCTGCTGGTCGCCGTGGTTCACATAGGTCTGCACGAACGCGCGGAAGACGCCCTGCACATCGACGCCGGCATGGTCGAAGAAGCGCTTGTCCTCACGGGCCACCACGGCCTGCTGCATGGCCTTGGAGATCTTCTTCAGCGGAACGACCTCGCGGTTCTGGGTGTAGAACTCGGCAAACGCGGTTTTGCCGTCGTTGAAATACATCGTCGAACGCTGGGGAAGACTGGTCACGTCGAAGTCGATTCCCTCGACGGACAGGGACGGGATGACGGCTTTCGCCGCGCTGTTGACGCCGAACACGGCGGGCAGGAAAAACAAGCTCGTCACCAGGCCGCCGCCTACGCATAGCGTGATGTAGGCGACCACCAGCGCAAGCACGCGTTGAACGGTCAAGGCATTCTTCTTCTTGGGCATGGTGCCCATTCTAAAGTGGCGGGTATACTAATCCACCGTTCGCCCAGAGCCGTCACCGGTTCATCACAAAGTGATGTCGAATCTCAAAAAACGCTGGAAATCAGCCGAAAAATCCTTCCGCATTATCCGTCATACCTGCCGACCAATATCGGCGGACCGGAAACCGCGGTGGCTATCTGCGCGACCTGCGAATCAGCATTCCGGGCTGGTAGATGATGATGGAACGTCCCTCGCGTGCGATCCAGCCACGGTTCGCGAAATCCATCAGCGCCTTGTTCACCGTCTCGCGCGACGAGCCGACCAGCTGGGCCATTTCCTCTTGGGTGAGATCATGCGGCACCTTCAGCCCGGCCTCGACCGGTTCCCCGAAGCGCGCGCCCAAGTTGATCAGCGTTTTGGCGAGCCGTCCGGGAACGTCCATGAACACCAGATCGGAGATGCGTTCGTTGTTGTCGCGCATGCGGTGCGCCAGCACCTGCAGCATGTCCACGGCGACCCTGGGATGTTCGTCGAGCCAGGCGAACAACGCGTCGTGTTCGAGCCAGACCACCTGCGTCCTGTTGCACATGGCGACGGCGGATGCGGTGCGGGGGCCTCCGTGGGGGTCGAACACGGGAATCTCGCCGAGCACCTCGCCATAGGCGTGGATGCTCAGCAGCTGCACGCGCCGGTCCGCGGCCTGACGGATGAGCTTGACCCGTCCCTTTTCCAATAGATACATGCGATGGTCGGTGTCGCCCTCGCGGAAGATGAAGTCGCCCTTGCTGTATTCGGCGCGCTGCAGATGCGGAAGCAGTTCCTCCGCCTCCCTTGGCGAGACCTGCTTGAACAGCGCGGTATGCAACAGGGTGGAGCTTTCCTCCTCGGTTCCGTTCGGTGTCATCATCAGCGTCGCCACCTCCGTTTTCGTACGCCGTCACGCGCCGACCCAACTTCTCGGCATTCGCGCTATATTGTAACTCGCCGCGCGGCCGCGAGCAGGGCCCCAACCACAGCGTCACGGCTCATTCCCGTCTGCGAGCGCATCGGATCCACCCTTTTTACCGCCGATTTCACGGCTTTGTCGGACATTTTCTCGCGTGACGTGCGCAACACACGAGACATTTTCAGCGCATCGATGTCGTAGGCGAGCGTGACGTGGTGCAGCACCGCCCCAGGGCCGCCGTCGCGTGGCGCGAAGCGGCGTTGCGCGGCGCCGCCGAGTTTGCCGTATTGGGTGGCGATGTCGTTGAGCCCTGAGAACCGAACATCGAGGCCGAGACCGTCCAGCGCCTCCACAAGCCAGTGGTCGCACAGCCTGTAGGAGTCTTCGATGCTGATGCCATGCACGAATTCCAAGGGGGCATACAGCGAGTAGGTGATGGTGTTCCCGGGTTCGATGAACATCGCGCCGCCTCCCGTGCAGCGTCTGACGATATGGAATCCTCCGTCGCGGGCGGCCCGCGCATCGACTTCATGCTCCAGGGATTGGAATCTGCCGATGACCACCGCGGGCGCGGCCCATTCCCAGATGCGCAGCGTCGGCTC
>DKCF01000082.1:257-743 GCA_002451435.1 Bifidobacterium sp. UBA6881 | reverse complement strand
TTCCGTTCGAAGCGCTTGGACCGGCGACTCCATGTCGGCGACCGCCCGCAGGAACGCCGTGGCGATGCCTTGCGGCGTCATGCCGACCATGCGCGCATCCGGGTATCGCCGCATGACGTCCGCTATCGCCGCCGATACGCCGGCATGGTTCATGCGATCCACGCCGTCGGCATTTCCATCAACGCGCGATTCCGAGCATCTCGCGGTTTCATCCGCACTTAAGGCATCATGATCATGCGAATCCTCAGCGCCGGCATCGTGCGTGTCATCGGCGCGAGATTCCATGGCAGTGCCGGCCGTCAGCGCGCGCATCGCGGTGTTCGTGCGTACGACCAACGTCCGTTCGATGTCACGCAGCATGCGCTGCGCGTCGTTCTCGTCGCCGTCAAGGAAGAAATCACCGTCGATCGCGCAGCTTTCCAGAAAATCATCATGATCGGCGGCGTCCGAATCGCGGGATGCTTCGCGGACTGTTCCGTGAAGCAT
>DKCF01000082.1:0-128 GCA_002451435.1 Bifidobacterium sp. UBA6881 | reverse complement strand
CGACCATACGACCTCCTGATCATTCGTGACGGAACTCCCCGCCGACTTTCCCGAGGCCCCAAGAATCGAACGCACGAGAGAATCCTTGCGTTCGATTTCCAAAACCATCCGCAACCGCATAAGGCGCG
>DKCF01000109.1:9840-19335 GCA_002451435.1 Bifidobacterium sp. UBA6881 | reverse complement strand
AGGACGCCGGCGAGGCAGCCAACAACGAAGAGTGAGGCGTGACGCATATGCTGAAGTCCACGGAACAGGCGCTCAGCGAGGCCTACGGACTGGCTCTGCTCGATCTTGACGGCGTGGTCTACCGGGGCAAGAACCCGGTGGACCACGCGGCCGAGAACATCCGCAAGGCGGAGCAGCTGGGCATGACGGTGGAATACACCACCAACAATTCCTCCCGTCTGCAGTCGGTCGTCGCCGATCAGCTCAAAGGATTCGGCCTTGATGTGGAGCCATGGCAGGTCATCACTTCATCGGTGGTGGCCGCCCGTATGGTGGCGCGCGCGGTGCCGAAGGGCGCGAAGGTGTTCGTGCTCGGAGCCCGCCATCTTCGTGAAGAGGTGTCCAAGCAGGGGCTGCAGGTCGTGGATTCGGCCGAAGAGCGTCCCGTCGCGGCGATTCAGGGTTGGTATCCCGAGATGTCGTGGAACGAGATGGCGCAGATCGCCTATGCGGTCGAGCATGGCGCGACCTATTTCGTGACGAACCGGGATCTGACCATTCCGCGCGAACTGGGCATCGCCCCCGGCTGCGGATCCATGATCAAAGCGGTCATCAACGCCACCGGCGTGGAACCGGTCTCGTCGGCCGGAAAGCCGGAATCGGCCATGTACGACGAGGCGCGTCTGCTGGCCGCCCACGACGGCGCCGATCCCGTGGCGAAGGAGCGTTGCCTCGCCATCGGCGACCGTCTCGACACGGACATCGAGGCGGGCAACCGCGGCGGATACGATTCGCTTGCGGTGCTCACCGGCGTCACCAACCCACACGAGTTGATGTTCGCGCCGGCGCATCTGCGCCCAGCCTTCATCGCCAAGGATTTGCGCGGCCTCAACGAACCCGCGCCGCGCATCAGCCATGAGGATGGCGCGTGGATTTGCGGCAATGCCCAGGCCCGTATCGATGGCGACCGCCTGTACGTCACCGATACCGCCTCGGTCGATGGCCTGCGCGCGGCCTGCGACGCCATGTGGGATGCCGCCGATCACGGACGTGACGTGCAAAGCGTCGACGTGCCCGAATTCCACCTCGATTGATGCGGAACGTTCCCATGCCCCGCAGCGTCTCCCACAACGCGGTCCGTTTGGACGTCGCCTTGGTCGATCGCGGTCTTGTCGACAGCAGGTCGAAGGCGCAGCGTCTGATCACGGACGGCAAGGTCAGCGTGAATGGCCTCGCCGCGCGCAAGGCGTCGCTGAAGATCACCGCCGATGACGCCGTGGCCGCCGACCTGGGTGAGGGCTACGTTTCCCGAGGCGCCTACAAACTGGTAGGCGCCTTCGACGCCTTCGCTTCCAAAGGACTGGTCTCCGCACGGAATCTCCGATGCCTCGACATCGGCGCCTCCACCGGAGGATTCTGCGATGTGCTGCTGCGCAGGGGAGCGTCCAAGGTCATCGCCTTGGACGTCGGCCATGGACAGCTTGATCCGCGCATCGCCGATGACGACCGTATCATCGAGATGAGCGGCGTCAATATCCGCGATGTCGAAGCGGAGGACCTTCCATATCGGCCGCAGATGATCGTATCCGACGTGTCGTTCATCTCATTGACGTATGTGATTCCCGTCATCGCGCGGATAGCCGCGCCCGGCGCGCAAGTCGTGCTGCTCGTCAAACCTCAGTTCGAGGTCGGCAAGGGCAATCTCGGCAAGAACGGCATCGTGGAAAGCGAACGTTTGCGCAGGCAGGCGCTCGACACCGTCATCGCATGCGCGCGCGGCAATGGACTGGATGTGCGTGGCGCCGGCCCGTCGCCCATCGAAGGCACACACGGCAATATCGAATATCTGCTGTACGCGGTGGCGCCGATGGCGTAATCGCATACGCCGCATCATCGCATATCAAGCAATATCAACGAGTCACAAATGGGCTGGAATCCTATCATGGATTCCAGCCCATTGCCATATCGGTTCGCAGGCCGTCCGCATGCCATCGCCATTCGTACCGGCCGAGGCGTAACGGTGCCCGAAATCGATCAGCCCCTCAGGAAACGGTCGATCTGGTCCTGCTTGCCCATGATGATGAGCTCGTCGTTGCGGTGCATGATCAGTTCCTTCGAGCCGTATTCGAATTCCTTGCCCGGCGATTTGATGCCGACCACGGTGATGCCGAAACGCTCATGCACGCGCGCGTCCTCGATGGTGTAGCCGACGACGTGCGCGGGCGTATGGATCTTCACGACGTTGTACGCGCCCTCCAACTCGATGTAATCGAGATAATTGCCGGAGACCAGATGCCCCACACGCTTGCCGGCGTCGGTCTCCGCGTTGATGATGTGGCGCGCGCCGATGCGCTGCAGGATGCGCGCATGCTCCTTGGAGACGGATTTCGCCCAAATGTCCGAAATGCCGGCGTCGAGCAGATTGCCGGCGGTGATGACGGACGCTTCGACGCTGTCGCCGATCGCCACGACCGCGGTGTCGAAATCGGAGGCGTTGACCTGTTCCAGCGCCATCACGTCGGTCATGTCGGCTTGTACGGTCGGAATCTGCGAGGACCAGCGGTTCACCAGTTCGCCATCCTTGTCGACGGCGAGCACATCCTGGCCCATCATGTCCAACGTCGTGGCCACCGAACTGCCGAAACGGCCCAGTCCGACCACAAGAACGCTTCTGGTGTTGTTCGCCATGATTGTTCGCATACCTTTCGAATTTCTAATCCAACATCCGCTGTTTGCCAGTATATGCTTCCGTCAGCCGACCACGATCTGCTCGGTGGGGTAGCGCACCGCCTCAAGATTGTGCGGGCGCGACACGGCGTAGGCGATGGTGAGCGGCCCCAACCTGCCGATGAACATGGTGGCCGCGAGGATGTACAGCACCAGCGGGCTGTTCTCGTTGGCGACGCCGACGGAATAGCCGCCCAATCCGAACGCCGAGCAGGTGTCGAACAGCGCGTCGGACAGCGAGCATCCGCTGATGACCATAAGCGACAACGACACCACGGTGACCAGCGTCAGACAGGCGGTGCTGACCGCCACCGCGGTCATGACCGCCTGCGTGTGGATGCGGCGGTGGAACGCGTTGATGTCATGGCGCCCCGTGAACGCCGCCCTGCACGTCAGCAGCAGCACCGCGAATGTGGTGACGCGGATGCCGCCGGCGGTGGAGGTGCTGCCGCCGCCAATGAACATGACGATGGACAGGAACACTTTCGTGGCATCGCTGACGCCCGGCATCCAGGAAAGGTCGAAGCCCGAGCTGCGCGGCATGACCGCCGCCACCATGGCGTGCCAGAGCCGTGGCTCGATGTCGTCCCCGGAGAACAGCAGCGAATTGTTCCACTCCATGACGAGGAACCAGGTGAACGAGGCGATCACGATGCAGAACGTGGTCGTCAACGTGAGTTTCGTGTGCAGGCTCCACCGCTTCGCCGGACGGTGCGCGCGCCATGAGCGCATGAGGTTCAGCAGCACCGGGAATCCGAGCGTGCCGCAGAACGCGCTGGCGAGGATCGGCAGTCCCACGGCCCAGTTGTTGACGTGCAGTCCCGCGCCGTCAGGGGTGAAGCCGGCGTTGTTGTATGCCATCACGGCGAAGAACAGCGATTCCCACAGCGTCTGTCGCACGTCGCCATGGTTGACCTTGTACAGACCCGGGAACAACGCGAAGAAGGTGATGCCCTCGATGATGAACGCGGTGGTGATGACCACCGTGAGCACGCCTCTGATTTCCCCGAGCTTCGACGTGCCGAGCTCGTTGGCCGTGAGCATGCGCTGCGTCGCCTTGAGATGGTGGTTCACGGCGAGTGCGATGAGCGAGGCGAAGGTCATGACGCCCAAGCCGCCCATCTGCACGGAGAAGATCAGCACGCCTTGGCCGAAGGTGGTCCAGTGGGTGGTGGAATTGACGATGGAGATGCCGCAGGTGGAGATCGCGGACACTGCGGTGAAGAGCGCGGTGGTGAATGTGGTGGTTTCGCCCTTCGGGGTGGCGATGGGGGTGAGCAGCATGCTGGTGGAAAGCATTGCCAGCAGCATGAAATAGCAGATGGTCAGTCGTCCAGGATGGTTGACCAGACGATGCATGAGGCTTCGTTTGCGCGGTTTGCGGTCTTCCGCCATGGCCTTTTCGAAGGTGTCTCCGGAGAACCACCATGCGTAGCCGTGCGAGGCCTCGCGGTTGGAGGAGGACTCGTCAAAGACGAGATTCGACATGCCGTTCCCCGCTCCTTTTCTATGGTGGTCTTTCCGTCCTTTGCGTTATTGTAAGCGTATGTGTGGCTAAGGACGGGCCGGGAACGGCTGGACGTGGCGTCGGACGCGCGGTGTTCGGCCCGCGGATCTCGGCGTGGATTTCCCGTTTTCGTTCATTTGTTCGATTATGATGGCCGTTGGGACGTCTTCGTGATGTTCCTCGGATGGTCGCCTGTGGAAAGGTTTGCGGATGTTCGGTACACGGCACGCGGTGGTGGTGACGCATACGCGCCTGCGCGAGAGCGGCACGGTGGTCGAGGAGGCCGTCGACCAGCTGACGGGGGCCGGCTTCGAGGTGTCGATCATCGATAACGTCGAGGCTCCGGATTTCGGCAGCCAGCCGCCGGTGGTCGACGACGGCACGGAGATCGTGGTCGTGCTGGGCGGCGACGGCACGATTCTGAGGGCCGCGGAGCTGGTGCACTGCACGCAGGTGCCGATTCTGGGCGTCAATCTGGGGCACGTCGGTTTTCTCGCGGAGTTCGAAAGCTTCCAGATGAGCGAGGCCATCCGGCGTGTGGCCGAACATGATTATTCGATCGACGAGCGCATGATCGCCCATGTCGATGTGTGGCTTCCCGGGGCGCGAAAGCCGATCGAGGATTGGGCGCTGAACGACATCACACTGGAGCGCGCGGTCCGTGGCAAGATGGTCGAGTTGTCGGTGCGCGTCGACGACGTGGAGATGAGCTCGTTCGGCTGCGACGGCGTCATCGTGTCGACGCCGACCGGTTCCACCGCCTACGCGTTCTCCGCTGGCGGCCCGATCATCTGGCCGAACGTGAAGGCGTTGCAATTGGTGCCGTTGGCCGCGCACGCGTTGTTCGCAAGGCCTTTGATCATCGGCGCGGGCTCCACGTTCGCCTTGGACATTCTCGAGGATTCGACTTCCGACGGATGGATCTGCTGTGACGGCCGCCGCCAACGCGCCCTGCCGAAGGGCACGCGCGTCGAGGTGCGCGAGTCGAAGAGCACGTTGCGTCTGGCCCGTCTTTCCGGCGTGCCGTTCACGAATCGTCTGGTCACGAAATTCGATCTTCCCGTCGTCGGCTGGCGCGAGCAGGCGCGGAAGGCGGACGGCACGCACCATGGACAGTCGTTTTCGGACGGCGTCGAGGAAGGCGGGAAGTAACCGGCATGCTTGAGGAGCTTGAAATCCGCAATCTTGGTCCGATTCGTTCCGCGGTGATCGCGCCGGCCGGAGGCATGACGGCGATAACCGGCGAGACCGGCGCAGGCAAATCGATGCTGCTGAGCGCCATCAAACTGATCTCCGGCGGCCCGTCCGATGGCGGACGCGTGTCGGTCGGCGCCGACGAGGCGTGGGCGCAGGGCGTATTCGAGGTGGCGTCGTCGCCGGCCGCCGTCGCGGCCGCGCACGAGGCGGGGTTCGAACCCGAGGATGGCGAACTGTTTCTGTCGCGCAAGGTTCCCGCGTCGGGCAGGTCGCGCAGCATGCTGTCCGGACGCAGCGTGCCGCGCTCGGTGCTGCAATCGGTCGCCGCGGAATTGGTGACGATCCATGGCCAGGCCGACCAGCTGCGCATCGCCTCCACGATTCGCCAACGTGAGTTTCTGGACCGGTATGCGGCGGATGAAGTCGCTTTGGCTGCCTATGGCAAGGCATGGCACGCCCTGCACGCCATGGACGAGCGTTTGGAGCGGCTGTCCCGACAGGAATCGTCGATGCGGCAGCAGGCGGATTATCTGCGCGAGTCCATCGAACGGATCAACCGCGTCGACCCGCAGCCGGGCGAGATGGAGGAATTGCGCGCGAGGCGTGACCGCATCGAGAACGCGGCGGAGATCGCGGAGGGCGTGACCCGCGCGTTGGGCGCGCTCGACGCTTCCCAGGTGGCGGATGACGTGGAATCCTCCAGCGCGGCCGATCTGATCGACCGCGCGTCCCAGGCTCTGCGTGGCATCCATGTGGAGGGCGTGTTCTCCGAACTCGCCGACCGTCTCGACTCCATCAGCACGGATTTGTCGGATGTGGTGTTCACGCTGTCCGGCGAAGTGGACAACGACGCGAGCGTGGAGGACTTGGATTCCATCAACGGCCGCATCCACGAACTGGACGAGCTGACCCGCAGATGGGGGCCGACCTTGGCCGATGTGATCGCATGGCGAGACAAGGCGGTGTTCGATCTGGAGGACCTCGACGCTTCCCCGGAAAAGGTCGGGCAATTGCAGGAGGAGCGGGCCAAACTGTTCGAAGCGGCGTTGAAGGCCGCCCGTGCGGTGAGCAGACGCCGCGCCTCGGCCGCGAAGGAACTCGCCTCCAAGGTCACCAAGGAATTGGATTCGTTGGCCATGGGCGGCTCGAAGCTGGAGATTCGTGTTTCGGAACGGGAACAGATGGACGCTTCCGGATTGGACGACATCGATTTCCTGTTCACGCCGTTCCCTGGGTCGCCGCAGATGCCTATGGGCAAAAGCGCTTCCGGCGGCGAATTGAGCCGACTCATGCTCGCCTTGGAGCTGGTCGCCGCGGAACGGCATGTGGTCGCCGGCGGCACGGTGCCTCCGATGACATTCATCTTCGACGAGGTCGATGCGGGCGTGGGCGGCAAAACCGCGGTCGAATTGGGCGCTCGTCTGGCGAAACTCGCGCAATCCGCGCAGGTCATCGTCGTCACCCATCTGCCACAGGTCGCCTCATGGGCGGACGAGCAGTATGTGGTGGTCAAAGGCGAGGCCGATGACGGTTCGGTCGTGACCGACATCAAACAGGTGCGGAACGATGAGCGCGTGCATGAGATAGCGCGCATGCTGTCGGGCAGCGAAAGCGAGGCGTCGCTGGAGCACGCCGAGGAGCTGCTCGAATCGTCGGTGCTTGACTGACGCGCCTGCATTACATGTCTTGCATCGATTTGACGGGACATTGATTTGACGGGACGAATCGGCGTTCGTCGCGGTATTGTTGCGGCAATGGGTTTTGCGCCGGCTGCCTTGCGGATGCCGTCGCATACATGGTATGGATATAAGGAGTGAACCATCATGACCGGCAATACGGTGAACAATCACGGCAAGGCGGCCATCTTCGACCTTGACGGCACATTGCTTGACTCCATGGGCGTATGGGACCAGGTCGATGTCGATTTTCTCGCGCGGCGCGGCATCGAGGCGCCTGACGATTACATGACGAAGGTCGCGGCGATGCAATTCCGGCAGATCGCCGAATACACCATCCAGCGTTTCGGATTGTCGGAAACCCCCGAGGCGCTGATGGAGGAATGGGACCGTATGGCACGCGTCATGTATGCCACGGTGGTCGAGGCGAAACCGCATGCGCGGGAATATCTGGCGGCGTTGAAGGAGAGCGGTGCGAAGCTCGCCGTGGCGACGTCGCTGCCGCCGGCTTTGCGCGAGCCGGCGATGCGGCACGTCGGCATCCTTGATTATTTCGATGCGATCGTCAGCGTCGATGATGCGGGCGACGTCGGCAAGGACCGGCCGGACGTGTATCTGTTGGCGGCGTCGCGTCTTGGTATCGAGCCGGGGGAGTGCACCGTGTTCGAGGATCTGTTGGTCGGCATGCGGTCCGCGAAATCCGTTGGCATGACGGTGTGGGCCATGCATGACGATTCGTCCGATGCCGACTGGTCTGAGATTTGCGACGTGGCGGATGGCGTCATGTTCGACTTCCGGGACGCGCCGGATGTGCTGTAGCGCGGATCGCCCTTGCCGTTGTTGATGGGCGGGCGATGGGCGGCTGGGGAATCGCCCATCGAATCAAAATAAAAAAGCGGTCCGCCTGTAGCGGACCGCCCTGTTGTCGCGTAATCAGCGCATGCTGGAAACCATGTCGGACAGCGCCTTGTTCACACTCGGCGCACCCGCGGAACGGCTCATTTCATTCAGGGTCTGGACTTCCAGCGCGTGGCGAATCGCATGCATAAGCTTCATTTTGTGTTCCTTCCTCTTTTGTCGTTACACAACATAGCAGACACTCGTTTCCGCACATCATTTTGCAATTGTTTGCATTGAAGAAGATTGTTGCGGTCTGTTGGCCAGATATCTTTGCGATGGCAGATGCGCAATGACGTCCTATGGGAAATCGCCACTGCGATGACATCGATGGTCGGGAACACCGCCAGTGCGGCTGCTTCGTTCCTGCCGATCGCGTCAGCCAAGCGATCGGTGGCTTCTTCGAATTCCGGCAGTGCCGTGCGCAGTCCAAAGAGCGCGCCTATGATTATGCCGATGCCGAGAACAAAGACGATCATGGCATGATAAGGGGAGAACCGGTATAGGAGCGGTTGCATGGCGGCGTTGAACGGCATGAGGACCAGCACGGTCGCCGCGGCGAAGACGAGTATGTCCACGGCCTTGATTGGTTCATGCGTGATGACGTCGGCCAAGGCGATGCCGACGGCCACTTCCAGTTCTGCTTTCCTTGGGGTCTTTGCTCATGATTGTTCCCTGTAGGCTTTCTCGAACATGCCAAGCAGGTCGATCAGGCTGATGTCGGCGGCTTTGGCGGCGGTGACCGTCTGCTCGAATACGTCCATGATGCGTTCGCGTGCGCGTTCCTTCATGAGTTCGTTGCCGCGTTCCATCACGAACGTGCCTTTGCCCTGCACGTTCTCCACGAGCCCTTCGTCGGCCAGTTCGTTGTACGCCCTGGTCACGGTGAGCACGCTGACGCGCAGTTCCTTGGCGAGTTTGCGTAGCGAGGGAAGCGCCTCGCCTGCCGCAAGTTCGCCCGACATGATCGCGGACCTGATTTGGTTCTTGATTTGTTCGTAGATCGGTTCTCCGGACACGGATGAGATGATCAGCTTCAACCTGTGCCCCTTTCTATGCGGTGTTTTGCTTCCCAGTTGAACGGTTCATGTCGAACTGTTCAACTGTTATATACAACAGTAACACAGATTATGTCTTACTGTTATGGCGTGTTATATAACAGTAAGATGTGTGATTTCCGACGTCGTGGTTCTACCGCTCCTATAATTTCCTTAATTTCCTTTGGATATGCGGAATGAGGATGATTCTGGCCGTTGCATGTCGCTTCCGGAATGAATTACCGACGCCGCCATCGTCGGCGACGTTTTACATCGCACGAAATGTCGCTGAACGAATATGGCGCTGGTGATGCATCTGACAAGCGACGAAATCGCCCGTCTTCATTATTGGAAACGAGCGGTCACGCTGATTGATATTCCGTATGGCACCGGCAGAATATGCGGCCGCGCTTATCTTTCGTTCGGCGGAGGAATCATCTGAAACCCAATCGTCGTGCGTCGATTTCATCCGGGG
>DKCF01000109.1:2595-9739 GCA_002451435.1 Bifidobacterium sp. UBA6881 | reverse complement strand
CAATCGGAAAGCCGGCTCCGCCCGTCATCGTTTGCGCCGTAATGTGTCCGGGAGCTCCATCCGATGCATTACGCGCATGGTCGGCGTTGACATTTGCGCCGTGGTACGTTCGGCACGCAATCGTGCCGAACGCCGCTCAGAACTGGTGATACGTGATTTCGGAATGTTCTCCGGTTTCCAACCAATGCGCCAGATCGTCCGGGCCGGCGAACACCATCTCCACGGACTGCGCGATCATCAGGTTCACATGGCTGTTCTCGTCCAGCCCTTCCAGATAGCCGTACACCGGCTTGCCGAGCGCATGCGCGTAACCGATTTCGAACATCGTTCCGGAATCCTCGTCGATGAGGTTGGCGATTACCGCGCGGGCTTCGCGGATACCCCTCGTGTCGTCGGCGAAGCAGCCTTCCGGCCCGACTTCTTCGATGACGCTGGCGAACCGCGGTTTGAACATCGACTTGCCATGATCGGCAAGCACCTGTTCCAGACGCTCCATGCTCGCAGTCTGTTCGGGGTTGAAAAACGGTCCGGCCACGTAAAAATCGTGCTTGGCAATTGCGCCCATCATGTTCCCTTTCGCTATGGTTTATGGCGACAATGCGATTCTACAGCCGGAATGCGGGCGGGCCGATGCGCAGGCTTTCATTCCCACAAGGCCACGAAAGATGCCATGGCGATCGTTCGGCAAAGCATGTCGCAGGCAGGTCATCACTGGGTTCGGGCCTATAGGAAGTTTTCGTGGTGCTTGAGAACGGGTTTTTCGGTGTCAGTCAGCGGCGTTGGGATATTGCGTGCCGGTGTGGAATTCGTTCCAGTCGATGCCGGTTCCGTATGGGGACGTCACCGTCTGGTTCGGGTGTCGCCCCCGCCGACCGTGGCCCGGTCCGTCGACGGACCATCGACGGTGTCGCATCGCACTCAGCCGTGTTCGAAGAATCTCAGCCCGGTACGCATGGGAACCTCGGCCCTGTCAAGTTTCGCCACCAGTCCCAGCGGATTGCGCACATCGTCATACGTGGCGTGGACGATGGTCGTGACACCGGCCCGTTTGAGCAACGCGTCCCGTTCCAACTGATCCCGAACGACCTGCTGCACGCTCCGCCGATTCGTCATTCTCGGATCGACGTACTTCTGCATGCCATCGTATTCCAATACGATCACCCGACCATCGGGCAGATGCCACACGAAATCCACCCGCGCCTTGTTGAACGAATTCGCCGGATCCACGAACTCGCGCTGCAGCTTTGGAACCGCATAACCGTATTCGATGATGAGTGCCCTGCATAACGATTCGCCGCCGTTCTCGGCAAGCGGATCCGTATAATGCAAAGCCCGGAAAACCGGACCGCAGTCACCTGAAACGGAATCGCAGGCATCGATGATCGCGTCGGCAGTGGTCCTACGCTGCCGGAATGCGGAATCGAACGCGGCGAGCGCATATCGGAAATCGTCGTGCATCGCGCAATCGACCAAGGCGCGTTCGACCGTGGTGACCGACATCATTGCCGGAGCGGACAGGAAGGAGCACAGTGCTTTCGCCGACATGAAATTTCCACATGCGCCATGATCATGATTTCGTATGTTCAACACCGGCGAAGGTATTGTGTCAATAGGAACGGACGGCGCGTAGATCTTCCGCAACGGCGCAGAAGATGACGTGTCGCCATTGCCGGCGCTGACGACGGTCGTTCGATGGAGAACGTTCCAAGGGACCTCCAGACCGTGGAATATGGCGGCGGTCGGACCGGTGAAAACCCATGAGCTGTGCCGTCGCGCAAGGGATACCGCGGTGGTTCGCGCGCGTTCCACTGGATTCATCCCAATCCAACAGGTCGCCGGAAGATACAGCCCTTTGTACGGTCGGACGAAGATGCCGCCGGTGACGCGTCTCTGCAGGGCCCGATGCAACGACCGGTCATGCGGCAACGCCTCGACGTCGATGCAGCATCCAGCCGTCTTTGCCATCTGAGCCAGCAGCTCGATTTCAATCTTCCTTGACATGTTCCGAACGTAAATTGTTCGGTGTGCGTATGTCCAGCGCCATCGGGGAATGTGGATAACTCGACGTCGTTCGGGCGTGTCGTGGACAACCGGCTTTGGGGTGCCGGAAATCCAGCCATGCGAAGGCTTGAGGTTGTGGATTGCCGTCTGACAATAGAAGTTTCGCGACGATTCGCCTTGCGGCTCACTTATAGGCATGCCTACCGGTCAATGCCGCTTTGTGATTGTGCTTTGTGATGGAACATGCATGCCGTGATTGCCTTCGCGATGCATTGTCATATTGCGAATATCCATTTGCTGCTATGGAACATGTCGCTTTGCGTATGAAATACGATGTTTTCCGCTGGCGGCGACGTTTCGTGCCCTGGAAAACGTCGCCCAGCGAAGAAGACGATCATGATTCATCCGACAAGCGACGGAATTTTCGCAGAGAGAACGAAATATCCGTGCAAAGGCGCGCACGACAGTCCGCGAATCGGATGGCAGGCGAAATCGGAAGCCATGACGACCATGTAGCGTGCGGAATGGCCCGCTCCGTAGCCGGGTAATAGCACTTGCGGCCGGCTTGTCGATTCAGGAGCGCCTCGCATGGATCATGCGGTGGAAGCACAGGTAGATGATCCACGCGACCGGCATGGTGAGCATGAACACGGGATAGAACCATACGATCGGCAGGCGTCCGTAGAACACGCCTGCAAGCACCGGGCCGAGCGACATGCCCAAATCGATGCCCATGTAATATGTGCTGTTCGCCAGGCCGCTGCGTTCACGTCCCGCTATCACCACCGCCTGAGCCTGCGTCACCGAGCTCATCAGACCGTAGCTGCCGGCCATGGCGACGCCGGCGCCGAACAGATACCAATCATTCGACAGGAACGTCAGGAACCCAAGCATCGCCAGCATCGTCAGCGAGCAGATGGACAGCCAGAACCGGAAGCCTTTCGTGTCGAACAGGTCCTTCATGGTCAGACGCATGATCAGCAGCGCGGCCGCATAGAACACGAAGAACAAATCGGATGAGACATGCTGCAGATGACGTGCCGCGATGTAATCCACCAGGAACGATTGGTTCGCGAAATAGGGGATGGCGAACATCATGAACACCAATGCCAGCGGAATCGCACGCGGTTCCACCAGATTGCTCAGGCGCAGACGGTGACGCAAATGCCCCGCAACGGAGATCCGTCCATGCCCGTCCGGGGATTCCGCCCTGCGCGCGGGGCTGCCGCCGTTCCTCACCAGCAGCACCACCAGGAACGCGCAGACGTTGAGCACCAACGACATGACGAACGTCGGACGATAGCCGACGGCCGCCTGCATGCGGATGCCCAAGGCCGGACCGACGGCGATGGCGAGCGCGTTGACGATGCCGTACAGTCCCATGCCCGCGCCCATGTGGCGTATCGGCAGCAGCAGCGACACCCAGGTGGCCAGGCAGACGGTGCCGCAGGCGAAGCCCAGTCCGTTGACGATGCGTGCCGCGATGAGCATGCCGGTGGAGTGCGCCAGGCAGTACATGATGCCGGCGATGATGTAGAGCGCCGTTCCGACGGCCACGAGGAGGCGTTTGCTGACGAGGTCGGAGAGGTTTCCCGCGATTGGACGGCAGAAGAGGGATACGAAGCTCATCGCGCCGGCGATTATTCCCATCAGCGTTCCGGCGGCGCCCATGGATTCGCCGTATCCGGCGATGATGGGGTTGACGACCATGTTGCTGGTCATGAAGAAGAACGTCGCCATCATCACCAGTGCCACGTCGCGGGTGATGAGCCGGTCTTTATGCGGCTTTCCCGTGTACGGTTTCGTCTTGTCGGTGGTGTTGTTATTGGTGTCGGTGGTTTTCACCGGGTTTTCACGACGTGTGCGTTCCGCGGATTCGGCGCTTGCCGATGATGGTGCCATGACTGTTTCCTCCTCTGGAGACGAACTGTACCGCGGCAATGAAAAATCGGCCATCCGCATATCGCGGACGGCCGATGCCGATTTGGGAGATTGAATCGCTCCGATGCCGTTGTTTACAGGGCCTTGGCGGCCTGTTCGACGAAGCCTTCCATGCCGTCGATCTCGACGACGTTGCTGAAACGCACGTCGGCGGTCTCCAGTCCGCGCAGCGCGGCCGGGGCGGTGGTGCCGGTGGCCTTCGACAGCACGTCCATGCATTCGAAGTCGGTGCCGGAGGCGTCCAGGCCCAGGGATTCGTTGACCACGCGCGGGAACTTGTACGGGCTTGCGGTGCTGAGCAGCACGCGCGGGGTCAGCGGATCGCGCGGCATCTGCTGCATGACGAAGTATCCGCAGGCGGTGTGCGGGTCGATCACGTAGTGGTTCTTGTTCCAGCAGTCCGCGATCATGTCGCGCACTTGGTTCTCGTCGGCCCAGCCGGTGCCGAAGATGGAGCGGATCTTCTTCATCATCGGTTCCGGCACTTCGTAGGCGCCCCATTCGTTCAGGTCGTTCATGAGCGTGGAGATCAGGCGGGTGTCCTTGTCGGACATGTAGTACAGCATGCGTTCCAGGTTCGAGGAGATGAGGATGTCCATCGACGGGGAGATGGTCTGGAAGAACGGGCGCTGGCGGTTGTAGGTGCCGGAGGTCAGGAAGTCGAACAGCACGTTGTTCTTGTCGGACGCGACCACGAGATGCTTGACCGGCAGGCCGAGCAGCTTCGCGTAGTAGCCGGCGAGGATGTCTCCGAAGTTGCCGGTCGGCACGACGAACTCCACTTCGTCGCCGACGTTGATGACCTGCTGTTCCAGCAGTTGCGCGTATGCGGAGAAGTAGTAGACGACCTGCGGCACGAGGCGGCCGACGTTGATGGAGTTCGCGGAGGAAAGCACCACGTGGGAGTCGTCGGCGAGGCGGCCGGCAAGCTCCTTGTCGCCGAAGATGCGCTTGACCGCGGACTGCGCGTCATCGAAATTGCCCTTGACCGCGCACACGTTCACGTTCGAACCGGACTGCGTGGTCATCTGCAGTTCCTGCACCTGGCTGACCTTGCCTTCGGGGTAGAAGACGGTGATGCCGGTGCCGGCCGCGTCCGCGAAGCCGGCGAGAGCCGCCTTGCCCGTGTCGCCGGAGGTGGCGGTGACGATCATGATCTTCTCGTCCTTGTCGCCGTCGGCCGGGGTGGTGCGCGCCATGAAGCGCGGCAGGATCTGCAGGGCGACGTCCTTGAACGCGGAGGTGGGGCCGTTGAACAGCTCCATCACGTAATCGTCGCCCAGCGGCTTGACCGGGGTGATCTTCCCATCGGACCACTGGGGGCCGTATGCCTCGGCGATGCATTCCTTGAGCTCGGCCTCGGTGTAGTCGGGCAGCAGCACGGACAGCACGTCGAAGGCGATCTGCTGGTAGGACCTGCCCGCCAGAGAGGCGATGTCCACGTGGACATCGCCCAGGGAATCGGTCACGAACAGGCCGCCGTCATCGGCGATGCCCTTGCGGATGGCCTGCTTGGAGGTAAGCGAATCGGTGGTGCTGCGGGTGCTGTGGAACGTGGTCACTGGATTTCCTTAGCAATAGAACGAACAATTACGTCAGATACACCACAAGTGTACCGGCATGCGGCGGAAAACGGGCGCGGCCCGTCCGTGGAATGGAACGCCATGCGGCGCGGGTCCTCCGCCCGCCGCGCGCGCCGAGCGGAAGGTTGGATGAATAATGGTCACAGGGACCGGAGAACGCGGGAAGACGCTATCCTAGGGAACTATGACGAATCCACAGAACCAGACCGCTGCCGTAAACGCCGACGTGCTCGAGGCGGTATGCGGGATGGGCGACGCCGCACGCCGCGCGCAAGCCCGACTGTCCCAATCCAACACCGCGGCGAAGAACCGGCTGCTCGAAGCGGTGGCCGACGCGCTCGACGCGCACGCCGACGCCATCGCGCGGGCCAACGCGCTCGACATGAGCGAGGCCGCCGAACACGGCATGGACGCGGGCAAACTCGACCGGCTCAAGTTCGACGTCCCACGCGTCAAAGCCACGGCCCAAGGCGTGCGCCACGTGGCGTCCCTGCCCGACCCGGTGGGCGAGGTCGTACGCGGATACCATCTGGAGAACGGCCTGCGCCTGCAGCAGGTGCGCGTGCCCATCGGCGTGCTCGGCATGATCTACGAGGCGCGCCCCAACGTCACCGTCGACGTCGCCTCGCTGTGCGTCAAATCCGGCAACGCGGTCCTGCTCAGAGGCGGACACGCCGCCGAACGCACCAACGCCGCCGCACTCCACGTCATCGGCGACACGCTCGCGCGGCACGGCTACGACCGCGCCCTGATCGCATCCGTCGACGAATACGGACGCGAGGGCGCCACCGCCATGATGGAGGCGCGTGGCCACATCGACGTACTCATCCCACGCGGAGGAGCGGGACTCATCCAGGCCGTCGTACGCAACTCCAAAGTGCCCGTCATCGAAACCGGCGCCGGCAACGTGCACATCTACGTCGACCGCTCCGGCGACCTCGACAAGGCCATCCCCATCCTCATCAACGCCAAAACACAGCGCGTCGGCGTATGCAACGCCGCCGAAAAGCTCCTCGTCCACAAAGACGTCGCGGAACGCTTCCTGCCCGTCGCGGCGGAGGCGCTCGCCAAGGCCGGCGTCGAGATGCACGCCGACGAACGCGCGTACGGCATCATCGCCAAGACCGGCATCGAGGGCGCGAACCTCGTCGCGGCCACCGACGGGGACTGGGACACCGAATACCTCGCACTGAAGATCGGCATCAAGGTCGTCGACTCGCTGGACGAGGCCATCGAACACATCAACCGCCATTCGACGGGCCACACGGAATCCATCATCGCCGAGGACTATTCCGCGGTGGAGGAGTTCACCGCGCGCATCGACTCGGCCGTGGTGATGGTCAACGCGTCCACACGGTTCACCGACGGCGGCGTGTTCGGCTTCGGCGCCGAACTCGGCATCTCCACCCAGAAGATGCACGCGCGCGGTCCGATGGGCCTGCGCGAGATGACCACGACCAAATGGATCGGATACGGAACGGGACAGGTGAGAGCATGAGCGAGTTGTATGTGAACGGACTTGACAATCCGTGGGACGCGGACCTCGACGACCCCTACTTGGGATTGCGCCTCGCCTCGGAACGTCTGAGCATCGTCCGCTACGTGTTCCTGGTGCAGAT
>DKCF01000109.1:0-2499 GCA_002451435.1 Bifidobacterium sp. UBA6881 | reverse complement strand
GACGTGTCCCAACCCGACGCGGAGCAGGTCGAGACCATCGACACGCAGATGCGCGACATGGAACAGTACATCGCCAAATTCAGCGCGATGGAACGCGACCGCGACATCGACGGCATGACCGACACCCTGATCCGCGTCACCGAACGCGTGGCCGAGGTGCGCCGCATCTACCAGCCGGGATTCCCGCTGCCGACCTTCGCGGAGATCCGCCGCGTCGTGCAGGACGAATGGGACGAGGACATGGACAAGATCGACCCCGACAACACCTCGCCGACCGCCGACAGCATCGAAAAGGAAACCGCCGACGCCGACCGCGAGCAGAAGAACGAGGAAGCCGCATGAGCGTTCCCGAACAGACGCGTCCGGAGCCGAACGGCCCGTCCGCGGCGGACGACTCCGCCGAAAGCCGCGAAAACTCCGTCAGTTCCAAGGAATCCAAGGTTTCCGTGAAGGCTCCGGCAGCCGAGCCGGAACGTCGCATGTCGGAACTCTCCGTGGTCGAAACGCATTCCGCGATGGTCCACGGATGCCGTTCGGCCCGCGGCAACTGGCATAACCGCCCCCGGATCGGCATCATGGGCGGCACGTTCGACCCCATCCACAACGGGCACTTGGTGGCGGCGTCCGAGGTCTCATGGGTGTACGACCTCGACGAGGTGATCTTCGTGCCCACCGGCCGTCCGGTGTTCAAACTCGACAAGAACGTCACCAACGCCGAGGACCGCTACCTGATGACGGTCATCGCCACCGCGTCGAATCCGAAATTCACCGTCTCGCGCGTCGACATCGACCGGCCCGGCATCACCTACACCATCGACACGCTGCGCGACATCCGCGCGCAGAGGCCCGACGCGGAACTGTTCTTCATCACCGGCGCTGACGCGGTCGCGGAGATCATGCAATGGAAGGACGCCGACAAGATGTGGGACCTGGCGCATTTCGTGGCGGTCACGCGTCCCGGATACTCGTCGCCGGCAGGCGTGCGTCTGCCGGAAGGCAAAGTCGACACCCTGGAGATCCCCGCGCTGGCGATTTCCTCCACCGATGTGCGCAGACGCGCGGAACATGGCGAGCCGGTCTGGTATCTCGTGCCGGACGGCGTGGTGCAGTACATCGGCAAGCATGGCCTGTACCGCTGAAAAACGGGGGAACACGCGCGCCCGGTGAGGTCTGCGCGAACGGTTATCATTGGTCACGTCCAATTGACGGAAACAGACGTTTGGAGACACGGTGAGCGCAATCCTTGAGGGAAAGCCTGATAAAAATCTGATCCTTGTCACAGGCAGGACCCATCCGAAGCTGGCGGCGGACGTCGCCGAACAGCTCGGCATCGACATCCTGGAGACCACGGCATACGATTTCGCCAATGGCGAGATGTATGTGCGCTACACCGAATCCGTGCGTGGCGCCGACGTGTTCGTGCTGCAGAGCCACGCCAACCCGATCAACCAGTCGATCATGGAACAGCTCATCATGATCGATGCGTTGAAGCGCGCCTCCGCGCGCTCCATCACCGCGGTCTGCCCGCTGCTCGGATACTCCCGCCAAGACAAGAAGCACCGCGGCCGCGAGCCCATCTCCTGCCGTCTCGTCTTCGACCTGCTGAAAACCGCCGGCGCCGACCGCATCATGAGCGTCGACCTGCACGCCGCACAATCCCAGGGCTTCTTCGACGGTCCGGTCGACCACCTCATCGCCATGCCGGTGCTGGTCGACTATATCCGCGACCGTTTCTCCAACCAGCTTGACAACGTCGCCGTCGTCTCCCCGGACGCCGGCCGCATCCGCGTGGCCGAGCAGTGGGCCCAGCGCCTCGGCGGCGGTCCGCTCGCCTTCGTGCACAAGACCCGCGACATCACCCGCCCGAACCAGGCGGTCTCCAACCGCGTCGTCGGTGACGTCGCGGGCAAGGACTGCGTGCTCGTCGACGATTTGATCGACACCGCGGGAACCATCGCCGGCGCATGCAACGTGCTGAGGGACGCGGGCGCCAAGTCGGTGACCGTCGTCGCCACGCACGGCGTGCTGTCCGGACCGGCCGTGGAACGTCTGAAGAACTGCGGCGCCCGCGAGGTCGTGCTCACCGACACCGTGCCGATTCCGGAAGAGAAGCGTTGGGACGGCCTCACCGTGCTGTCTATCGCGCCGCTGCTGGCAAGCGCCATCCGCGCCGTGTTCGAAGACGGTTCCGTCGCCAAACTGTTCGACACCTATCCGGAGCACCACGGCCAGGGATTCCTGTTCGCCTGATTTCCGTCTTCCCAACGTGCCCCGTATGCGGGATTATGCGTGCGGGGCACGTTTCGCGTTTACGGCGTGGCACTCGCGGATTCCGAGTCCGGTTCCGACACGCGGCGTCGGATTTCGGCGGCATATGGCATAATAGACACTTGGCGGAAACAACCAGTTGATTCCGCCGTTCCCCCATGGTGTAATGGCAGCACACGGGTCTTTGGAACCCTTTGTCTTGGTTCGAGTCCAGGTGGGGGAGCTCGTATA
>DKCF01000050.1:36322-45697 GCA_002451435.1 Bifidobacterium sp. UBA6881 | reverse complement strand
GCCCGGCAACTACGTGAAGAAACCGATGCGGGAATGCACTGGCGAGGAGATCTGCGAGGAATGGCTCTACCATATGGGCGTGCCGACCGACAAAATCGCGGAATTGGCCCGAAACCATGCGAACACGGTTCCGGTGATGATGCCGTACATCGACGCGTTCTTCATGCCGCGTTCCGCCGGCGACCGTCCCGACGTGGTGCCCGATGGCGCGGTGAACTTCGCGTTCCTCGGCCAGTTCGCGGAGACTCCGCGCGACACGATCTTCACCACCGAATATTCGATGCGCACCGGTATGGAGGCCGTGTACACACTATGTGACGTGGACCGCGGCGTGCCGGAAGTGTGGGGGTCGGTGTACGACGTGCGCAATCTGCTCAACGCCACGGTGATGCTGCGCGACGGCAAGCCGATCACCGACATGAACCTCAACTTCGTGGAGAAGGCGGTGCTGAAGCAGATTCTGAAGAAGCTCGGCTCCACCGACATTCCGACGTTGCTGAAGGAATACGGCGTGATCTGAACCGATTCGCCGATTCGAGACGGTCGCGGGCGCTCCCGGCAAGCCTCGAACCATTATCATCGCGAAGATGCAAAAAGGTGGGAACCCGCAATATGCGGGTTCCCACCTTTGCCATGTGTTTCATGCGGCCGCCGCATCATTCACGCGGCGACCACATCACATCACTTCTGGCCCTGAGCTGCGACGGCGGCGGCACCGGCAGCGGCAGCTTCCGGATCCAGGTACTCGCCACGCGGCTTGATCGGCTTGAAGTTCTCGTCCAGCTCGTACAGCAGCGGCATTGCGGTCGGGATGTTGACCTTGGCGATCTCCTCTTCGGAGAGGTTGTCAAGCATCTTCACGATGGCGCGCAGGGAGTTGCCGTGGGCGGCGATCAGCACGGTCTTGCCGGCCTTCAGCTCCGGCTCGATGTCGGACTTGAAGTACGGCTCGACACGCTTGACCACGTCGGCCAGGCACTCGGCTTCCGGAACCGGATCGCCGGTGTAGCGCGGGTCGTTGTTCTGCGCGTACTGGTCGTTCGGATCGATCTCCGGCGGCGGGGTGGCGTAGGAACGACGCCACAGCATGAACTTCTCGTCACCGTACTCTTCACGGATCGTGGTCTTGTTCTTGCCCTGCAGAGCGCCGTAGTGGCGCTCGTTCAGACGCCAGCTGCGCTTGACCGGAATCCACAGGCGATCGGCCTCGTCCAGTGCGACGTTGGCGGTGTTGATGGCGCGACGCAGCATCGAGGTGAAGACGATGTCCGGAAGGACGTTCTTCTCCTTGAGCAGGCGGCCGCCGTTCTTGGCCTCCTCGACACCCTGCTCGGTCAGCGGGACGTCGACCCAGCCGGTGAACTGATTGGTTTTATTCCATGCGCTCTGTCCATGACGGAGCAATACTAGTTTGTAAGTCATACTGTGCAGTCTATTAGCCGAGCCAGACGAATGGGAGCCCTCCCAACGTTGACGCCTGTAAGGCGTTGCCGACAAAAGCACATGCGGCAGCCAACGAGCTCATTGAGCACAAGGGCAATGCCTGACGCCACTGTTCTTGACGAACTGCGTTCTTGGATCGCACCACCAACACCACGCACAGTACGATGCCAGCCAATGCGGCAACAGACAGCAGCAGAGACAGCCAGTCAGTCGTTCCCCAAGTCGGACAGTTGATGCCATATTCCGAGCACTCACACTTGGCATCTACTTCCGCAGGCAAAGCAACAAGCTGATCCAATATCCAGAGATACACCGACGACGGCATGGCACACACCGCGGTCAACACTGTTGCCAAGCCGATGGCACGGCAATACCAGCGCCGGCCTTGTGGCACGCCAATACGCACGATCAACGTACGTTTGCCATGACTGGCATCTGCCTGCGCATCACGTAGATTATTCACCATCATCACGCCGACGGAGAACAGACCGGCGATGATGCCACCGATTACGCCCATTACCGTCACTGTGTTGCACAGCGCTATCTGAGTGCCCAGAACAGGAACCGGACCAAAGAACACGAACGAAGCAGCCTCACCGAATCCCTGATAGCCATAGGGATGTTTGCCATTGGTATATCCCCATGCTGCCAATAAGCACAACAGTCCCAGAGCAATGAACCACCAACACTCAGTGATGATAACGACGGCAAGCCCGGCTACGCATGCCGTTAACGCGGCAATGGATGCGGCCACCATCACCTGTTTCGGATTCACGCCTGATGCCACCAGACGTTGCGGACCTGCATTATCGCTGGTTCTTGCGGCATCCGCGCCCCGCATGCCGTCCGCATAATCATTGAGATAGTTCACCGTGATCTGCAAACCGACCGCCACCACGATGCACAGCATGGCAACAACACAAAACCACCGCATTGCAAGGCCGCACCCCTTCCATTCGTAGGGATATGGCCAATGTGTCATTAAACGCCCCATACCTGGCGGACACTCATCCAGATCGTCCAGCGACGCCCAACGCCAGCTGGCGGCGATGCCGATGAGTACCGGAGACAAGCCCAGCGGCAGCGTTTTCGGACGAGCGCCGCGAATCCAAATCGATACCTGCATGAACGCCATTCTACGTTCGGTTCAGGTTTCTTGGCGTCCCCATTTTTCGGTGAGCCATATGGCGATCGCCTGGCTGCGCGTTCTGGCGTCGAGTTTTAACATGACACGCTTGGTGTGGGTTTTGACCGTGTTCTCGGAGAGACCAAGCCGTTCTCCCACCTGCTGCGTGGTCAGACCATCCGCATATCCGCGCATGATCGCCTCCTCGCGTTCCGACAGCGCAACGGGTTTCCGTTCCGCGGCGCGGGACAGTCTGGCATATGCCTTGTCAGCCGTTTCGAACCGCAGCCCCGGCATACTGTCCGACAATTCGGGCGGCATATATGTCAGGCCGGCGGCCACTTGCTCCACGGCCATGCCGATATTCCGCAGATTGCGTTTCGCCACGACGCCCTGCCCTCCTGCATCGGCGATCTGCGCCGCGAACCGATGCAGCGGAAACGACGTGATCGCCAGAACGGGCATGTTGTTGTTCTCGCCGCGAATCGCCCTGCATACGGCGGCGCCGTCCATGTCGGACAGCGACATATCCAGCAGAAGCATACCGGGCCGAGTCTGTTCATCACGGCACAGCCGCACCGCCTTGCCGCCGAGCACGCATCGCCAGACGACGCTTCCCGCGCCAAATCGTTGCTCCAGATATGCGGACAGCGCCGCCAAGGTCAGCTCGTCGTTGTCCACGATGCCGATTCGCATCGGCTGATCCTCATTCATATGTTCCATCATCACCCTTCCAGCGGAATGTCGGCGGACACCGTCCATGCACCGTCTTCTTGGGAGCTATGCAATGTTCCGCCAATCCTTTCGATCGCGTCACGGTGGAAAGCAATGCCTCTGCCTGAAACGGGCCTCCGATACGCGCGCCCTTCGCCTGATTCAGGGATGGAATTGGTCTCGGTCACATGCAGATGGCCATTTTCGACATTCACGAACACCGCGTATGGCTGGCTGGGAGCGGCATGCCCGGCGATATTGGCGTACAGCTCATCAAGCAGCCGCATGCATTCGTCGGCTCGTTCGCGCCCAATCTCAAACGATTCCCCTGTTTCTGCAACATGGCTTTCGCCAGCGAATCCCAACGAATGCAGGCGATTGTCACCTTCCTTGCAATGGGCTCGGACCATATCGGAGAACGAGCCGTTGTGCGCCGCAAGGCGATCCCTATTCCCGCCATCGGTGCGTAAGGACTCGGTCTCGTCGGCATGTCCGAGGATGTCAATGACGGCATGGACGTTGTCCATCGTGTGTTGTGCGGTCTCATCGATCCGCTGCCAGGCCGCACGCTCAGTATCGGAGATTTGCGGATCATCCACATGCTGCTGGGCGACGAACGCGATGTACGACAGCCCGCCGGTCACCGTATCGTGGGTTTTGCTGGCAAGCATGGTGTCACGCTCCATCATCGACATGCGATACTGTGCCTGTTCCAGACGACTGTTACGGTCGCGCAATGCATCGACCAGCCTGCGATGCATGACGACGAACGCGTAGCACAGCCAATATGCCGCATAGACGACGCATAGCGCAATGCCGAGAACCGCCAGCCAACGCCAGCCGTAGATGCCATAGACGACCATGACCGCCGTGCCGGCCAGCGGAATCCCGTAACCGCCGATGATCGCATATGCCGTGTCATTGTCGATGAACGACGCCAACATGCTCAGCCAAGCCGGATTCCATGGCTGTTTTGCATCTGTGCCGATGCCGTCCGGAATCACACGCTCCCCGCGTACGACATGCACGATATACGCGCCGCGATTGACGATGAAATACACGGCGTACGCAACCGCGAACACCGCGCTGACGCATGCATACGCAGCGTTGCCGTCCTGCGAATACAGCCATCCGGCCGCCAATGCGACAGCGATCAACGGCAGCGACCTGCAATCGAATCTGCGTTCATGCTCGATGTCGTCCTTGTCGAGGAACACCTCGCGCAGGAAACCACGCACTCCGGCAGGTTCGGAATCCCGCTTCGTGGTTGCTGCCTTCTCCTGGTTCGACATATTATGCCTCTTTTCAATACGGAACCATATCCGATTCCCTATCAAAGAGCAGGCGACAGCCCAAGGCAACGAAGCTGTCACCCGTTTGGAACGCATATTTAAACGTCCCCTTATCGGGTGACAGTTTTCTATGCGCCTTTCCTCAAAACCACTTACTTTGAAACTGTCAAATCCAAGAAGAAAGGACGGACATATGAAGAACGCCGGAATCCAAACACTTGCAGTTATTGCAACATGTGCAACACTACTATCAGGAGGGACCGTGGCAGTGGCTTCAGAGCCAGTTCCTGGTGCTGTTCCAGAATCCACGGTTTCTATTTCACGCCAAGAGGAAAATCAACTTCTTCGGCAACTTTCTGAAGAAGAACGATCGGAATTTATAGCAGCAATGGCATCTGCAAACGTTTCATCCGCTACGCAATATGAAATTCTGCAGATTCTAACGGACCGCGAAAATAAGCCAATGACTCGTGGAGCAGTAGGCAACGTTGCTAAAGCCCTCAAAATCGCCGCAAAAATCTTTAGAGGAGCAAAATGGCTCGGTAAGCTTTCCGGGTTTCTGCAGAAGCCAGAAAACTGGGCTGCCAATAAAATTGAACGGTTCCTACGGCAACAGGGCGTTAACGCCAATACCGCGCATACGGTCGCAAAACTCCTGGCGTCAATCCTCATCTAAAATCACTCAATTGAGTCAAAGATAAAGAGATCCACGTGAAAATTCAGAGAACAATTACAGTGTGGCCGCTCCCTTACAATAATCAGCAACCGCTCAAGAGCAGAAGATCCTTCCCCGAACGCCTGCCTTGATTTTTATGCACAAGAACCTGTCACCGACCAAAATGAAGAAGCTGACGGCCCAGAAGGTCGTCAGCTTCTTCATTTTACGCCAAACCGATATGCATCGAGCCTCACTTAATTCAGCGGCTTCAGATTTATACATGGATGGCTCCGGCGGGCTGACGGCCCACCGGACCGTCAGCTTTCCCGCCTCGCGTGAAGATGATGGTCTCGCAGATGGTGGCGCCAGTCAGCGCGGCGCCGATGACCACCGGAGCGATTGCCAACGGCAGCGTCTTCAAGCGAGCGCCGCGAATCCAAGTCGATACCTGCATGAACGCCATTCTAAAGTCATATCCGCGGCTCGATTTCCAGCCATCCGTCAATCCGCGATCCACCGTCAAATAATGTTCAGCTGATTCAGTGGACGAGTGAGACGTAATGCACGAACCCGCGATTGTTCCTGAATCCAATCAGCAGCTTTAGGTTCAATTGCTCGGGCAATCCACATGAGATTGTCGCAGCATTCGTCAAGATACCGATTTTCCTTAGCGAAATCCGGCATCACAATATGCTCCTGATGACTAAGCCGATTCCTCAAATCTCGCATCATTTTGACATGATGCTCAAACACAGAACGTTTGCGAAGAGGATAATTGGGCATGCCGCCATTTTTGGGATTCACTATAGCTTTCCAAACCGTCTGTTCAAGACGTCCAGTCAGCAGGAAACACCACGACCCAAGCATCATGCCACTAATCACACGCCCGGGAAGCACTTGTTTATTAGCGTGTCGGATGTTCTTTTCGATTTCAGCTATGGAATCGTTGAACCTTGTTGATCGAGCCGTGCTGAAACGGTAGCGATCATTATCGTGATACCAATCAACACGACCGCTATCTTCGACCAACCGTCTTGATATGAAATTACGCAACAATACTTCAATATGCGCTATATCTTCCAGCAAGGCCTTGGATATTCGCTCATTCCAAACATACAAATCGACCGCATCGCATCCAGTATTTTGCGCTGAATGGATATACGTTTCCATCCGATCCGAGGAAAACCATTCTTGTAAATCCTGCAAGGATGCATTCACCATGTCTGTCATGAAAGTTATACTACTGGTGAATGCCCCGGAACGTCACTCATGCGAAATATCATGAAACCCCGGGGATTTTCTTTTCCCTTCAGTGCCGTCAAGCTTTCAGATAAGTGACCGTAATACCGGAAGCCCTTAGGATGGAACGCCATTCTAAGTGCGATTCAGGTTTCCCGGCGACCCCATTTTCGGTGAGTCATATGGCGATCGCCCGGCTGCGCGTTCTGGCATTGAGCTTCGCCATGGCACGCTTGGTATGGGGCTACGCGAGATGGCGCACATCGTTGATTGGGCACCGCTACGCATCGGCTTCCTTTGGCCATTATGGGACAAAAACAATCAGACCTTCGTCGACAAATTCGTCAACACGATAGTGATGAATGTGGCCTAGCTCACACGGCGCGTCTAGCTTCAATGTTTCTCAGGCATTCCCCAGCTATCCTCCGCAGCAGCACGAAACACCAGCTGAAGTCACATTCTCAAATACGAAAAGGGCGCTCCCCATCGGGAAACGCCCTCAAATCTTATTGCCTCAGTTCAGTGGTTTCATTTTTAGAAGATGGCTCCGGCGGGCTGACGGCCCACTGGGCCGTCAGCTTGTCCGCCTCGCGTCAAGCCGCTGAACTGAGCTTCGCTCAATTCAGCGGTTTGACCAGCGGGAAGGTGATGGTCTCGCGGATGGTGGCGCCGGTCAGGGCGATGAGCAGTCGGTCGATGCCCATGCCCATGCCGCCTGCCGGAGGCATGCCCACGCCGAGGGCCTCCAGGAAGTCCTCATCGATGTCGCAGGCCTCCTCGTCACCGGCGAGCGCGTCCTTGGCCTGGGCCACGAAACGTTCGCGCTGCACGACCGGGTCGTTGAGTTCGGAGTAGCCGGTGGCCAGTTCGAAGCCGCGCACGTACAGATCCCACTTCTCGACCACGCCCGCCTTGGAGCGGTGGCCCTTGACCAGCGGGGAGGTTTCGACCGGGAAGTCGCGCACGAAGGTCGGCTCGTACAGCTTGTCCTCGTAGAAGTGCTCCCACAGGTGTTCGACGAGCTTGCCGTGGTTCTCCACATCGTCGCGCTCCACACCGAGCTTGTCGGCGATCTCGCCCAAGTGCTCCACGGAGGTGCCGGGGTTGTCCGGACCGCCGTTCGGCACGATCTCCTCGCCCAAGGCTTCGGAGAGGGAGTCGTACATGCTGATGGTCTTCCATTCGCCGCCGAAATCGTATTCGGTGCCGTCCAGCAGGGTCACCTTGTGGCTGCCGAACACATCCATGGCGGTGTCCTGCACGAGCTGCTTGACGAGCGCGCCGATGGTGTCGTAGTTGCCGTAGGCCTGGTATGCCTCGACCATGGTGAATTCCGGCGCGTGGGTGGCGTCGACGCCTTCGTTGCGGAAGTCGCGGTTGATTTCGAACACGCGGTCGATGCCGCCGACGAGGCAGCGCTTGAGGAACAGTTCCGGCGCGATGCGCAGGTAGAGGTCCAGGTCGAAGGCGTTCATGTGCGTGGTGAACGGACGTGCCGCGGCGCCGCCGTGCACGGTCTGCAGCATCGGGGTCTCGACCTCGAGGAAGTCGTGGTCGGCGAAGGTCTTGCGCAGGGAGGCGACGGCCTTGGAACGGTTGCGCACCATGTTGCGGATCTTCTCGTCCGCGATCATGCCGATGTACGGCTTGCGGGTACGGGTGTCTTCGTTCAGTTCCTTGTGCAGGGCAGGCAGCGGCTGCAGCGCCTTGGCGGCGATGGCCCATTCGGTGGCGAACACGGACAGTTCGCCGGTCTTGGAGGCGATCACGCGGCCCTTGACGAACAGGTGGTCGCCCAAGTCGACCAGCTGCTTGAACTGCTTGAGGGAGTCGGCGCCGATCTCCTTCTTGGAGATCATGCCCTGGATCTTGGTGCCGTCGCCGGCGGCGAGCTGCACGAAGCACAGGCCGCCCGCGTTGCGCAGGAACAGCACGCGGCCGGCGATGCCGACCACGTCTTCGGTCTCGTCGCCCGCTTCGAGCTTGCCGTCGTACTTGGCACGGACCTCTTCGATGGTGGCGGTGACGTCGAGGGTCACCGGGTAAGGCTGGATGCCCTCCTTGAGCATCATGGCGCGCTTGGCCACGCGCATCTGCACCTGCTCGGGGTGGGCCAGCGGGCCGAATTCCTTGTTGGACGGGTCCACGGCCTCGTCCAAAGACGCGCCGTCGTCGATCTTGGCGCGGATGGCAGCATCCTGCTGCAGCAGCATTTCGGCGCGTTCCACCGTGGTCATCGTGGGAACTGCGGACTCTTCTTCGTTCTGGTTCTCTTGGGATTCATTGGTCTCAGTCATAAGCAAACAGTGTACCGAGGTGCCACTACACAACACACGACACGCCGGCCTTGCATACCGTCCGACTTCGTGTAATATAACCAACTGTTGCCAAACGGGCTGTAGCGCAGCTTGGTAGCGCGCTTCGTTCGGGACGAAGAGGCCGCGGGTTCAAATCCCGCCAGCCCGACAACTGAAAGGCGGAACTTCGGTTCCGCCTTTTTTCATATCCATCCCGTTTCCCAAACCACCGACGTTGAGCGATATGCAGGCGTCGATGGTTTGGGAAATCGGCTGGGTTGCATTCCACACTCCAGGATTCCGAGAGAATAAGGAACACATGAAGAGAAGCATATTGGCCTTGGCGTCAGGCGCGTTCATTCTGGGCGCGGCCGAGTTCGTGATGATGGGCATCCTGCCCCAGACCGCAGCCGCCATGCATGTGAGCATCCCCACGGCGGGCCATTTCATCTCCGCATACGCGATCGGCGTGTGCGTCGGCACGCTGATTCTGGTGTTCGGCCGCAAGGTGCCACCAAAGAACCTCATCATCCTGTTCATGGCGATCGCGCTGGTGGGCAACACGCTGAGCGCGGTTTCCATCAACGCCCCCATGCTGCTGGCCGC
>DKCF01000050.1:35205-36313 GCA_002451435.1 Bifidobacterium sp. UBA6881 | reverse complement strand
CGCTTCATCTCCGGTCTGCCGCATGGCGCGTTCTTCGGCACGGCGACGCTGATCGCGAAGACATTGGCGGACAAGGGCAAGGAGGCGCAGTCCGTCTCGATGATGGTGACCGGGCAGACGGTGGCCAACATGCTGGGCGTGCCCGCGGGAACGTTGCTTTCCGAGTCGCTTTCCTGGCGCCTCGCGTTCGCGATCCTCGCCGGCTGGGCCCTGATGACGATGGCGTTGACGTTCGCCTGGGTGCCGTTCGTCGCCCCGATCAAGGACGCCGGCATCAAGGGGCAGTTCCGCCCGCTCACCCATATCGGCCCGTGGTTCATTCTGCTGGCCGTGTTCTTCGGCAATTCCGGCATCTTCTGCTGGTGGAGCTACATTTCGCCATGGCTGCAGAAGACCGGCGGATGGCCTTCCGCATTGGTTCCGATGCTGATGGTGCTGGCCGGCTTCGGCATGGTGCTCGGCGGCATCGCCGGCGGCAAGCTGACCGATTGGTGGAAAGCCGGCGCGACCGCCGCGTTGTCGCAGTTCATCGCGACATGCGGATTGCTGCTGGTGTTCTTCGTACCGGGCAATCATGTGACCACGGCGTTCCTGACGCTGCTCATCGGTTTCGCGATGTTCTTCTGCTCGTCCCCGCAGCAATTGCTGATGGTGCGTGCAGGCGAAGGCGGCGGCGAGCTCATCACCGGCGCCGCGGTGCAGATCGCCTTCAACTTCGGCAATGCGGTCGGCTCGATCGTCGGCGGTCTGGCGCTGAACGTGAGCGCGATGAACTATCACTTCACCGGAATTGCGGGAGCTCCGATCACCCTGCTCGCCGTGATTTCCCTGGTGATCTACTCGCGCCGCTACGAAACCCATACGGGCGCCGCCGAACGTATGCGCGAAGTGCAGGTCTGACGATTCGCCGAATCCGTCCAATCATGATGCTTTATCTTCAAAAGCCGACGTCGTGTTCTCGACGCCGGCTTTTTTGAGAGCAACATCACCCCTGCCGACAGCACGTGCTTTCGGGAACCGCGTTACATTGGAACCAGTCAGAAAAACCGATGGTTGGGAGACGGCATGACCGACAACGATGTCTTCAATGCGAACAAAGCCGATGCGG
>DKCF01000050.1:33948-35177 GCA_002451435.1 Bifidobacterium sp. UBA6881 | reverse complement strand
CGAAACACGGCACGCGGCATCACCGACCGCGGATGCCGAATCATCGTCGGCGGATGCAGACCATCCGCGCGGCAACGAAAGCGGCTTCGACGCGCGACGTTTTCTTCAGGGATTGGACGCGATCTTCGACGCGCACGAAGCCGCAGAACAGGCGGAACCATATCTGCTGCGCGCAACCGCAGCGGCCGAGCGCGCGCATGACGACGAGGGCCTGCTGACCGTGCTCAACGAGACGATGGGATTCTACCGTTCGCAAGGCCGCCACGACGCCAATGCGCGGATTATCCAACGGACGTTGGCATTGGCGTCTCGTCTGCGTCTCGTCGAGCGCGACCCGCAGGCCTGGGCGACGACGTTGATCAACGCGGCGACCGGCATGCGGGCGGCACGGCGGTACGATGAGGCCGAATCCCTGTATCACCGGGCGTTGGTTGCCGCGGATGCGGCGTTCTCCCCCACCGACCGCAGACTGGCCGCGTTGCACAACAATCTGTCCATGCTCTATGGCGAGACCGGCCGGACCGAACATGCCAGGAACGAACTGGAGCGGGCGCTGCGGTTGTTGGAGGCATCATCGCCGAACGCGGACGCCGATCTGGATGTCGCGTCCACGCACACGAATCTCGCGTTGCTGCTGTTGCAGCTCCGGCAATCGCGGTCCGACGCGCGCGGCGAAGACGGGAACGGAGACGGAAACAAGGATGACGCCACGCATGGCAAGAACGGGGACGACGCCGCGCGGATGCTCGATTCGGCCATGCACCATGCCGCGAAAGCCCTGGATATCTATCGGAACGGGCATTTGGAGCACAGCGCGCATTACGCCTCCGCGCTGGCGGGATACGCGCAGGTCTGCTATATGGCCGGACGATTCGCACTGGCCGTGGACGGCTATCGGCGGGCGTTGGGCGTCATCGAGGAATGTTACGGGTGCGACACCGATTATTACCGCACGACGTCGGCGAATCTGCGCATGGCGGAGCAATCGCTCGGCGATGAGGAACGGCCGATGGACGTGGTGGACGGCGAAGTCGGCAAATGCCCCACGAACAGCGGTGCCGCCAAAACCAGCCATGCCGTTTCCGCTTCCACGGCTTCCGCCGACTTCGTCGCAACCGACGATTCCACGAACCACGACGCTTCCGCTTCCACGGCTTCCGCGATCCCCGATATTTCCACGCATCCGATTCCCCGACAAAACCCGCAGCGGCCCTCAATCTCCGGAATGG
>DKCF01000050.1:16836-33834 GCA_002451435.1 Bifidobacterium sp. UBA6881 | reverse complement strand
TCCGAATGCCTGGGCTTCGACGACGTATATTCGCAGGACCATGATTTCGGCCCGCGCTTCTGCCTGTGGCTCACCGACGAGGATTATGCGGCGATCGGCGCACGGTTGCAGGCGGATTACGAGGCGCTCGACCGCGCGTTCACCGTGGACGGACAGGGCGATCCGCGTTTCCGCGGTCACGGCAAGGCGATTTCCGCAGCAGACCGGACAGATGCCGGGAATGCCGGCATCGACGGAAACGGCACGACCAGCGCATCCATGCCGCCCGAAGCCTTCGCAGACACGGACCGCACGCCCGCGAC
Organism: Bifidobacterium sp. UBA6881; assembly: GCA_002451435.1. Classification (GTDB taxonomy): domain Bacteria; phylum Actinomycetota; class Actinomycetes; order Actinomycetales; family Bifidobacteriaceae; genus Bifidobacterium. The sequence continues at coordinate 33,532 of DKCF01000050.1, read as the reverse complement.
GCCCCGCGCGCAGGGCGAGAACCGGCGCGACGGCGTGTTCCGCATCAACGATTTCTTCGAGCGCCTCACGAATTACCCCGAGGCGCCGGCACAGACCGATTACGCGGCATGGCTGACGCTGCCGGAGGCGACGCTCGCCACCGCGACGAACGGCCGTGTGTTCGCCGATCCGTTGGGCATGTTCTCCAAAACCCGTCAGGGATTCACGTTCATGCCTGAGGATGTGCGCGTTTCCTTGATCTCCCGCCGTCTGGGCATGATGGCGCAGGCTGGGCAATACAATCTGCCGCGCATGCTGGAACGCGGCGATGGCGCGGCCGCGATGCTGAGCATCACGCAATTCGTCGATGCGACCGCCTCGCTGGTGTTTCTGGTCAACGAACCGGTTTCCGTGGGCTATCTGCCGTACTACAAGTGGCGTTTCGCTGCGTTGCGCAAACTAAGCCGCCGCATGGCGACGCGTCTCGCCGATGTCGCCGAGCAACTGGAGACGATATTGCGATTAAGCTCCGCCGCGTGCTTCGGTGGCGAAGGTTTCGGCGAGGGCGGCAAGGGCGCAGGCCCTGCGATCGACACGATCACCACGACCATCGAGCATATCTGCGCCGAGGTCGTCACGGAACTGCTTCACGAGGGGCTTACCGAATCGCATGAGACGTTCCTGGAATGGCAACGTCCGTACGTGGAGAAGCATATCGTCGCGACGGACGCATGCCTGCGCAGCCTGTGACGACGGGTCCGCTTCCACGAACGAACGTCGGTCGCAAACGGTCGCCGCACGCCATCGGCCACCGCCGCCGAACACCATCCGCAATCAATCATGGCGATTCGCACGGCACATCGTCTTCATCGTGCATAACGCGCGGGTCGAAAATCAAACAACGGGTCAGGAACCAACAATGACGAACAAGACAACGAACACCATCGAACCATCAGGCGACAGGCACGACGCCAACGGCACCAAGCCGGAGGAAACCGGCGAGGCCACCATGGTGGAATCCGTCATCACGCTGGAATGGAGGCAGTTCCAGAACACGAACAACGAGGGCGGACGCGCCTCATGCCAGGGCAACTGGCCGATGTTCCACGAGATGCGCGCGAGCCAGTTCCTCACCTGGCCGGCCGAACTGCTCTCCAGCTACCGGTCGGATCTGCAAGAGGCCGACCGGACCGGCCGCAACCTGGTGACGGAAAAGTACGGTCGGATGATGCAATCCACATATCCACAGGAGTATTGTGCAAACATCGAGCCGTATATTCCCCGCCTTTCCGCAAGTCGGGTGGCAATGCAGGAACGCATCATCGCCACGCAGGTGGCCTGGGCGCGTGATTTCCGGGAACGCTGGCCGAGGCTCGGCATGGCGATGCGCATGCTGACCACCGACGAGGACACGCCACAGGCCACGTCGTTCGAAACATATCTGCGCGGAGAGTTGGGCACGTATTCCGAGCGGACGATCGCCCTGTACGACGCATTCGTCTCCCGTCTGCTGGACGAGCGCCGCAATCTCACCGAGGAGACCATCCGCAACACCGTGAGACTGGCCGGATTCGACGGCCTCGACGAGGCGGAGGCGGCGCAGCGCTGATGGCTCCGCCGCCAGTGGCGCACAGCCATCGACGTCGCGCCCCGCAATGGCACGGACCGACAATCATGGAGCATCGTCGATTCATCCCACATGCCATGAATCGATCATCCACAGATCACGGATCGCCCGCAATCGGCAATCGCACGATTGTGCAAGCCGGGAACGCGTCCTATGGTTGCGGGTGTGCGTGCATTGATAAGAAGGACGATGACCACCGTGGCGGCCACCGCAGTGGTTTCGTTGGCGTTGTTCATGATGCTGGGCGCGCTCGGCCACGCGCTGGCGCCGAAATGGCAGGTGAGGCCGTTCGCCGACCACATCGTGCCAGCCACTTCCGATACGACCATCCAGGCGAAGGACCGCGCCACCGGCGGCGCGTTGTCCACTCCGCAGGAGGGCGCGTACCAGACCAAGGAAACGCATATCACGGTGAAGCTCGATGGCGGTGTCACCGTGAACGCCATCGTGCGCGAGCCGATCGGCGCACCGAACGACCATCCGGCGTGCCTGTTCCTGCATGGTTCCGGCACCGGCAAATCGTCCGAGGCCTACGGCGATGTCGCCGGCGCGATGGCTTCCGCGGGCATCACCACGCTGGTTCCCGACAAGCGTCTCGACAACTACACCATGCTCAACCGCGATTACGTCTCCAGCGCACGCGATTATGCGAAATCCTTGGCGATCCTTCGGTCCTGGCCGGGCGTGGACGCGAGCAAAACCGGACTGTACGCGGAATCCGAAGGCACATGGATCGCGACCGTGCTCACCACGGAGCATCCTGAAATCGCCTTCGCCATTCTCACGTCGCCGCCCGTGGTGTCGGGCAGACGGCAGATGACGCTCGCCGCGACGAACTATCTGGCGGACGCGGGCGCGCCGGATGCCGTCAAACGGCTTATTCCACGCATCACCAGTCTGGGAACGCGGCATATCGGACTGGCGTATGCGGATTTCGACGCGGCGAAATACCGCAGATCGCTGACCATGCCATTGCTCATCAACTATGGCGTGCGGGATGACGCGATGCCGGTCGAGCAGGGCGCGCGTCTGCTGATACGGGCCGCGAACAAGGCCGGCAACACGAACGTGACGCTGCGCTATTACGATGCGAACCACCAGTTGCGCACGGGTTCGAACAAAACCGTTCCCGAATTGCCGTTGGAACGGCATTACACGCATGATCTTGAGGATTGGGTCAATGCGGTCGCCGATGGCACAGGCGCTTCCGATTGGACCACGCCGATGGTCGCGGGCGCCCGTCCCGACCAGAAAATCGCCGCGCCGACCAGCACGAAGCCCGGATTGGTGTCGTCGCTTGACGAGGTCATCGCCGCCATCGCGGGATGCCTGTTGTTCGCCGCGCTGGCGACCGTCGGTTCGTTGATGCTGTTGGGCGCCGGTCTGACACGGAGGCTGCGTTCCGGCGACGGTTTTGGAAGAACCGGTTCCAGCCGCATGCCAGCCGGCAATCCCAACGCCGCCGAAGGTTTGGCGTGCGGCCCGCGCAATCCATGCAATCCGCTCGAAACGCGCCGTTTCCCCACCGCCTTGCGCGCCGCATTGTCCGTCAACGTCGTGCTGGCAGTGGGCACGACCTGCGTCTTCCTCGCGTATCTCGTCACGGTGATCCGCGATGCGATCGCGTTGACCAGCGATTCCACATTGCTGGCGCGCAACTGGAATTTCGTCGCATCCGCGGCACGACTCGGCGTCGTCGCGTTCGCATGGCTGGCGGTCGAGCTCGTGGCGACGTTCCTCGAACGTCGCCACACGAAAGATGGTGTTTCCAAGGCAAACACGTCGAAGGCCGTCACGGAAAAGGACCACCGCGCCATGACCGAAATCCGATATGTGAATGGAAAAGCAGGCATCGGATCCGGCCACGTCGCGGTGGCCACATTCGTGGTGTCGTCGGCGGCGCTGTCGTTGGCGCTACTGGCGTTCTGGGGATTGTTCGTCTGAACGTTCCATCGGCGTCTGCGCCATCTCATCGCGCCGCATATGCCGGTTGCGCAGTGTGATGGCGAGCGCCCAGACGACGGCCACGGCGATGAGGAACACGCCGAATCCGCCGATTGTGCACACTACCAGCAATCTGGGGTTTCCCGCCCATTGCCACAGCCAGTTCCACGGTGTGGACATGCCGCTGAACAACACGGCGACGCCGACGATGCAGAGCAATGCGCCCAGGACGATGGTCGGCACGCTGGGACCGGTCGGCCGGATGACCAGGTCGTCGTCCGTGCCGTTCGCCCGCCATTTGCCGGATTTTCTCGGGGAGGCGTCGCGCGTGTTCCGCATGCCACCGCCGTTCGGCGGTACCGTCGATGTCGGCATATGCGGATTGCCCTGCGCATCGTTGGAATCGTTCGGCTGGTTCGCGTCGACCGGATTACCCGAATTATCGGAGTCACCCGAGTCATGCCGATCGTTCGAACCGCTCCGGTCTTGGCGTGGTTCCTGTGCCGCGTTCCGGTAAAGGGGCACGGTCGGTTCGTCCGATTCCATGTATGCCGGCAGGGTTTCGGTTTGCGCTTCGGGCAGCACGGTGGTGAAGGCCGTGGCGTCTTCGTTCGCCGTCACCGGCAGCGCGGCGGTCGGGGCTGCCGTTTCGACGGGAATCCGCAGGGTTTTGTCGTCGCTCATTTCGATTCCTTTCCCTCGTACTTGGGCAGTGTGCTGTCCGATGCGTATTGCACGGTGACGCCGCCGTTGACGGATGCGTCAAGGTTGATGACCAGCTCCGGAGTTTCCGGAGCCTTGTCGTCTCCCACGAAGCATGGCCAGAACAGGTGCTGGTCGTATACGCGTTTGAAGCCCTCATCGGTGTTGCCGTCGGTGAAGAGATCCTTCGACCGCATGGACGAGCAGTCGAGGTTCTTGTTGTTGGTGCTGAACGCCGGCACTCCCCGTGAAGCCGATTCGTCGACGTTGCTGAAATCGAGGGACACTCCGATGTCGCCGTTGTCCAAGGTCAACTGGTCCGCGCCGCCGATGGAATCCAGGGACGAGAAGCGGTAATCATGGTAATCGTCATCGTCCGAACCGATGGACCACCAGCATCCGTCGGGTACGGTCACCACCACCTGCGCGTTGGTGACGACGAGGTTCAGGGTTCCGGTTGGGCAGGAACTGGTGCCGTAGCTTCCGTCCGCCAGTTTCACGCGGTGCGAGCCGTGTTCCTTGGCGTATTCGCTCAGATCGATGTGGAGCGTATCGTCGTTGTAGCCATCGCCACTGACGTGGACGCCCCGCTCGTATTGGCGCATCTGCGCGGATGACGAGCCCAGCACTTCGGTGCCATCGACGGATACTCGATGGTAGCCGGACGAGATAACGTTTATCCGGCTGTTCGCCAACGTGAGCATTCCCGCGCACGGCACCGCGACCATCGCCATGACGACCGCCATCCACACAAGGGGATGCAGTCCGCCGGTTCGCCGTCCGCGGCAGCCGAGCATGACGACGACCGCGCCGACGGCCAAGCAAATGAGGCCGATGCAGATGGTGCCGGAGCGTATCACGTCTTCCAGATAGCCACCTTTGCCGTTCCGCCCCAATGCCAGTCCTATCCATGCGGCGATGGCGACGAACGTCAATCCGAACATCACCAGGGTCAGCAACGGACCGGCCGGCTTGCGACGGCCGCGGCGTGGGCGACGTCCCACGGATGCGGCCGGCGCGGTGAACGTCGGAGGAACCTGCGCCGTGGCGAAAGGCCCGGCGTTCGGCGCGGACGCCCACTGGGATTGCGGGGCCCGGGACTGGGCGGACGGCGCGGTTTGGAATCGTCCGTATCTTTGCGCGTCATCGGAATATCCCGGAGCGCCGTTGGAATAGCCGGGCGCGCCGCCGTTCGTGCCATTCCGTCTCGGGTACGGACTGTCGTTCGGCATGCCATTGGCGGGCGCCTCATATTGCCCGTCGTACGGTGCCCCATACGTCGGCCCATTCGCCGGAGGCCGACCCGATGGCGGTGTCTGCGGCCGCCAATCCGGCATATACGACAGCCTGTTCACCAGAATCCACAGCACGAGCGCCGCGATGAGGAACGCCAGCCATCCCGGGCCGACCACGCAGAAGGCGATGAGCATGAAGATGAACGCGCCCAAATCGCCCCATCGCCATTCGCCATGGATCAGGTCCTCGCACAGAATACGGTCGTCGGACTCGTCGGGAAGCAGGAACCAGGCCAACCCGTAGAAGGCCGCGCCCGCGCCGAAGAACAGCGAGGTGAAGATCATCAGGGCGCGAACCAGCGTCACGCTCCATCCGAATCTGCTGGCGATGCCTTCGCACACGCCGCCAATCCAACGGTTCCGGCCGCGGCAAATCCGGCTGGACCGTATCCACGAGAAGAATCGCCCATTCGGAGACGGCTGGTTGCGCCCGGAATCGGGCTGCCATCCCCGCTCATACGGCTGCTGGCCGTTGAAGGGGCCCTGTGAATCGTTGTTCATGTTGTTCATGGTTCCATTACAGCAGCGAGGACGCCGCGAACGTATCGGGGAACACCCTGAATATGCCCTGAACACAGGATGAAACCCCTTGCTCCAGTCACCACTACGGGCACAATGGAACCATGAGATCCCTTGGGAAGCCACGTTACACGCAGGAGCAATACGACGCCGCCAGCGCGCTGTATATGCGTCGCTGCTACGACGCCGCACTGGCCGCAGGACGTCCCATGCCGACGAATCAGGCGCGATTGCCGTTGGCACGTCCTGATTATGGACGGTGGTTCGCGGGCGTATGCAAGTCGGTCGGCATGCATCTGGGCGTTCCGGTATGGCTGGTCCGGTTGGCCTTCGCCGCATCCGCGTTCGTTTTCGGCGCGGGCATCATCACTTATCTGTTCCTGTGGATCACCGTTCCCGCGGCCGACCCGATCATGCAGGCGTACATGATGGCCGACGAGCGTCCAGCCGGCCAGACCCCGCTCGCGCGGGGCAACGCGCCATATGCGCCGACGCAGGCACCGTCGTATGCATCGGACTCGCCGGCAGCTCCAAGCGCTTCCGCATTCCGTTTCGGCAGTACGGCCGGAGATGCGGCTTCGACCGTCCGGACGAACATGCCGGAGGATTCCGTCATTCCGCAGGGTGCGAATGACTCCGCGCCAGATGACGCCGCGTTCTCGGCCATGAACGCCGGCTTGTACGACGAGCCACGGAAAACCTCCGGGGAAAGTCTGGAGCATGTGTTGCGCAACGCGCCCAAACCGGCGCTGACCGCCCTGGCCGGACTGGCCGCGCTCGTCATCAGCGGCGCGATGCTGGCCGGCGGCATCACCGTGCACCTCGTTTTCCCCCTGTTGCTCGCCGCCATCGGCGTCGGCGTCTCCTGGCTACGCTTCAACGCCGCGGAAGGCCAGTTATGGACGATGATCGGCGGCATGGCGCTGGTATTCGTCGCATATGCGCTTTTTCTTGCGTCGTATGTGCGCGACTTCGCGAATCTCAGCCGTCTGGTGATCGCCGGATTGGTGTTGCTGCTTGGCATCGCGTTGACGGTCGTGCCGTGGATTCTGGCGATCATCCGCGATCTCGGCACGGAACGCGCGTTGAAGGAACGCGAGGAGGAACGCGCCGATATGACCGCGCATCTGCATGACGGCGTGCTGCAGACGCTGGCGCTGATTCAACTGCACGCCAGCGAGCAGCAGACCGTGTTCTCGCTGGCGCGTTCGCAGGAACGCGAATTGCGCGAATGGCTGTATCAGGAACGCACCACATCCGACCGTTCGGTCAGCGCGGGATTGAAGGAGATCGCCGCACATATCGAAGACACGCATGGCAAACCGATCGAAGTGGTGACCGTGGGCGATGCGCGGCCGAGCGCGCAGACGGATGCGCTGCTCGACGCCACGCAGCAGGCACTGGTCAATGCGGTGACGCATGGCGGAGAACCGATATCCGTGTATTGCGAGGCCGGAGACGAACTCGTCGAAGTGTTCGTGCGCGACCATGGCGACGGCTTCGATGTCGATGCGGTGCCGGCGAACCGTCTCGGCATCCGCGAATCGATCGTCGGGCGCATCAGACGGCGTGGCGGTACAGTGGAAATCGTATCGCGGCCGCGATGGGGAACGGAGGTGCGCATGCATATGCCGATCGTGGCGACGGCGCAGCGAGGCCCGGAAGGCGGCGCGCACCGTCAGCATGAACATCCCCAAACCGCGCAGGACGGGCAATGAGGCAGCCGGCGAAATCCCCGGCAAGGCAATCAAGGAAGCCAATCGAAGGAGCAGCAATGAACGAACGGGAATCATCCGGAATACGCATCGCCATCGTCGATGACCATGAGATGTTTCGCGCGGGCGTGATCGCCACATTGCAGCCGCATTTCCATATCGTCGGGCAGGCGGCGGATGTGGAGGGCTCCGTGACGATGATCGCGCAGACCAAGCCCGACGTGGTGCTGCTCGATGTGCATGTGCCCGGCGGCGAGGGCGGTGGCGGCGCCGAGATTCTCGTGCGCTCGCGCGTCTACTCCCCCGACACCGTGTTTCTGGCGCTGTCGGTGTCCGATTCCCCGCAGGACGTCGGCTCGGTGATCCGCGCCGGCGCGCAGGGCTATGTGACCAAGACGATTTCCGGCGATGACCTGATCTCATCCATCAAGCAGGTGCATGAAGGGTATGCCGTGTTCTCGCCGAAACTGGCGGGTTTCGTGCTGTCCGCGTTCCAGAACGGATCTTCCGGAAACGGCGCCGGAGCCTACGGGCGGGTTCATGACGACGAGCTCGACAGGCTTTCCCGCCGCGAGCAGGAGGTCATGCGGCTGATCGCGCGCGGCTACACCTACAAGGAGGTGGCCGCGGAATTGTTCATCTCCATCAAAACCGTGGAGACGCATATGAGTTCCGTGCTGCGCAAATTGCAGTTGTCGAACCGCACCGAGCTGACCCGCTGGGCCGCCGACCGGCGAATCGTGTGAATCCCGACGATTCGTGTGAATCCCGACGATCATAGCGTCGGCCACGACGTGGCCGACAGGCACAGCAAACAAATAAAAATAATGGGATTCCTTCCATTGAAAAAAGGAATCCCATGGAGCCGAATCGGCGACGCATGCCAATGGCGGTGCGTGTCAATCAGCTGTGGTCGTCAGGCAATCATCACTCGGTGGCACCGCGGAAGCCGTTCGGATTCTTGGTCTGCCAGTTGAGGGAGGACTGGGCCATGTCGTCGATGGTCAATTCGGCCTTCCAGCCCAGCTCCTTGGCTGCCTTGGAGGCGTCGCAGTAGCAGGTGGCGATGTCGCCGGGACGACGCGGCTTGATGGTGTACGGAATCGGGTGGCCGGCGGCCTTTTCGTATGCCTTGATGACCTCCAGCACGGAGTAGCCGTGGCCGGTGCCGAGGTTGTAGGTGAACACGCCGGGCTCGTCGATGTGGTCGATCACTGCGACGTGGCCCTTGGCAAGGTCGACGACGTGGATGTAATCGCGCACGCCGGTGCCGTCCGGGGTGTCGTAGTCGTCGCCGAAGACCTGGACTTCCTTGAGTTCGCCGATGGCGACCTTGGCCACGTACGGGGTCAGGTTGGCCGGGATGCCCTTCGGATCCTCGCCCAGCAGTCCGGACGGGTGGGCGCCGACCGGGTTGAAGTAGCGCAGCAGCACCATGGTCCACTCCGGATCGGCCACGACCACATCACGCAGAATCTGCTCCTGGAACAGCTTGGAGGTGCCGTACGGGTTGGTGGTGCCGCCGGTGGGGGTGGTCTCCAGAATCGGCAGTTCCTTCGGGTCGCCGTAGACGGTGGCGGAGGAGGAGAAGATCAGCTTCTTGACGTTGTGCGCGCGCATGACCTCAAGCAGCACCAGCGTCGAGTAGAGGTTGTTGTCGTAGTATTCGATCGGCTTGGCGACGGATTCGCCCACGGCCTTGAGTCCGGCGAAGTGAATGACCCAGTCGATCTTGTTCTCGGTGAAGATGCGCTCCAGCAGCTCACGGTCGCGTACATCGCCGTCGTAGCTCTTGACCGGCTTGCCGGTGATCTTCTCCACGCGCTTCAGCGCGACGGGAGAGGAATTGCCGTAATTGTCGATGGTCACCACATCGTAGCCCTTGTTGAGCAATTCAATGTCGGTATGAGTGGCGATGAAACCGGCGCCGCCCGTAACCAGAACTGTGGTCATGTTGTCTCCTTCGTCAGGATTCTTCCTACGTTCAAGAATCATTGTAGCACATATTGTCACACAATACGTGTGTTTCAAGAAAAATAATGTGCGTTTTTGTGCGATTTATGCGAATCGCCGATGATTCGCGCCATCGCGCATCACCATCGTCGGCGATCTTCGCCATGCACCGCGCACACCCTATGCAGCGCATCCCCTTATGCAAAAGGGGCTTCGGAATCATCCGAAGCCCCTGCAAGCGGGCAGAGCGAGATTCGAACTCGCGGAGGCTTGCACCTCAACGGTTTTCAAGACCGTCTCTTTAGACCGCTCAGACATCTACCCAATCGTGCGCGTGCACAACAAGAAAATATAGCACAGCGCGCGGAATTCCAATCATGCCGTGCGGAACCGCGCCATTCCCGATCGACGGCGGGCGGACGCGAGTCCACACGAGCCGAACGTATCCTCGATGGGCTTGTCCGCAATGAACGCATCCGAAATGACGACGGGCCCGGACCACGGAGAACATCCGCGATCCGGACCCGTTGATGGCCGGACACGCCAAAGGCATGCCGAACGGCTATGGAATCAGGCCTCCCACTTGGTCGGCTCGATGACTTCCTTGCCGCCCATGTACGGACGCATGGCCTTCGGAATCTCGATGGAGCCGTCCTTCTGCTGGTGGTTCTCCAGAATGGCGACCAGCCAACGCGTGGTGGCGAGAGTGCCGTTCAACGTGGAGACCGCACGGGTGGAGCCGTCCGCGGTGCGTTCGCGGATGTTCAGGCGGCGGGCCTGGTATTCGGTGCAGTTGGAGGTGGAGGTCAGCTCGCGGTAGCGTCCCTGGGTCGGCACCCAAGCCTCGCAGTCGAACTTGCGTGCGGCGGAGGAACCGAGGTCGCCCGCGGCGGTGTCGATGATGCGGTACGGCACCTCGACCTTGCCGAGCATCTCCTGCTCCATGGCCAGCAGGTGCTCATGCTCCTTGTAGGAGTCCTCCTGCTTGGCGTAGACGAACATCTCGACCTTGTCGAACTGGTGCACGCGGATGATGCCGGAGGTGTCCTTGCCTGCGGCGCCGGCCTCGCGGCGGTAGCAGGAGCTCCAGCCACAGTAGCGCAGCGGGCCGTTCTCCAAGTCCAAGATCTCGTTCTCGTGCATGCCGGCGAGCGCCACTTCGGACGTGCCGACCAAGTACTGGTCGTCCGGTTCGCGCAGACGGTAGATCTCGTCGGCGTGCGCGTTGAGGAAGCCGGTGCCGCGCATCACTTCCGGACGCACGAGCGTCGGGGTGATGGCGAGGGTGAATCCGTGCTCCTCGGCCTGGTCGACGGCCATGGTGAGCATGGCGATCTGCATGCGGGCCACCTGACCGCGCAGGAAGTAGAAGCGGGAGCCGCCCACCTTCACGCCGCGTTCCATGTCGATGCCGGCGACGCCGCGTCCGAGGGTCAGGTGGTCCTTCGGTTCGAAGCCTTCAGCCGCGAAGTCGCGAATCTGGCCGACCTTCTTGACGACCACGTAGTCGTCCTCGCCGCCTTCCGGCGCTTCCGGCTCGACGATGTTGGAGAGCTTCCACATGGCGGTGGTGTACGTCTCCGCGGCGGCGTCCGCTGCGGCCTTGTACTCGGAGACCTTTTGGGAAAGCGCCTTGGTGTCGGCGATGAGCTTGGCCTTCTCCTCGGCGGGGGCCGCGGCCACCTTCTTACCGATTTCCTTCTGCTGCGCGCGGGCAGCCTCGAATTCCTTCAGAGAGGAACGACGAACCTCGTCGGAGCGCAGCACCTCGTCGACAAGTTCGACCGATTCGCCACGCTTACGCTGGGATTCCTTGACAACGTCAGCATGTTCACGAATGAATTGGATATCAAGCATGGTTCTTAGCCTAGTGCCGAAAGCCGACACCGAGCGGCCGCCACGGCCCGACATGGAACGGCCCGTCGGATTCCCTGAACCGCTTTTTCGGCGCACCGTGCAGGAATCGTTGAATTTTCCGTCGTAAATCCGTTTTTTCTCCCGTGTTCAGGGGAAAATAGGAAGCATGCCTACCTATGTCATCGTTTTGATCATCGTCGCGGCGGTCATCGCGGCATGCGCCACAGCGTTCTTTGGGTTCCGTGCGTATCGACGGCGCAAGCTGGCCGAACAGCTCGGCCGGCGCGATGGCGACCAGGTGCGTTACGCGTTCATCGTCAACCCGTCGAAGCCGCAGGCGGCGCAGCGCAAAAAGCATATCCGGGAATTCTGCGAGGCGAAGCGTCTCACGAAGGTCGAATTCATCGAGACGCAGCTCGACAAGGACGGCAGGGCGTGCGCGTTCGAGGCGTTGGAGCATGGCGCGGATGTGGTCGTGGCCGTGGGCGGCGACGGCACGGTCCGCACGGTGGCGAGCGCGTTGTCGGGCACCGGCCACGCGCTGGGCATCGTGCCGATCGGCACCGGAAACCTGTTCGCCCGCAATATGGGCATCCCCGTGGACGACATCGACGCGGCGCTGACGGTCGCCACCTCGCACGGCTCGCGCCATGTGGATGTGGGGCGTTTGACGCTGCTCGATGACGAGACCGCGGACCATGGCCATGCGTTCCTCATCATCGCCGGCATCGGATTCGACGCGCTGATGATCGACGACACCGATCCGGAGCTGAAGAAGAACATCAGCTGGCTGGCGTATTTCGTTTCCGGCGTGAAGAACATGTTCGCGCCGAAGTACAAGGGCGATGTGACGATCACCAGCGCGGACGGCAGCACGCACACCACGCGCGGGCTCACGTTCCGCACGTTCATGGCGGGCAATTGCGGCCAGATTCCGATGTTCTCGCTGATGCCCGAGGCCGTCTACGATGACGGCATCCTCGACTACGAGATCATCGACACCTCCGGCGGCCTGATCGGCTGGGCGAACCTGTTCGGAGACGTGCTGCATCAGACGATCACCGGCAAGGCGCAGCAAAGCCCGCTGTCGACGAATTCCACCGTCGACCAGATTCAGGGCGTCAGCGCGGAGATCACTTTGGAGAAGCCCGTTCTGGCGCAGGTGGACGGCGACATGCTCCCCGAAACGCGCCATATCCGTTTCAGCGTGGAGCGCCAGGCGTTGTGCGTGCGCGTGCCTGAAGTGCCCGGAACCCCTGCGGACTAACGGTCCGCGCGACCGGGATGCCGCGCGGTCACGCGGGACACGTGCAGCGCGAGGTAGGCGATCTCCGACTCCGTGAGTTCCGCGCCCAACCGCATATGCACGATCACCGCGAGCCTTCTGGCGCAGTCGTAGGCTTCCGGATAGGACGCTTTGATGGATTCGACGATGGGCTGCGGCTCGTCATCGAGCTGTTCGTGCTGGTGGATGCGCACGAACAGGTAGCGCAGGTGGGTGATGAACCGTCCGACGTTGACGCCGGTGCGTTCCAAGGTGATGCCGTACGCGCCCTCGATCACCGATATCATCTGCTGGATCACGCCGGTCATCGCGTAGGTGGCGGACATGTCGCCCGTGGAGAATCCCGCATTGACCAGATGCAGGGCGAGCGCCACGGCCTCGCCGTCGGGCAGCGAGCCGCCAAGGTAGGTGTTCATCGCATCGACCAAGGCCTTGCCTTTCGCGTATTCGTCGGCATACAGCGAACGGACCTCCGCCTCCAGCGGATATTCGATGGATTGGCCCTGCTGCGCGCGGCGAATCGCGCCACAGACGTGGTCGGAAAGCGATACGACAAGCGCCGGCTGCCTGTCGGCCTGATCACCGAGACCGACGCGGTTCATGGCATCGGCGACCAGTCGGATGATCTCCGGCGGGATCCCGGCCACCTGCTGCGCCATGTGGTCGGGATCGCGGCCGTCCGCGGGAACGAACCGGCGGACGACCTTCGCTTCGTCAACATGCTGTCCGGGCTTGGCCTGGAAGCCGATGCCGCGTCCGGTGAGGATCACCTCACGATCGCCGTCTTTCGCCAAAACGACGTTGTTGTTGAACACACGAAGAACGTCCATGCCGGTTCTCCTTTGGATAATCGTTGGGTCAGCGCCGAATGTCGATCACCGCGTCGCCGGCCTTGACGTCGATGCCGGTCTTCGGGGCGACTTCGGCGAAAGCGACCGTGTTCAGCACCGTCATCAGCGTCGTGGTGCTGTATCCGGCTTCCTTCACCTTATCAAAATCGACGGCGACCAGCGGATCACCGGCGTTCACCCGCTCGTTGGCCTTGACTTTGACGTCGAAGCCCTCACCGTTCATCTTCACGGTGTCGATGCCGACGTGCACGAGCACCTCCACGCCGTCGTCGGTTTTGAGGCCGAAGGCGTGGCCGGTTTCCGCGACGGTCTGCAGCACGCCGGAGACCGGTGCGACGACAAGGCCGTCCGCCGGCTGGATGCCGACGCCCTCGCCGAGCGCGCGGGAGGCGAACACCGGGTCTCCGGTATCGTCCAGCGCGATCACGTGGCCGGCCACGGGCGCGGAGACCACGGCATCGGCGGCCGCGCCGTCCTTGCCGCCGTCAGCCGTTTCTTCGGCCGCATCCGGAGCGATGTCCGCAGGAACGGTCTCGACGACGGTCTCCTTGGCTTCGAAGGTCTTATCGGACCCCTCGGACGCCTCCATGGACCGCCCGTTCGCCGCGGCGCGGGCCAGCACTTCGGCCTTCTGCTCCGGCGTGCGGTAGTCGAAGAGGATGATGAGGATGAAGGAGGTGAGGAACGAGACCGCGATGGACACCGCGTACACCCACATCTGGTCGAACACCGGAATGGTAAGCAGCGAAGTGAACGCGAACGCGGTGGTGGTCACGCCGCGCACGGTCTGGCCTGCCGCGGTGACCGACGGGAACAGCCATCCGAGCACCGCGATGACGACGCCGCCGAGGCCACAGCCCACCAGCATGCGCTTGTAGATCAGCTTGTAACGCAGGTGGATGCCGTACAGCGACGGCTCGGAGACGCCGCCGAGCAGACCTGCGGCGAGCGCGCCCAACGAGGTCTGGCGCATATCGGCGTCCTTGTCGCGGATGGAGAGGAACAGCACGCCGGCGGTCGCGCCGAAGCAGGCGAAGTTCCACACGCCCATCGGCCCTTGGATGAAGTCGTATCCCATGGATTGGATGTTCATCAGCATCAGGGCGTTGAGCGGCCAGTGCAGGCCCAGCGGCACGAGGAACGGATACAGCAGCGGGATGATGATGGCGAAGACGAACGGCGCGTGTCCGTTAAGCCACGCCAGACCGACGCCCAGCGCGTTTCCGGCCCATACGCCGATCGGTCCGACGATGAACGCGGTCAGCGCGCCCACGATGACCAGGGAGAAGAACGGCACGAACACCAGCTGCACGCTGTCGGGGATGATCTTCTTCAATCCGTGGTAGACCAAGGCGAGCACCGCGGCCATCATCAACGGCACGAACACGTTGCCGCTGTAATCGCTCAGCTGCATCGGCAGTCCGAAGATGTTCGCCGTGCACGATGTGGTGCCGAGCGCCGCGTTTTCGGTGCAGACCGTGGATGAGAAGGTCTTGGTGTCCATCAGGCTGGTGAACTGCGGCGTCATCAATATGGCCATGATGGAACCGCCGAGCCATGGGTCGACCTTGAGTTTCTTGGCCGCGTTGTAGGCGACCATGATCGGCAGGAAGTAGAACACGCCCTTCCAGATCGCCTTGATGAACACCCAGCCGGCCGACGCCTCGTCGTTCGGGATGACGTTGAGCGAGATCAGCAGGTTGACCAATGCGATGATGATGGACGCGCCGAGCAGCACGCCGATGATCGGACGGAAGGAGTCGGCGAGGTATTCGAAGAACGAATCGACCCATGCCACTTTGCCGCGGGCCTTGGAGCGTGCCGCCGCCTTGACGTCGGCATCGGACATCGTCTTGCCGGCATCGGATCGGGTGCCGCCGGAGCCGTTGCCGGCCATCTCGGGCAGGTGCATGATGCTGTCGTACACGGAGGCCACCGCGCCACCGATGACCACCTGGAAGCGGTCGCCGCTCTGCGGCACCGCGCCGAGCACGCCTTTCATATGTTCGAGCGCGTTCTGGTCCACCTTGGAGGCATCGACCAGTTCGAAGCGCAATCTGGTTGCGCAATGCGTCAGGCTGCGAACGTTTTCAGCTCCACCGATCGCAGCGATGATCTGAGAGGCGAGAGAATCGGCCATCTCGATCTCCTTTCTTTCCACAACAACGTTTCCGACCCGGCGCGGCACTGCCTCGGGCAACAAAAAAGACCTGAGATATGGCATAGTAAGCCACATCTCAGGTCTTGCGTCGATTAGTTGACTAGCAACCCTGCCTTAGTCGAATGCCCACTACATTACACCATCGCCGGATTCCATGCAAATCATCCGGGAGCGAATCCGCGGACCCGCCGCCCCATTCACGGAATCATTACGACACGCCCATCATCGGGAAACGTATTCATCACACAAAATTAACTATTCTTCGCACATAATTTGACAATTACGCACATTTGGTGAAAAAACGTGGCACAATGGGAGCATGGTTGCAAACAATGCGGGAAAGCCCGCCACCCCAGCAGATCTGATCAACGTCGACGAGGTCATCGGCAAATACTATGACGTCGTCCCCGACCCCAACGTTCCGGAGCAGCGCGTCTCCTTCGGCACTTCCGGACACCGCGGTTCGTCTTTGAAGACCTCGTTCAACGAGGCCCATATCGTCGCCATCACCCAGGCCATCGCGGAATACCGCAAGAAGGCCGGCGTGACCGGCCCGCTGTACATCGGACGCGACACCCACGCGCTGTCCGAGCCGGCCTGGAAGACCGCCATCGAGGTACTCGTCGCCAATGGCGTGCGCGTACGCATCGATTCCCGTGACGACTTCACCCCGACGCCGGTCGTGTCCCAGGCCATCCTGACGCACAACCGCGCGGCCGACGGCACCCAGCGCTTCACCGGCGAGGGTCTCGCCGACGGCATCGTCGTGACCCCGTCGCACAACCCGCCGACCGACGGCGGATTCAA
>DKCF01000050.1:0-16719 GCA_002451435.1 Bifidobacterium sp. UBA6881 | reverse complement strand
GCGCGTGCCGTTCGAGCAGGCCGTCAAATCCGATCTGGTCGAGCGTTTCGACTATCGCGAGCACTACGTCTCCGACCTGGAGAGCGTCATCGACTTCGACGCGATCCGCTCCTCCGGCGTGCGCCTGGGCATCGATCCGCTCGGCGGCGCGTCCGTGAACTACTGGCCGCTGATGAACGAGAAGTACGATCTGACCATCGATGTCGTGCGCCCGCAGGTCGATCCGACCTGGAGCTTCATGACCATCGACCACGACGGCAAGATCCGTATGGACCCGAGCTCGCCGTATGCGATGAAGGGCCTGGTCGACTCCCTCAACAACGGCGCATGGGACAAGTACGACCTGGTCGGCGGCACCGATCCCGATGCCGACCGCCACGGCATCGTCTGCCCGAACTGGGGCGTGATGAACCCGAACCACTATATCGCCGTGTGCGTCGAATACCTGTTCGGCGGCAACCGTCCTGACTGGCCGGAGCACGCAGGCATCGGCAAGACGCTGGTCTCCTCCTCGCTGATCGACCGCGTGGCCGCGTCCATCGACGCGAAGCTCGTCGAGGTCCCGGTCGGCTTCAAGTGGTTCGTCGACCCGCTGTTCAAGGGCGAGGTGGCCTTCGGCGGCGAGGAAAGCTCCGGCATGTCCTTCCTGCGCAAGGACGGCCGCGTGTGGACCACCGACAAGGACGGTCTGATCCCCGACCTGCTGGCCGCGGAGATCACCGCCAAGACCGGCAAGAACCCGGCGCAGCTGCACCAGGAACAGGTGGCGCGCTTCGGTGAGAGCTGGTACAAGCGCATCGACACCCCGACCACGCTGGAGCAGAAGCAGAAGTTCGCGAAGCTCACCGGCGACGACGTCACCGCCACCAAGCTGGCCGGCGAGGACATCACCGCGAAGCTCACCGAAGCCCCGGGCAACCACGCGAAGATCGGCGGCCTGAAGGTCACCACCAAGAACAACTGGTTCGCGGCGCGTCCGTCCGGCACCGAGAACATCTACAAGGTGTACGCCGAGTCCTTCGACTCCCCCGAGGCGCTCGACAAGGTGCTCACCGAGGCTTCCGAGGTCGTGGACAAGGCGCTGGCCGAATAAGCCGGCAAGCGACATTCAATCCGATTCCGACGCGCCGAGCCGCAAGGCGGGCGCGCCCAAGGCCCGTTCCGATGCCCGAACCGTTTTCCGCGTGGGGCAAACCACATGGCGGAGAACATGGTTCGCGCCCATCCGGAACGGGCCTTTCCCATAGCCGCGGCCTTGCCGACGCACCGCCGCGTCATAAGTCCAGATGCAACGACGGCGCCCCGCATCGGCGCCGTGCCGTTCGATGGCTCCGCACCGAACGCGACGTGGCATGCGGGCGCGGATGATGCCGCGCGTCCACGCAACGGGGCAGTCACGCATCCATGCATCAGAGCGAACGCGCATCCGCAGGCGCCAGTCTCCGCGCGTGGCACGAAACACGGTTCCATGGCATGAAACACCGTCATGTGCCCCGTCGCATGACGCCCACGCGATTACGCTGAATGGTAACCGTCACGACGGCATCCATGCCAATCGGCACAACGCCCTGTCGAAGGAGGGAACATGCGTGTCGCCATCGTCGAGGACCACGCCGTGGAGCGCCAGCTCATAGCCGCCATGTGCGCGGATCATTTCCGTTCAAGGCTCGGGCTCGGTGTGGAATGCGTGACCTTCGCCGACGCCGAATCCTTCATCGAAAGCTGGAAAACCGCCCGCTACGATTTGCTGCTGCTCGACTGCTATCTGACGGATGACGAACAGGCGACGCACGCGGCCACCGGACTCGACATCGCGCGTCTGCTTCGCCGGCAGCACGACGACTGCCCCATCGTGTTCATCACCTCAAGCGCCGATTTCGCGGTGCTGGGGTATGAGGTGCAGGCAAGCGGCTATCTGCTCAAACCGATCAGCCGCAAGGCGTTCGACGCGACCATGGACCGCGTTGCGGCGCAACTCGACGGCAGGGCTCCGGCAACCCATCTGGACCGGCCGGGCACGAAGCGGGCGGCGGACGCCGCCTGGCAGGTGGCCTTCGGCAACCCCGCGACCACCATGGACAGGCGGCTCATCGCATACGCGCTGTCCAGCGCGCACTATGTGGAATTCACCTTCGCCGACGGCACCCGCACGAAGATCCGCACCAATTTCTCCGACGTGGAGCGACGGCTCACCGTATTCGACAACTTCTACCGCACCGCACGCGGCGTGCTCGTCAATTTCGACTACGTCGCCGGCATCAACAACGCGGAATTCGTGATGAAGGGCGGCAAACGCGTTCCGATCACGAAAACCGCGGTGACCACGACATGCCGCAAATACGCGGAATACACCTTCACCAGAATGAGAATGGAATAGTCCGATGATCGAATTCATCGCGTCCACCCATCCATCGGATCTGTTCTTCGCCATCGCGGAGCAGATCAACGCCTTGATGGGGCTGCTGCTGTGCCTGATCATGGCCTGGGACCATATGCCGAATCCCCACCGCAAAAGCGCGCTGCTGGCCGCCGTGGGCCTGGTCTGGTTCGTGTCGTGCGGCGTCTTCTGCCATTGCACCGGCCTGGCATCGACGTGGACGGTGCTGCCGACCGCCGTCATCATCGCCGCCATATTGGGCAGAATCAGCGACCTTCCGCTGCCGCAGGTGCTGATCGTCGTCTCTACCGCCGCGTACATCGTCGCGGCCGTGTACTATCTGGCGCTGCTCACCGACGTCGCCGCGCTCGGCGCGCGTTCCACCGACCAGCGGGTGGGCTGGCCGGGTTGGACCGCGTTGCTGCTGATGGACATCATCGTACCGGTTTCGCTATGGCATCCGCTGCATGTCTCGATACCGAAAACGTTCGGTTCACCGGCGGTCGATGGGAGATTCTGGAACTTCATCTGGCTGTTTCCGTTCATTTCCGCCGCGATAGCCGTATGGTGCCTGCCCGTCGACAACGATACGCTGCTGATGAACCGCATGCTCGGCATCGCCTTCACGATCGACATCGCCTATTCCTGTTTCATGGCGTTGGCATACGCCCTCATCTGGTATATGATCCGGCAGTCCGAGCGGCTGCTGCTCGCCAGCCGCAAAGAGCATTACGCGGATGTGCAGACCCTGCAGTTGCAGCATATGAACGAACGCATCCACGAGGCGCGGGCCATCAAGCACAACGTGCGGCATCATATCCAGACATTGCAGGCGTTGGCCGCGGCCGACGACATGGACGGCATACGCGATTATCTTGGGCAGATGGCGGAGCATCCACTGCTCGACCCGGCGCCGATGCAGTACTGCGACCATGCCGCGCTGAACGCGGTGCTGGTCTATTACTGCGATTGGATCCGACACAAAGGCGCCGACGTGGACGTCAAGGCCTCCGTTCCGCAATACATCGCGATCAACAACGCGGAACTGTGTTCGCTGGTCGGCAATCTGCTGGAGAACGCCTGCGAGGCGATCTCCAGACAGCAGGAGGGACCACGTTCGCTCAAGGCGCGCATACGGTACCACGACGGTCCTCCGGCATCGCTGTTCATCGTGGTCGACAATTCCTACGATTCCTCCGTCACACAGGTGGACGACGCGTTCGCCTCCACCAAGCACAGCGGCAACGGACTGGGCACCGCGACCATACGGGAGACCGCCGAACGCCATCATGGCACTGCCGCATTCGATTACGACGGCGATACGTTCCGCGCCTCGGTCATGTTGTGCCTGCCCGATTGACGGGCCACCGCAGCCAAGCCCGTCACCCGGCGACCATCGGTCTCCGTGCCCGTTCACGATACCGTCCGCGCGCCGATTCAGCGTCGCACGGCTTTCGTAGGGTAGAAAGCATGACGATTACGGTTTCTACAGACGGCTCCGCGCTGGGCAATCCGAACGGCCCGATGGGCTGGGCCTGGGCCGACCACGAGCCGGCGGCAGGCGGAAAACCAGGGCATGAACATGATGGGGACTGCGACGCGGGCGGAGCCACGAACGGCACCAACCAGATCGGCGAGCTGTGCGCCGTGCTGGAGGCGCTGCGCGCGCACCCCGGTTCGGAGCCGTTGACCATCGAAACGGATTCCCAATACGCGATCAACTGCTCGACCACGTGGGTGAAGGGCTGGAAGAGAAACGGCTGGAGGAATTCGCAGAAGAAGCCGGTGAAGAACGCCGATGTGATCCGCGCCATCGATGAGGAGATCGCGAAACGCCCCGGACCGGTGAAATTCGTCTGGGTCAAGGGTCATGCGGGCAATGCCGGCAACGAAAAGGTGGACGACCTGGCCCGCACCTATGCCGGAAACTGCCGTTCGAAGGTCTGTGAGGGGTATCTGCCGCTCGAAGGATGGAAGTCACTGCTGGCTTCCGAATACTCACGTGGCACCGACGTACCCGAGGACGCGCGCATGCTGCTCGACGGCGCCATCACGCCGGCCGAATACCATATGGGCCGCGGCCAAGGCGCTTCCGCTTCGCAGGACGAACAACGGACCATGGCCGTCGAGACGCAGGACGATGACCGGACCACGGTGATCGCGACGCATGCGCCGCACGAATCCTACGCGAAGATGCTGATCAAACACGACTACTTCCCCCGCGACGACGCTTCCGAGGACTCCGGAGAATCGTCGTCGCGCGACGATGCCGACAATGGCGGAAACGCGGGCAAGGAGTCCACTGAGTCCATCGGCAATGCCGGCAAGCAACAGCCCACGGAAACGGCGCATGTCGGCGGTTCCGGCAGCACCGCTCCCGTATCCGCCGACGCGACTGCGAACGACCCGACCACGGATGCGGGCGCATCCGGCGGCACCGCAATGGACGGCGACGCCACGGCGGACGATGAATCCACGACCGATCATTCCGCGACGGGCAGCGTGTCCGGCAGCGGCGTCACGACGGGCAATACGTCCACGAATTCGAACATGCCATCGGCCGAGGCCAGGGCGCAGCTGGCCGATCTTCCCAAACTCCCCCACCGCCCCAGTCCTTCGGGCCTGTCGGTGTCGGGCATGGTCCGTTTCTCCCCGCCGCCGGATTCAAGTCCGACGTTCGACGGCAAGCCGCGGCTTATCCGCGGTTACATCGCCGTGGAGGGATACGTGCTGGGAGACGGCACCCTGGTCTTGGACGAGGCGCCGTTCGCCGTCAAACACAGCTGACCCAGCCAATCCAAAGCGGAGACGCCCACGCCACCAATCCGTGAAACATATCGTGAAACACATTGGGGATTGATATCCATCGATCCCCAATCGCCTTATGTAACCGAATGTTCAATTCTGCAACTTTTTTGGTGAAAATTGTCCGAAAATTCGACATATCCGATACCATGGAAGTAAGGCTTCATCCCATATCAAAGGAGGATTATGGATAAGGCACAGCAGGATGCTTTGAAGAAGGCCGCGGGCGTCGAGGCAGCGCGCATCATTCACAACGGTATGGTCGCCGGACTGGGCACCGGCTCGACGGTGCGTTTCCTGGTCGATGAGCTCGGACGCCGCACGCAGGAGGAAGGACTCCGGTTCACCGGCGTCACCACATCCCGCCGCACGCAGGAGCAGGCCGAAAGCTATGGCATCAAAATCGTGAACATCGACGATGTCGACCATATCGACGTGACCATCGACGGCGCCGACGAGGTGGACAAGAACTTCAACGGCATCAAGGGCGGCGGCGCGGCCCTGCTGTGGGAGAAGATCGTGGCGACCAACTCCGACAAGATCGTGTGGATCGTGGACGAATCCAAGGTCGTCGACACCATCGGCAGGTTCCCGCTTCCGGTGGAGGTCATTCCGTTCGGCTCCGGCCACGTCATCCAGAAGTTCGAAGCCCGGGGATACAAGCCGACGCTGCGTCTCGATGCGGAGGGCAAGCCGGTGCGCACCGACGAGAACAACTACATCGTGGATCTGCATCTCGAACGCATCGACCATCCCGAAGATCTGGCGCAGGACCTGATCACCACGGTCGGCGTGGTGGAGCACGGCCTCTTCCTGCACATGGTCGACCAGGTGATCGTCGGCGATCCGAACGGACCGCGCGTCATGACGAACTCCAACAAGTGACTTCCATCGATTCCGATAGCAAAAATCCCGCGTTCCGAAAGGAATGCGGGATTTTGTTTAGTTGACGCTTCAACCGCGTCTGAAGACTACTTGCGCTGGTGGCGAGTCTTACGAAGCAGTTTGCGGTGCTTCTTCTTGCTCATGCGCTTGCGGCGCTTCTTGATGACCGAGCCCATCTCAGCCTCCGTTCCTTGAATTCAAAGGGTAAAAGTTTGCAACTTGCCCAATACTACACCGTTTCGGGGACGAACGCACCCGACCATACTCATATGGTGGAAATACCGCATTCTCATCCCGCTTTCCGCGGATGTTTTCCACGGATGCCTCAGCAATCCGCCGTCGGTCCTCACAGCGGGAACTGCTGGTAGAAACGCTGCACGGATTCCTTGGCCCCGGTCGCCTGGAACACCACGGTGTCGTTCTGCCAGACGGCGATCGCCTTGTTCTCGTCATCCGAGTCGGTTTTGACGGTGTACGCGCCGGTGGCGGTGCCGGAGACCTTCACGTTGCCGCTGCCCAGCTCCTTGCCCGACATGTCGCCGGTAAGCGAGTCATACTGGTCCTTCGCATCGTCCTTTTCCGACCACTGGGCGACCACCAGGGTGACGTCCTGATCGCTTTTGCCCGTGGAATACGTAAGCGTGTACTCCTCCACCGGCGACGCGGCGGACCACGACGCGGATGCGCTGGCCTTCGTACGCGCGAAATTCAGCACGGAATCCGGCATGGCCTTCAGCAATTCGCTCGCGTCGTCAGGCAATGGCGTGGCATTGATGGTCGGCTTGGACGATTCGGTGGTCTTCGAAGCGCCCTGCGAAGTCCCCTGCGCGGTCTGCTGCGAAGCGGAATCCTTGTTCAGCGCCCAGCCGGGCCAAATGAACGCGGACACCAACGCGAGCACAATCACCAAAGCCGCGGCCACGACGGCCACGACGAGTTTGCCATGAGAAGAGGAATTTTGCGTATCAGACATGTTTGTCATTGTTTCACATCCATGAGACGCGTCCGACGGCTCCGATAACCGCGTCCGGCCGCATTCCACGGACGTGGTTTGTCCCAAAACACCCGTATCGTCGGCTGTATGGCGAAGACGTCCTCACATTTTCTATGTTCCGAATGCGGCTGGAGCGGGCCGAAATGGCTCGGACGCTGCCCCGAATGCGGACAATGGGGCACCATCGAGGAATTCCACGAGGCGCGTCCGGCTGCTTCGTCGCGCACCGCGGCGCCGGGACGCACGTCCCGCACGCAATCGCATACGGTATCGGATTCGGTGGCCAAGCCGATCACCGAGGTGGGCGGCGATGAAAGCGCCGTCCGCGTCAGCACGGGATTCACGGAGTTCGACCGTGTGCTGGGCGGCGGCATCGTGCCCGGATCGGTGACGCTGGTCGCCGGCGAACCCGGCATCGGCAAATCGACACTGCTGCTGGAGACCGCGGGCAACGTCGCGAGACTATGCGCGGCACATGCCGAAAGGAACACCGTGCTGTACATCTCCGGGGAGGAGTCGCAGGCGCAGGTGCGCATGCGCGCCGCCCGCATCGGCGCCATCGAACCGAATCTTCTTCTGGCCGCGACCACGGACCTCGCCACGGCCCTCGGCCTGATCGAACGGTTCACGCCGTCGCTGGCCATCGTCGATTCGGCGCAGACCATCGTCTCCCAGGACGTGGATGGCATCTCCGGCGGCTCGACGCAGGTGCGTGAGGTCGCGAGCGCGCTGATCGACACCGCCAAGACGCTGGATATTCCGGTGCTGCTTGTCGGCCATGTGACGAAGGACGGTTCCATTGCGGGTCCGCGCACGTTGGAGCATCTCGTGGATGTGGTCTGCCAGTTCGAAGGCGACGCCGAAACCGCGCTGCGCATGCTGCGCGCGGTGAAGAACCGCTTCGGACCGACCGATGAGGTGGGATGCTTCGACATGAGCGGCGAAGGCATCGAAGAAGTGACGGACCCTTCGGGATTGTTCCTTTCCACAGGCGCGGCCAACGCCACCCCCGTGGACGGAACCTGCGTGACGTTCACGCTGGACGGTCATCGCAGCCTCCCCATCGAAGTGCAGTCGTTGGTCACCAAATCCGTGCTGCCGACACCGCGACGGGCCGCGAACGGCGTCGATTCGAATCGCATCGCCATGCTGGTGGCGGTGCTGTACCGACATGGCGGCATCAATCTGCTGTCGAACGACCTGTACATCTCCACGATCGCCGGAGGCCAGGCGCGCGAGCCCGGCTGCGATCTGGCGATTGTGGCGGCGCTGGCGAGCGCCGCGAAATCGAAGCCCATCGCGCGCACGACATGCGCCATCGGCGAAATCTCCCTGACGGGGCAGGTCCGGCCCGTGCCGCGTCTGGAATATCGACTTCGCGAGGCGGCGCGACTGGGGTTCACCACCGCCGTCGTGCCGACGCTGCGCAGGAACGTTCCCGTTCCGGGGCTTGCCGTCGTGCAGACGGACACGTTGCAGGACGCGCTGGCGGCATTGCTGCGTTGATGGTTCGGCTCACGCGGTGAGCGTCTTCGTCTCCTCGACGTTGCGCTTCAACTCCGCGACCAGCTCGTCGGCCGAACCGAATTTGACCTGAGGACGCAGGAATCCCGCGAATTCCACCCGCACGGCATGGCCATACAGGTCGAGCCAGTCATCGGTGACCGCGTAGGCTTCGACGACCCGCTCGTGCAGGCCGGTGGCCTCGTTGAACGTGGGCTTGGTGCCGATGGAGATCGCGGCGGGCCAGCGGTATGGGGAATGTTCCGCGGTCCGCGCGTCGATGGATGACGAATCGTATTCCCGGGAGACGCCGTCCGCATGAGGCCCGGCATCCACGGACCGTTCGCCCAAATCGATGATCCAGCCGGCGTACACGCCGTCCACCGGAAGATAGCCTTGGACGTTTTCACTGAGGTTCGCGGTCGGGAAGCCGATGGTGCGGCCGCGTTCCTCGCCGTGCACCACGGTGCCTTCCACCGCATGCGCATGGCCGAGGATGGCGTCGGCGTCCTTGATGCGCCCCTGTCCCAGCAGATAGCGCACGTTCGTGGAGCTCCACACGCGCACGGCCTTGGCCTGGTGCTTCTTGCTCCAGGCGCGGCGCTCGGCCTTGGTGGCGCCTTCGAGCGGATCCTTCGGCTCGCCGTATTCGGTGGGCATGGCCGGTTTCGCGTTCATGGGCACGCGGGTCTCGCCGGGGCCGAGGTCGTCCACCACGTCGAGCTGGAACACGCCGGTGGCGAGCGCCAGATTCCGGATGGCCCTCACATCGCCTTCCCGCTTGGCGCCCATGGCCGCGTCGGAGCCGAGCACCAATGTGCGCATGCCGAGCTTGCCGACCATCTGGCCGAGGAAGAAACGATACGACTTCGCCGCGAACGCAAGCGTGTACCGCACGATAAGCGTGTAATCGACGTCCAGCGCGCTGATGGCGCGCAGACGCTCGTCCACACTGGTCAGCGCCTGCGTGTCGGCCATGCCGGCGGGCGGCTCCTGCCCATCATGGCCGGCCGCATAGCCGTGCACCAATGCGGGACGTGGATCGAACAGCACCACCACGGAGAACGACTGTTCCTTGCCGGCGAGTTCGACGACACGGCGGATCACCGCCTGATGCCCTTGGTGCATGCCATCGAACGCGCCGATGGTCACCACGGATTTCTTGTCGTTGCTCAATGTCGGCCAATCCACCATGCCATTGGCATCGGGGGTGAGCGTGATCGTCTTCATCATGTCCTTCTTCCGCTTGTTCGATTCGTTTCAGCCGAATACCGCAACGGGTTTGGCTTCGCCTTGTTTCGCGCGTTCGATGATGGCCACCAGATCGTTCGTGCCGGGCACGTACGCCGCGGTGGTCTCGTGGATGTCGTGGGCGATCCTACGGCCGTAGCGCAGATCGACGGCCTCCTGCGCGTCGACCGGCAGCATGGGCATGGACGCGGCCGCGCTGGACACCAGGTCGAGCGCATGGTCGGCCGCGTGCTCCGCGTCATCCAGCACGGCACGGTTGCGCGTCATCTCCACGCCATCACGGTTGGTGAATGTTTTCGATTCCGTATGGGCGGTCATCACGTTCGGCATGTTCACGTCGAATCGTCCGACGCGGACGCGCCGCAGCATGGTCAGATGGCCGCCGAGCCCGAGCGCCTCACCCAAATCGCGGCCCAACGCGCGGATATAGGTGCCCGCGGAACAGGTCACCGTCACATCGAGTTCCATGACGGGACGCAGGTCTTCCGTACCGTCTGTCAGACCGTCGACGGTCCATTCTTCGTCGGGGTTCACGGAAACGGAGCCGACAAGTTCTCCGCCCGCGATGCGTGCGGAGGCGTACCCGTAACGGACCTCGGAGACGCTGAATTCTTCGATGGTGACGGGTCTGGCCTTGAGTTCGACGGCCTTGCCCTCACGTGCCAGATCATAGGCGCGCTGGCCATGGACCTTGATGGCGGAGTACGCGTTCGGCACCTGCTCGATGCGGCCGGTGAATCGTCGCGCGATCGTCTGCTCCACCGTTCGCCGTGACGGGAAGGCGTCCGGAAGCGTCTCCGACGGCAGCAGCTCGCCGTCGGCGTCGTCCGTGGTGGTGCGCTGCCCGAGGCGAATCGTCGCGCGATAGGTCTTATCGTGGTCGACGATGTAGCTCAACAGCCGTGTGGCGTTGCCGAAACCGACCACCAGCACGCCGGTGGCCATCGGATCGAGCGTGCCGGCATGTCCGACGCGCTTCATGTGCAGCGCGCCGCGCACGGCGGCGACCACGTCATGGCTGGTGACGCCCTTCGGCTTGTCGATGACCAGCAGTCCGGAGATGTCAGGCTTCTTCGTCATCGTCCCAATCTTCGACCTCGACGTCGTCATCGTCGAAATCGTCGTCCTTGTTCTCCTCCGGATGCTTGTACGGATCCGCCTCGCCGGCATACTGGGCGGTTTCGCGCGCCTTGGCGAGTTCCTCGTCGCGTTTGCGCGCGACGGCGAGGATGTCTTCGATCTCGTGGGCCTCGCCGGGCACCTCGTCGAAGATGAATTCCAGCTGCGGCGTCAGGCGCAGACCGGCCTTGCTGCCCACCAGGGAGCGCAGACGGCCCTTCGCCTGGTTCAGTGCCTGCTGGGCGCGGCGGCGCTCGCCCTGCTCGTGGCCCTCGCGCCCGAGCTGGGTCCAGTAGACCTTGGCGATCTGCAGGTCGTTGGTGACGCGCACCTCGGTGATGGTCACGTTCATGAGACGCTTGTCATGCAGCTGCGCCTCCATGGACGAGGCGATCACGCGCTGGATCAGCGCCGCGATGCGGGCGGCGCGGGGATTGGTTCCTGCCATTGTTTTCCCTTACGATACGTTTCGGTAGGTTTCGTTGTTTTATTAGGGAACGCCCGCAACCGAGCATCGGCTGTGGGCGTTCCTCATCTTCATCGGTCGATAACCGGATACCGGCTACTTGCGTTCGATCTGACGCATCTCGAAGGTCTCGATGATATCGCCGACCTCGATGTCGTTGAAGGTGCCGAGGTTGATACCGGCCTCATAGCCTTCCTTGACGGACTGCACGTCGTCCTTGAAACGACGCAGCGAGGAGATCTCGAGGTCGTTGACGGTGGCGACGCCGTTGCGCAGAATACGGCACTTCGTACCGCGCTTGACCTCGCCGTCCTGCACCATGACGCCGGCGATGTTGCCGAACTTGGAGGAACGGAAGATCTCGCGGATTTCGGAGTGGGAGGTGACGACCTCTTCGTATTCCGGCTTGAGCATGCCCTTGAGGGACGCCTCGATGTCTTCGATGGCCTTGTAGATGATCGAGTAGTACTTGATCTCCACGCCTTCGCGCTCGGCGAGGTCCGCCACCTGACGGTTCGGACGCACGTTGAAGCCGATGATGACCGCCTTGTCGACGGTGGCCAGGTTGACATCGTTCTGGGTGATGGCGCCGACGCCGCGGTGGATCACCTGGATGCCGACCTCGTCGGACACCTCGATCTTCATCAAGGAATCTTCCAGCGCCTCGACGGAACCGGAGGAATCGCCCTTGATGACGATGTTGAGCATATCGACCTCGGACTTGGCGAACTGCTCCTTGAGGCTTTCCAGAGAGACGACCTTGCGGCGCTTTGCCAGCTGGGCCGCACGTTCGGTGGCCTGACGCTTTTCGGCGATCTGGCGTGCGGTGCGGTCGTCGGAGGCCACGAGGAAGAGGTCGCCCGCGGTCGGCACGGAGGTCAGACCAAGCACCTGGACCGGAGTGGACGGACCGGCTTCCTTCATGTGGTTGCCGTTCTCGTCGAGCATCGCACGGACGCGGCCGTAGGACGTACCCGCCACGATGGCGTCGCCGATGTGCAGGGTTCCCTGCTGGACGAGCACCGTCGCCACGGCGCCACGGCCCTTGTCGAGTCGGGCTTCCACGGTGGCGCCACGGGCGTCCATATCCGGGTTGGCGCGCAGGTCGAGCTCGGCGTCGGCGGTCAGCAGCACGGCTTCAAGCAGCTTGTCGACGTTCGTGCCCTGCTTGGCGGAGATGTCGACGAACATGGTGTTGCCGCCGTATTCCTCCGGCACCAGACCGTATTCGGTGAGCTGCCCGCGGACCTTCTCCGGATTGGCGCCCGGCTTATCGATCTTGTTCACGGCGACCACGATCGGCACATGGGCTGCCTGGGCGTGGTTGATGGCCTCGACGGTCTGCGGCATCACACCATCGTCGGCCGCGACCACGAGGATCGCGACGTCGGTGAGTTCCGCACCACGGGCACGCATGGCGGTGAAGGCTTCGTGGCCCGGGGTATCGAGGAACGTGATCTTGCGGTGTTCGCCCTCAAGGTCGACGGTCACCTGGTATGCGCCGATGCGCTGGGTGATGCCACCGGCCTCGCGTGCGATGACGTTGGTGCGGCGGATGGTGTCGAGCAGTCGGGTCTTACCGTGATCGACGTGGCCCATGACGGTGACGACCGGCGGACGTGGCTTCAGGTCTTCGTCTTCCTGCAGCTCTTCCTCGTCGAGGTTGATGTCGAACTGCTGCAGCAGCTCCTTGTCTTCCTCCTCGGCGGACACGATCTTGATGTTCCAGCCGATTTCCTCGCCGAGGATCTGGAACGTGGCCTCGTCCAGGGACTGGGTGGCCGTGGCCATCTCGCCCAAGTGGAACAGCACGGTGACCAGCGCGGCCGGGTTGACGTTGATCTTCTCGGCCAGATCGGCGAGGGACGCGCCCTGACGCAGACGGACGGTCTGTCCGTTGCCGGTCGGAATGCGCACGCCGCCGATGACCGGAGCCTTCATCTCCTGGAATTCATGACGCTTCGCCAGACGGTTCTTGCGCGCCTTCGAGGACTTGCCGCCCTGACGTCCGAACGCGCCCGCCGCGCCGCCGCGTCCACGACCGCCGCCACGGGACGGACCATTGCCGCCGCCCTGATAGCCGCCGCCGTTACCGCCGAAGCGGCTGCCGCCGCCTGCCGGACGGCTGCCGCCGCCCTGACCGGGACGATGCTGGCCCCACTGACCCGGCTTCGCGCCGGTGTTCTGACCCGGACGACCACGGAAACCGCCACGGTTGCCGCCTGGACGTCCGCCACGGCGACCCTCGTTGTTGTTGACGGTCGGACGCGCCATCGGGTGCGGACGCGGGATGTCGCTCGGGGTCGGGGTATGCATGCCCTGCTTGCGGCTGAACGGATTGTTGCCCGGACGCGGACCCGGAGTATGCGGCTTGGCGCCGGAAGCGTTGTGCGGGGCGTTGTTATGGGAAGCGTTGTTGTTGTGCGCGGCACCGTTGTTGCGCGATGGACGCGGGCCCGGCATGGGCGCTCCCTTGCCGCCTGAACGACGGTCCGACATCCCCGGACGCGGAGCGTTGCCGTTGGAACGGTTGCCGTGCTGTCGACGGGATTCGCCCGAATAGCGTGAATCGTTCGTATGACGGGATTCCGAATAGCGGGATTCACCCGAGCGGCGGGACTCGCCGGAATGGCGGGACTCACCGGAATGGTTGCGCTGGCCCGGCTTCGGAGCCTCGGAGCGGCCGGATGCGGAATGGTGCCCCGGCTTCGGAGCCGCGGGACGCGGGGCCGCCGGCTTCGGAGCGGACGGCTTCTTGGATTCGGATGCGTTGCCCTGACCCTTGGACGCGAAGGCGTTCTTCAATCTACGGGCAACCGGGGGTTCGACGGTGGACGATGCGGACTTCACGAATTCGCCCATCGACTCAAGCTTGTTCAAAACGGTTTTGCTGTCAACGCCAAGTTCCTTGGCAAGTTCATATACGCGTGCTTTCGGCACTCAATTTCTCCTATCCCGGGCCGCGCGCATACTGGCGCGACCGCTACTGATCCACGGCGAGCTTGTTCCTTCTCATCGTGCAACCATGTTCGTGATACCTCGTCTTTTCCCTGGGCACGACGGCATGGCCCCCGCGCTTTGGATTGTCGAGTCCAGCATACTCAAGCCCGTGGATTGTACACCCACGGGCTTGCAGTTTGCCGAAGTGCTGTTTATTCGGCGGATTCCGCAGCGGCCTGCGCCTTGGCTGCGGCCACCTTCTTGGCATGCGCCTCGCTGGATTCGATGCCGATCTTCCAACCGGTCAGCTTGGCGGCGAGACGTGCGTTCTGGCCCTCCTTGCCGATGGCGAGCGACAGCTGGTCATCGTGGATGAAGGCGATTGCGGTCTGGTTCTTCTCGCTGATCACCTGCACGCCGGTGGCGACCGCCGGAGACAGCGCCGCGGCGACGAACTTCGCCGGATCGGAGGACCAGTCGACGATGTCGATCTTCTCCGGACCGAGGTTCTCCATCACCGCACGCACGCGAGCGCCGCCGGGACCGATGAGCGCGCCCTTCGGGTTGACGCCCTCGGTGTTGGCGCGCACCGCGATCTTCGTGCGGGCGCCGGCCTCACGCGCGATGGCCATGATCGACACGGCGCCGGACACCAATTCCGGAACCTCGCGCTCGAACAGGCGGCGCACCAGTTCCGGGTGGGAACGGGACACGACGATCTCGGGGCCCTTCAGTCCACGGGCGACGTTCACCACGTACACGCGGATGCGCTCGCCGTGGCGGTAGCGCTCCCCCGGCACCTGCTCACGACGCGGCAGCAGCGCTTCGACGTCGCCGACGGCGACATGCACGTTGGAGGTGTCCTTGACGTCCTGCTGGACGATGCCGGTGATCAGCTTGCCCTTCTGTCCGGAGAACGCGCCGAAAATCTTGTCGTCCTCGGCCTTGCGGAACAGCTGGCTGATCACCTGACGCGCGGTTGCGGCGGCCAGACGGCCGAAATCATGCGGGGTATCGTCGTATTCCTCACCCAGAGTCGGTGCCGGATGCGGATCCTCCTCAGTCGGTTCGCCCGGAACCTCGTCCCGAGCCCAAACGGTAAAGCTTCCGGCGCGCGGATCCAGCTCGATGCGGGCGTGCTTCGCCGCGTGCGGGGTTTTCAGATATGCCAGTCGCAAAGCTTCCGAGAGTGCGGCATCCAGCGTCTCGGGGTCAATTCCCTGCCCAGCTGCGAGCTGGTGCATTCCTGCCAGGTCCAGTTCCATACTTCCAAGACCTCCTATATGAAGTTATTCCGAGCGCTTGGCCCAATGGTCACAGTCAAATACTAGTCTAATGATTCATGCAGACACGTTCTTTACCCTTTACCACCGTTCCATTACCGGCGAAACGTATCTGCACCGCGCTTGCGGCCGTCATCATGCTGCTGTCCGCAGCCGGCTGCTCAACACCCCGCGTCGCCGGACGCGCCGAGGCGGAACGGCAACAAAGCCCCTGCGAACAGTCCTATTTCATGGCGAAGGAGGACGACGCGACATCGTCCGATCCATCCCGGCATATCATCATGCGGTACATCGCCGCGACGCATGCGGCTTCGGAGTGGCTCGACACCGCCGCGTACTGCCCGGCCCGGTTCGCCGACGGCACCCTGCGCGCGGCCCGCGCCCGCGTCGAGGCCCGCGCTTTGGCTTCCGCCATGGGCGTAACCGTCGAGACGCCGGCGTTGGCCCGCTTCGATGGCGTCGATTCGCTTGCCGTCGACAAGCGATCGCTGACCTCGCTCGCCGACGCCGAAGACCAGGCCGGATTCATCATGGAGGTGTTCGCCGCACGTTCCATCGGCCATGCCACGCTCGATATCAGCGACCGGCACAAAACCGCCGCGCAACGTCTCGCATCGTTCTCCGGATCCGACACCAGTCGCGCCAAGGCCTACGAAATCGCCGACCTGCTCGCCAATCCGTCGACCATGACGGATTCCGCCACCGGCCTGAACGCGCCGACCGACGCCATCGTGGAAATCAATTGCGCGCGCGGGGAAATCACCACGGTCTCCGAAAGCTCCAGCACTTCGGATTCCGGCGAGTCCGCCTCCAAGGATTCCCGCGCGCAATCATTGAAAACGCTTTCCAGCGCAATCGCAGACCGCGTTGAAACGGCGTTTTCCTGGGGATATCCGACGTTCGACGGCGCACTGTTCGAATAACGCGCCGCATGCCGTCCGAACGACCGCATGCCACCGCTCGGCGGAGATGCCGAGACACGCCGATGACCCCGATGACACTCGCCAATCATCATCCGATTTTGCGAATCCGCGAAAGTGTGGCAAAATAACGAAGTTGCTTGTTTCCAGGCAATGAATGGATAAGTGTCCGAGCG
>DKCF01000049.1:15207-16970 GCA_002451435.1 Bifidobacterium sp. UBA6881 | reverse complement strand
CGGTCGCCCGGCTCGATGGTGTCCATCATGGAACCGGAGGGAATCACATAAAAACCGATGAGGAAAACACGGACCAGCAGCACGATGATGATCGGAATGCCGCACCAGACCAAGGTGTCCTTCCAGCCGAAGCGTTCGTTTTCGGAGGTTTGCTGGGCATGTTTCATTCGTCGGTTCCTTTTCGCGCGGGCAAAGAGCGTAGCCCCTTCATCTTAGCCATCCTCACCGCCATCGATGATGGATGCGGCGGAAGCAACAGGGAAAATACAAAAATCGGCCCGACAGCCGTATGGCTGAGGGGCCGATTCCACGCATTATTCGCGGATCGAACTCACTTGGCGGAGTTGTCGCGGCGCTCGACGATGCGAGCGGCCTTGCCGCGCAGGTTGCGCAGGTAGTACAGCTTGGCGCGACGCACGCGGCCCTTGCGCAGGACCTTGATGGAGTCGATGGCCGGGGAGTGCAGCGGGAAGCGGCGCTCCACACCGGTGCCGAAGCTGATCTTGCGAACAACGAAGGTCTCACGGACGCCGCCGCCCTGACGAGCGATCACCACGCCGGTGAAAGCCTGCAGACGGGAGTTGTTGCCTTCCTTGATCTTCACGTTGACTTCAACGGTGTCGCCAGGACGGAAAGCCGGGATTTCCTCGGCCGGCTTCAGGTGCTTGGCGTCAAATGCCTCAATAGCGTTAACCATTGTGTTTCCTCGAGTCGCCGCCGCATATCAGCGCACAGGTAAGGGGCTTCGTGCGGCGTTCTTGCGATCGCCGTCTCGGCCTGTTCGTCACCTCGCAGGTCTGCCTGCGAGGGTTGCCGATCCGCCGGAAATATTGCGATGAAAGCCAACCACGATCACCCGCGGCCGTTCCGGCTGGACCTGAAGGAAAACGGGATTATGCGGCGTCCCGCCTTCCGGCACAGCAATATTCAAAAATACCCCATCCGCGAGACACGAATGGGGCATATGAATCAGCTACGCGTTACAGCGTTCTGATGGAGAATCAGAACTCGCGGTGCGCGCGGTAGAACTTGATCAGGGACTGGGTGGAGGCGTCCTGGGCCGCCAGCGCCTCGTCGTCCTTGGAGATGGCCGGGGTGATCTGCTTGGCAAGCTGCTTGCCGAGCTCGACGCCCCACTGGTCGAAGGAGTCGATGCCCCAGACCGTGCCCTCGGTGAAGGTGATGTGCTCGTACAGGGCGATGAGCTCGCCGAGCGAGAACGGGGTCAGCGACTCACCGAAGATGGAGGTGGTCGGACGGTTGCCGGTGAACACGCGGGCCGGGACGATGGCTTCCGGGGTGCCTTCCGCACGCACTTCGTCGGCGGTCTTGCCGAACGCCAGCGCCTTGGTCTGCGCCAGGAAGTTGCCCAGGAACAGCTCGTGCACGTCCTGGTCGCCGTCCTTGGTCGGGTTCGGGGTGTTCACGAACGCGATGAAGTCGGCCGGGATGAGCTGGGTGCCCTGGTGGATCAGCTGGTAGAAGGCGTGCTGGCCGTTGGTGCCCGGCTCGCCCCAGAAGATCTCGCCGGTCTCGGAGGTGACCGGGGTGCCGTCCCAACGCACGGACTTGCCGTTGGATTCCATGGTGAGCTGCTGCAGGTAGGCCGGGAAGCGGTGCAGGTACTGGTCGTACGGCAGCACGGCGTGGGAGGCGGCCTTGAAGAAGTTGCGGTACCACACGTTCAGCATGCCGAGCAGCACGACGACGTTCTTCTCGAACGGGGTGTTCGCGTAGTATTCGTCGATCTCGTGGAAGCCGTG
>DKCF01000049.1:14926-15167 GCA_002451435.1 Bifidobacterium sp. UBA6881 | reverse complement strand
TCCTCGAAGCGGGCCGGGCCGAAGACCACGGCGAGGGAGGTGCCGACGGCGGAGTCGACGGAGTAGCGGCCGCCGACCCAGTTCCAGAAGCCGAACGCGTTGTTCGGGTCGATGCCGAACTCCTCGACCTTCTCCAGGTTGGTGGAGACGGCGACGAAGTGCTTCTTGATGGCTTCGGCTTCCTGGGCCTTGTCGCCGGTGGTGATCGCGCCGGACGCGGCGAGCTGCTCGAGCAGCCAGG
>DKCF01000049.1:10032-14815 GCA_002451435.1 Bifidobacterium sp. UBA6881 | reverse complement strand
CCCTTGGTCTTCTCGGCCAGGTCGTTCGGGTCGATGTTGGAGATGTAGCGTGCGGAGATGCCGGCGTCCGCGTACGGCTTCAGCGCCTCGTACACCATGACGGGACCCAGGTCGGAGCCGCCGATGCCGATGTTGACCACGGTTTCGATCTTGCGGCCGGTCACGCCGGTCCATTCGCCGGAACGGACCTTGTCGGCGAAGGCGTAGATGCGGTCAAGGGTCTCGCGCACGTCCTTGACGGTGTCCTGGCCGTCGACGATGTACTTGCCTTCGTCCTCGACCGGACGACGCAGCGCGGTGTGCAGCACCGCACGGTCTTCGGTGTTGTTGATGTGCACGCCGGAGTACATGGCCTTGGTGCGCTCGTCGAGCTTGACGG
Organism: Bifidobacterium sp. UBA6881; assembly: GCA_002451435.1. Taxonomy (GTDB): domain Bacteria; phylum Actinomycetota; class Actinomycetes; order Actinomycetales; family Bifidobacteriaceae; genus Bifidobacterium. The sequence continues at coordinate 14,436 of DKCF01000049.1, read as the reverse complement.
CCTTGGCGAGGTCGGCGAACAGCTGCAGGGTTTCCGGCTTGATCAGGTTCTTGGACAGGTCGAAGTGCAGGTCGCCGGCATCGAAGCTGAGCTTCTCGACGCGGTCGGCGTCATCGGCGAACCACTGCTTGAGGCTGATGCCTTCGGACTGCAGCTCGTCGTAGTGCTTCTGCAGTGCGGCCCACTCCGGGGTCTTGGTGGCGTCAACAGGAGGATTGATGGCCATAGGTAGGTCCTTTCATCATCACTATGAAGCGGCGGCGAATCATGGAACCATCTGCCGGATTCCGACGATTCGCGTCGTATCTCTTCATCTCACAAGATACTCACAAAAGAGGACAGAAAAACACAAAAAATATTTCTTGTGTTAACACTGCGCACGAAAATCGCCATATTGCCGCGATTTTCGTACGATCCATTTTTGGCGATCATCGTTTTTAATGATTTATGAAATCGTGTGCACCGTTCAGCGGGAAAGCTTCAGCGCACGGAAAAGCGGTTGTCTGAGGCAACGATCGCATACGCAGACAACCAGTACGAACAGCACGGAGAACGCGATGCCGACCGAGAACCATGCGGCAAGCCATCCATATTGCGCGATCGGCGACGCCGCGGCGGCCGCACGCGCGAGGGGCACGCCCATCGCACGCTCGCACAGCGGCTTCCAGATGTCGCCGGCGAGAGACTGCACCACATAGAACCCGAGGATGCCGGACGCCAACGCCTGCACCGCGCGCGGCAACCATGCGCCATCGTCCGCGGCGACCGCTCGGTTCCCCGTGACCGCGATCATCAGAGAGCCCAGCGCCAAGGCGAAGGAGAACGCGGACGTCGATTTGAACGACAACTTGTACAGCAACGCGTAATCGCCCCGCGAGACGGCGAACGCGACGGCGAACGCCAACGCCGCGAACACCGCGAACGTCGCCGCGCACCATACGCCCCTGCGCAGCCATATCGGACGACGCGCGAAAGTCTCGTCTGCCACCACCTTATCGGTTTCCACCATCTTGCCAGCCACAGGCGAGCCATCCGCCCGCGATGCGCCATTCGCCACGGGCCTGGAAGCTTCCCCGCGCGCGGCGGATGTTCCGCATATCGCGTAACCGATCAGTCCGGCAATCACGAACGACAGGCCGTAGCTCAGCGCGCCCAGCCATTTGCGCCAATCCAGCAAGCCGAAGGAACCGACGGCGGCGAACGCCACATGCTCGTTCACCGCGTACATCAGCACGACGGCCAGCATGGCGAGCGCCGCGAGCGCTCCCCCGCACGCCCTCGCGCAATGGGCCAACGGCTCCGCCAGCAGCGGAGCGGCCACGATGACGAGCGCATACACCCAGACGAATTCCAATCCCAGCAGGAACCATTGCTTCCAACCGGAAGCAATGACCGGAACGAAATGGTTCACGGCGAGCATGATCGCCGTGTAGAAGACGACCGTGGCGAACACCTGCAGCACACGACGCGCCGCGGAACGGAACCGCACGCGCCGCCCGCCGCCGTCCAATACGTCCCGCATCATGCGCGGCACGAGGAAGAAGCCGGAGATCATGAAGAACACGTGGTTGCCCCACGCGCCGACGAATTTGAGCATCCCCACCGTCCATGAGGCCCACGCCGTGCCGCTTACCGCGCTGACGGGCACGGCGGTGTCGACCGGATTCGGCCCGTAGCCGAGCATGCTTTCGAACGCGGGCAGGAAAGTGTGGAACACTGCGATGCCGACGATCGCCAGCAGACGCAGCATCTCCACCGCGAATATGCGGCGTCCGTGCGGTCTGCGGACCGCATGCCGCTCATGACGGGCAGATATCCCGTACGAATTATGGCCCGCGTGGCGCACGACGTACCGCCGATGCCGCGGATATGCGTATCCCGCCGTTCGTCGTTCGCGTTTTCGTTCCTTCACGCGCACCATTGTCGCACGCAGGTGGAGATTTTCGGCCTAACCGTCACGGAAGTCCGCGGGAAAGGGCGGCCAGAGAAGACGCCGGACAACATTGGAAGGCATCAAAAGAAAACCCCTTCAGGAAATCGCCGCGATGAGGAAATGCGCGCATGTCATCGTGATCAGGCCGATGATCGCCGACACCGACAGCGAGAAACCGGCGAGTTTCGCATTGCCGAGCACCTTGTCGGTGAACAACGTGGAGAACACCGCGATCGGAGCCAGGCAGGCCATCACCACGGATTCACGGATCGAGGCGCCGAACGGCAGAATCATCCAGGCCGCGACCGCGAACAGAATGCCGAACGGCAGACGCCAGGCGACCACTTCGGCGAGTTTCCGCACATCCTCGCGTCCGGTCGGCAGATCCATCAGCATGCCCACCATCAGCATCGAGCAGAACGAGTTCGCGTTCGCCACGGGCTGGAGCAACGTGGAGATGGCATCGGGGATCTTGACGTCGGCGAGCGTCAGCACGACCATCAGCATATAGGTGTCGAACGCCGCCGAGCCGAAGAATCCCTTCGCAACGTTCCGCAGCAGCACCCTGCGGGCGAGGCGTTTGGCGTCCCGGTCCTTCGGCTTCACGTACGGCAGCGTCGGCGCATGGCCGCTGTACTGCTCGTCAAGCGTCTTTCCCGGCTGGATGTGCAGCAACTGCTGCGTCATCACATTCGTGCCGGCCGCCACCATCGCGCAATTGCCGATGTCGAACATGGCCGCGGGCACGATCGCCGCGGTGCCCAGAAACGCCTGCACCACCGGATAGCAGAAACAGCCGATGTTGAAGCCGGCGCCGTTGAGCATGACGAACGCCCTGTCCTGCACGGATTTGTGCCGCGTCGCCAGAAAGATGAGCACCAGAGGAACGAACGAGACCACGAAGCCGAACACGGAGATCCACAACATGCTGACATCATGCGGATTCGTGGCGAACGAATAGATGATGGCGCAGGGAAGCGCCAGATCGAACAGCGCGACCTGCACCACGCGATAGTCGCGGTTCTTGAATTTTCCAACCCTTTTGAACAGATAGCCCGTCAGAATTATCAACAGCAACGCAACCGGTTGAATCAATGCGGACATATCGGCCCCTCATTCATCGTTTTGGATGATTCGCTCTCGATGAACCATCTTAGAAGAATCGGCCGCGCCCGGAACCGATGTTTCATATTGTTGCCAACTTTTCCAACACCCTATCGGAAATCGGCATCGACCATGCCGTGCCCCTGCCGGAAAGCCCCCTAAGAGTCATGGCGGGAAGAGGAAGAGCGCGCGGTCAAAGGAAAACAAGAACCAGCGGACGAGGAAAGAACAAGAACCACGGGCAAAACAAAAGGCACAAGGCAAAAAGACACAAAGCCCAACCGAGGAAAGTGCGCGAGATGGGACTTGAACCCACACGTCAAAGACACAGGAACCTAAATCCTGCGCGTCTACCAATTCCGCCACTCGCGCGAACACAGGCAAAAACAAAGCCCCGAATGCAACCGCATCCAGGGCGATGGAGCCACTTGACAGAATCGAACTGTCGACCTGCTCATTACGAGTGAGCCGCTCTACCGACTGAGCTAAAGTGGCGTCATGCCCGGTAAGCATACGCTAGCCGCGCACAAAACAAGAATCATAGCGGACAATCGCGACGAACACAAATCGGCCCGTCACCGCGTCGCGCCGCGAATCCCCGGACGACCAGCCGGACTATCGGACAAGCACCTCGATCGCGTCGACCAGCGCGCGCAACGCCTTGCCGCGATGGGAGATCGCGTTCTTCTCGTCCGGTTCCATTTCGGCGGAGGTGAGCCGCGCACCGGCACGCTTCGCACGCTCCGGCTGGTCGTCCGGCACGAACAGCGGATCGTAGCCGAAACCGTTGGCTCCACGCGGCGCGCGAAGCAGCGTGCCAGGCATCTCGCCGAGCTCCACGGTCTCCTTGGCGATCGCGTACGGTCTTTCCTCATCGGCGTCGGCCGCAGGCTTGCGCTTCCCCGGCACCACCAAGGCGGCGGCGCAACGGAAGCGGGCGGTGCGCTTGGCGTCCGGAATGTCGGAAAGCTGTGCGAGCAGCAACGCGTTGTTCGCCGCGTCATCGCCGTGGTGTCCAGCCCAGCGCGCCGAGAGGATGCCGGGAGCGTTGCCCATCACGTCGACGATCAGTCCGGAATCGTCCGCGACCGCCGGGCAGCCGGTGCGTTCGGCCACGTCGCGGGCCTTGATCAGCGCGTTCTCCTGGAAGGTCACGCCATCCTCGACCGGGTCGGGCAGACCCAGCGACCCCGCGGAGACGAGCTCCACGTCGGCCGCGTCCTCACCCAGACGCTCCTCGAGAATGCGGCGGATCTCCACCAGTTTGCCTTCGTTATGGGTGGCGACGATGATTTTCATGATGCTCCTTGGTCGTACGTGGTTGATGCGGTCGTTGCGGATCGCGCAGGACTCACGCTCAGTCTCAC
>DKCF01000049.1:5403-10008 GCA_002451435.1 Bifidobacterium sp. UBA6881 | reverse complement strand
CTCAGTCGAGCGCGAGCGCGGCGCGCTGCGCGGCCTGCAGCTCCTTGTTGCCCTTTTCCGCGAGGTCGAGCAGCGTGTTGAGCTCGGCGCGGTTGAACGGACGGTGTTCGGCGGTTCCCTGGATTTCGATGAAATCGCCGGAGCCGGTCATGGCGACGTTCATGTCGGTCATGGCGTGGCTGTCTTCGATGTACGGCAGGTCGAGCATGGGCTTGCCGTTGATCACGCCGACGGAGACGGCGGAGACCCAATCCTTGAGCACGCGGTCGGCGGACTTGATGTGCTTGTTCTTCTCGGCCCAGTGCATCGCGTCCACCAGTGCCACGTAGGCCCCGGTGATCGAAGCGGTGCGGGTGCCGCCGTCGGCCTGCAGCACGTCGCAGTCGATCTGCACCTGGTTCTCCCCGAGCGCCTTCATGTCGACGACGCCGCGCAGGCAGCGTCCGATCAGACGGCTGATCTCATGCGTGCGGCCGCCGATCTTGCCGCGCACGGATTCACGGTCGGTGCGTTCCGCGGTGGCGCGCGGCAGCATCGAATACTCAGCGGTGACCCAGCCCAGGCCGGAGTCCTTGCGCCAGCGCGGCACGCCGGCGGTGAAGGTGGCGGTGCACATCACGCGGGTGTTGCCGCATTCGATGAGCACGGAGCCTTCAGGCACGTCCGTGAAATGGCGGGTGATGCGCACGGGGCGAAGCTCGTCCACCTTTCGTCCGTCCGCACGAATCACGGTCTGATCGCCCAGCATGTCTTTGATCGCTACCATCGCTTGCTCACTCTGCTTTCCATTGAAATCCACGATTTTCCAGTAACCGACACTATCACCATACGGCAACGCGCAATCCTCGCGATCGCCGGCGTCACGGCCGCTCCCCGGTCGCGCACGCCGCACATGCACGACGGAACGTATGATGGAACGAAATCGGCGGTTCGGCGCCGCGGCCAGCACCGCGCCCGTTGTCGCCAAAGGTCAGGAAAGGCTTCGCAAATGTTGGACTACTCCCCCGCTCTTATGACGGACATGTATGAATACACCATGCTTGACGCATGCCTGAAGGACGGCACCGCCGACCGCAAATGCGTGTTCGAGGTGTTCACCCGCCATCTGCCCCTGGGCCGCCACTACGGCGTGGCCGCCGGTCAAGGGCGCATCCTTGACGCTTTGGAGCGTTTTCATCTCGACGACAACGATCTGAAGTTCCTCGCCGACCGCAAGGTGGTCAGCCCGGAAACCATCAAGTGGCTGGAGAACTTCCACTTCTCCGGTTCCATCAAGGGGTACCGCGAAGGCGAGATGTTCTTCCCGAATTCGCCGATCCTGCAGGTCGAGGGCACATTCGGCGAATGCACGCTGCTGGAAACGCTGCTGCTGAGCATCCTCAACTACGATTCCGCCGTCGCCTCCGCCGCGTCGCGCATGGTCAGCGCCGCGAAGGACCGTCCGTGCATGGACATGGGCGGACGCCGCACGAACGAATGGGCCGCCGTCGCGGCCGCGCGCGCCGCGGTGGTGGGCGGTTTCCAAGGCACCGCCAACCTGCTCGCCGCACAGATGTACGGTCTGAAGGCCATCGGCACCGCGGCGCACTGCTTCACGCTGGTGCACGACGACGAGAAGAGCGCCTTCGAATCCCAGATCGCCGCGCTCGGCAAGAACACCACGCTGCTGGTCGACACCTACAACATCGAAGAGGCCGTGAAAACCGCGGTCGAGGTGGCCGGACCGGAATTGGGCGGCGTGCGCATCGATTCGGGCGACCTCGCCTCGCTGGCCCAGCGCGTGCGCAACCAGCTCGACGCGCTCGGCGCCACCAACACGAAGATCACCGTCACCAACGACCTCGACGAATACGCGCTGGCCTCGCTGCAGACCGCGCCCGTCGACTCATACGGCGTGGGCACCATGCTGGTCACCGGCTCCGGCGCGCCGACCTGCGCGATGGTGTACAAGCTCACCGAACGCGAGAACGCCGCGGGCGAGATGGAGCCGGTCGCCAAGAAGTCGAAGAACAAGGCCACCGTTCCGGGACGCAAGCTCGCGTTCCGCTCCTACGAATACTCGCTGGCCGACTGCGAGCACATCGTGTCCGGCTCGGAGGAGAAACTCGCCGCGTACCGTCCCGAGGAAGGGTGGAAGAACCTGCTGGTCGACTACGTCACCAATGGCGAGAACCACGCCGAATACCAAGGCCACGACGCCATCGTCAACGCGCACGACTACCGCGCGCAGGCGCTCGCCGAACTGCCGATCGGCGCTCAGAGCCTGATGAAGGGCGACCCGGTCATCCCGACCGAAATCACCGTGCTGTGACCCCGTCCGGCGAACAGCTCAAGGAGGAATCTTGCTCGAACCAACCACCGTATACACGCCGTCGTCGAAACGCTACGACGCCATGACCTACAACCATGCGGGCGACAGCGGACTCCAACTGCCGGCCATCTCGCTGGGATTCTGGCATAATTTCGGCGACACCACGCCATACGACGCCATGCGTCGTATCGTGTTCACCGCGTTCGACAACGGCATCACGCATTTCGACCTCGCCAACAACTACGGGCCGGAACCGGGATCCGCGGAAAAGAACTGTGGCCGTCTGCTGCGCGAATACTTCCGCCACCACCGCGACGAGCTCGTCATCAGCACCAAAGCCGGCTACGAGATGTGGCAGGGGCCATACGGCGACCTCGGCAGCCGCAAATACCTGCTCGCCTCGCTCGACCAGAGCCTGGAACGCCTCGGCCTCGACTACGTCGACATCTTCTACCACCACCGCATGGATCCGTCCACGCCGCTGGAGGAGACCATGGGCGCGCTGGCGACCGCGGTGGACAGCGGCAAGGCGCTGTACGTGGGACTGTCGAACTACGACGGCCCGACGCTCGAAAAGGCGAGCGCCATCCTCGCCGAGATGCATGTGCCGTTCGTCATCAACCAGAACCGCTACAACATCTTCGACCGCACGGTGGAGCGCAACGGGCTGAAGGAGACGGCCAACCGCCTCGGCAAAGGGCTGATCACCTTCTCGCCGCTCGCGCAGGGACTGCTGACGAACCGGTATCTCGACGGCATTCCCGCCGACAGCAGGATCGCGCACGATGGCAGGTTCCTGCACGCGGACGTTTTGACGGACGCGCGCCTGCAGCAGATCCGCGACCTGAACGACATCGCCAGGCGGCGCGGCCAGACGCTTGCGGAAATGGCGCTCGCCTGGCTGCTGCATGACGGCAAGGTCACGTCGGTGCTGGTCGGAGCCTCCCGTCCGCAGCAGCTGCTCGACGACATCGGCGCATTGCGCGACACGACGTTCAGCGACGAGGAGCTTCGGCGCATCGACGAGATCTCCCTGCGCTGAGCCTGCCATGCGCCATGGCGCTCATTCGGCGCGGTCCTCATGGCATTGCGACGCTCCCGACATCGCGATCCGCCGCGTCAAAACCATTCGGCCCGCATGCCGGCTGTTCCGTTCCCGATCGACGGGAACGGAACCCGGGCATGCGGGCCGAATCCGTACAACGCGTGGCGCTCAGAACGACGAGTTCATCATCTCGTCGTAGATGCGTTTGCAATCCGGGCAGACCGGATACTGGGAGGGGTCGCGCTTCGGCACCCACACCTTGCCGCACAACGCCACCACCGGACGCCCGGTGAGACGGGATTCCGCGATACGGTCGCGGGACACGTAATGCGCGAAACGGTCGGCATCCCCGTTGCCGCCGTCATCCAGCTTCGTCTCCTCCTCCGGACGCTCCAGAACGGCGGTGCCCGTCTCGGAATCCGGGTTGGAAAGCGGCGACACCGGATCGGCATCGTCCACGAAGCCACCGGAGAATCCGCCCATCCCATCAACAATCGCAAAAGCCATGATCACTCCTCATGCCGAGCCCGATATCGGCGCACGCCAGCCATGGGCGGCGCCCAACTGCCCTCCATCATAGCCGCGGACCCGGCCGGGGCCGAATATGCGCGGATACTTCGCGCAAGCGCGGTACGCTTGGAATTATGACAATTGCAGTTTGCCCCGGGTCATTCGACCCTGTGACCGCCGGCCACCTCGACGTCATCGAACGTTGCGCGCGCTTTTTCGACGAAGTGCATGTGGTCGTGGCGGTGAACGCGGCGAAAACACCGATGTTTTCCGAAAAGACCCGCGTCGAGATCATCCGCAAGGCGCTTCGGGAACACGGTTGCCGCAACATCGTCGTCGACTCGACCGACGGGCTCATCACCGATTATTGCAGGAAGGTCGGCGCGACGGTCATCGTCAAGGGACTGCGGCAGAACGGCGACTACGAGGCCGAACTGGGCATGGCGCTCGTCAACCGCAAGCTCGCCGGCGTGGAGACCCTGTTCCTTCCGGCCGCGCCGAATCTGGAGCACATCTCCAGCTCCATCGTCAAGGACGTGGCACGGCACGGCGGCGACGTCACGGGCATGGTGCCCGACGGCGTGGTTCCCCTGCTTGACGAGGCGCTGAACAACGAAAAGAGGGCATGATGGGTGAGGAAACAACCGATTACGATCCGCTCGCCACGAACGGCGAGTACGCCGACGACGACACGCCACCGCAGCCGATCGCCGCGACGAACGCGTCCGGCGGTTCCGCG
>DKCF01000049.1:0-5327 GCA_002451435.1 Bifidobacterium sp. UBA6881 | reverse complement strand
GGCCAAGGCCCGAAACGCGGACGCCGTCGATTCCCCACGTCCCTCGATGGCAAAACCGGATTTGCCCGAACTGCCCGAACTGCGCGACACGTTCGACCCGGACGCGCCGCTCATCGACTCGTCCGACCGCAGCCGCGACGAATTCACCACCGTCTACGACATCATCGACGGCATGGAGACGGCGTTGGCCGACGCGAAACCGGTGCTGTTCTCCCCGGGTTCGGTGCGCATCGACCGCGACGCGCTCGCCGAGCAGCTCGAACAGCTCAAGAAGATGCTGCCAGTGCAGCTGGAGCGCGCGTCCGCGCTGATGCGCGAATCCGAACGCCGTTTGGAAAGCGCGCAGACGCAGGCCAACGCCATCGTCGCCTCCGCGCAGTCGCGCGCGGCGAATATGGTACGCGAGGCCAACGAGCAGGCGCAGTTCCTCGCCGGCCAGGAGAACGTCACCGAAATCGCGCGGCAGAAGGCGCGTGCTATCCTCGACCAGGCGCAGACGAAGGCCGACTCCCTCACGCGGAACGCCGACAAGTACTGCATCACCATCATGGAGACGCTGCAGCAACAGCTCGACAAGTTCGACAACGGCGTGCAGGCGGGCCTCAAGGTGCTGTACGACCGTCAGAACGAGGCCGGCGCGCATCTGCAGCATATCGACGCGGACGATTATCCGAAGAACTGACGCCGCCGACATTTGAGACCGACATCCGAAGGCGCCGGACGGCTCCTTCGACCAATTGATTGGAAGACTGAATATGGCACGTATTGAAGATTCCCCATGGGCCGTTTCCGTGGCGCAGGTCGCCTCCCGACCGGGGCAGAGCAAGGAGATCGACGAGACGTTCCCCGCGCCGAGCGGCATCGGCGACGAGATCGTCGGCGTGGACGAGGGCGCGGACGTCTCCGTGACCGGCTCGTTCGATTCCATCGTCGACGGACTGGTGCTCACCGCGCGCATCAACGCCCCCGTGCATGCGGAATGCACCCGCTGCCTGAAGCCGATCAAGCGCGACTGGACCGTGAACGTCACGTCCTTCTTCCCTTATGAGGACGCGTCCACCAACAGCAACGGCAAGTCCAAGGACGACGAGGTCGACATCATCGCCGGCGAGGACGAATCCGAAGACACCTACCCGCTGCTCGGCGGCGGAGCCTGGGCCGATCTCGAGGCCCTGCTCCGCGACACGCTGGTGGAGGAACTTCCCCTGCAGCCGCTGTGCAAGCCGGATTGCAAGGGGCTGTGCTCCCAGTGCGGCGTCGACCTCAACGAGCATCCCGACCACCACCACGATGTGACCGACATTCGTTTCGCCGCGTTGGAAGGCCTGAAGGCCAAGCTCGAAGGCAAGGAGTGACGGGGCCCGTCGGCCCGACAAGGCCCGGCCACGGCCGCATTTGGCATTTGTACGGAGCTCACGTTAAGATACTGAACGCTTAAGCTCAATCGTTCGAACGAAATAGAGGAAACACAATGGCACTGCCTAAGTACAAGACCTCGCGCGCGAATACTCATTCTCGCCGCGCAAACTGGAAGGCCAAGGCCGCCCAGACCGTTACCTGCCCGAACTGCGGCGCTCCGACGCTGCCGCACATGGCATGCCCGAGCTGCGGCTCCTTCCGCGGCCGCGTGTACCGCGAGGCTGTCCGCTCCATCCACTCCAAGTGAGTGAATGCCGGATAACGGTATAGCAAACATCAAGACCCTGCCATCGACGGGTGGCGGGGTCTTCTTGTATCTCACACGCGTTCGCCCGCTTTCACCCACCGTTTTATACGCCGCCGTTTTATAATCGCAGATGGCCGGTTCCGAGAATCGGCCGCATACGTTGTTCGCGTAGCAATGCAGCCGGATACGCTGGCGTCTTGCCACGTGCGCAACAGCCGATAATCACATTCGCGGCGAACGCCGCACAAGCGAGGACCATATGGGCAAGAACACCAATCAGAACAATTCCGCGACCACCGGCGGCGCGATTGCCGGCAACGAAACCGCAACCGTCACGGGCGGCGACGCCAACAAGGGGCGGATCGGCACATCCATCACCGAACAGGGCGAAATGACCGCCAACGTGCTGCTGGAGGCGCTCGGCACCACGCTCGCGCCCGAACTGCTGGTCGAGGCGCTCACCCACCGTTCCTTCTCCCACGAGCACCCGGGCGCGAAGAACTACGAACGCCTCGAGTTCCTCGGGGACGCGGTGCTGGAACTCGTCTCCACGGAAACGCTGTACCGCATCCATCCGGATATGAGCGAAGGCCAGCTCGCCAAGATGCGCGCCAAGGCCGTCTCCGAGGAGGCGCTGAGCAAGATCGCCCGCGAGAAGCTGCACGTCGGACCGTACATCCTGCTTGGCCACGGCGAGGCCGAACAGGGTGGAGCCGACAAAAGCTCGATCCTGTGCGACATCGTCGAATCGCTGATCGGCGCGACGTTCATCCAGAACGGCATCGAGGAGGCCCGCAAGGTCGTGCATCATCTGGTGGACGACACATTGGCCGAGGTCGCCACGGAAGGGCCGGCGCTCGATTGGAAGACCTCGCTGACGGTCAAGGCGCACGACATGGGATTCGGCGAGCCCCGCTACCAGATGTCGGTCTCCGGACCGGAATACGCGCAGGTGTTCACCGCGCGCGTCATGCTCGGCGACGAGGAGGACGCGATCGGCACCGGCACCGGTTCCAGCAAGCGCAAGGCGCAGCTCATCGCCGCCGAGGAAGGGTGGCATGCGCTCGACCAGCGCGAGCCCGTGCAGCGTCCGCACCGCAAGAACCATCACGGCAAGCACCACGGCAAGCGCAACAAAGCCGGCAACGTCGAGACCAAGGCCAACGCGGAAACCGAAACCAAAACCGGAGCCAAAACCGGAGCCAAGCAGGACTGACGACGCCATGCCAGCATATGGCATGCGCTCGGAAAATCATTCTGTCAGCCATTAGCATAGACTTCTTATTAGGAAGGAATTGCGATTCGCACATCGCCACAAGCGGTTGCGCGGCATTCCGCTTGTCGACTCCGACGGGGGCGCATAACGCCGCACGCCCATCGGAGTCTTCCGAGGGAAATTTTCTACGAACGAGCATGAGAGGGAACATGGTGTTACCTACGCCTCTGCAGGCATTCAGCGGCATGCCGAAGGCATCCGCAACCACTGAAAAGCAGACCATTGTCGACGGCGAAAAAATGACCGGCGCCGAAGCGCTGGTCCGTTCGCTGGAGGATCTGGGGGTCAAGGACGTCTTCGGCGTTCCCGGCGGCGCGATTCTGCCCGTCTACGATTCCATCAAGGACGATACGAAGTTCCGCTTCATGTTGATGCGCCACGAGCAGGCCGCCGGCCATGCGGCCGAAGGCTACGCGCTGGCCACCGGCGAGGTCGGCGTGTGCATCGTGACCTCCGGACCGGGCGCCACGAACATGATCACCCCGATCGCCGACGCGAACATGGATTCCATTCCGATGGTCGTCATCACCGGCCAGGTGGGCGTGAACGCCATCGGCACCGACGCGTTCCAGGAGGCCGACATCGTGGGCGCCACCTACCCGGTGGTGAAGCACTCGTATCTGGTCACCCGCGCGCAGGACATTCCGCGCGTGCTGTCCGAGGCGCACTACATCGCGCGTTCCGGCCGTCCGGGACCGGTGGTGGTGGACGTCACCAAGACCGCGCAGACCGGCACGATGTACTACTCCTGGCCGCAGCGCATGATTCTGCCCGGCTACAATCCGACCACCAAGGCGCACGGCCGTGTGCTGTCCGACGCGGCGAAGCTGTTCGAGCAGTCGTACCGTCCGGTGCTGTACGTCGGCGGCGGCGCGGTGCGTTCCGATGCGGGCGACCTCGTCAAGGAGCTGTCCGACGTGACCGACGCTCCGATCGTCACCACCCTGCCGGCGCGCGGCATCGTGCCGGATTCCGATCCGAAGGTGCTCGGCATGCTCGGCATGCACGGCACCATCGCGGCGACCGGCGCCGTGCAGCGCTGCGATCTGCTCGTCGCCATCGGCGCCCGCTTCGATGACCGCGTCACCGGCAAGCTCGACGCGTTCGCGCCGGGCGCGCGCGTGATCCACATCGACATCGATCCGGCGGAGATCGGCAAGAACCGCCAGCCGGACGTGCCGATCGTCGGAGACGTGGCCACCGTGCTCAAGGACCTCATTCCGGAGATCAAGCGCGAGCAGGCCGTGCACGGCAAGCCCGACACCAGCCACTGGTGGGACGTCATCAACAAGTGGGTCGAGGAATACCCGATCACCTGGGACGAGCCGACCGATGGCACGCTCGCCCCGCAGTGGGTCGTCAAGCAGCTGTCCGATCTGGCCGACCCCGACACCATCTGGGTTTCCGGCGTGGGCCAGCACCAGATGTGGGCGACGCAGATCATCGAATTCAACAAGCCCCATTCCTGGCTGTCCTCCGGCGGCCTGGGCACGATGGGCTTCGGCCTGCCGGCCGCCATCGGCGCGCGCGTCGGCTCCGCGCGCAAGTTCGACGACAAGAAGCCGGTGTGGCTTATCGACGGCGACGGCTCCTTCCAGATGACTTCCGAAGAGCTGGCGGCCGCGTTCCTCGACCACACGCCGGTGAAGATCGCGCTGCTCAACAACTCCGTGTACGGCATGGTGCGCCAGTGGCAGACCCTGTTCTACGAGCACCACTACTCCGCGACGAACCTGCTGGACGGCGAGAACACGCCCGACATCGTGGATGTTCCGGACTTCGTGAAGCTCGCCGAGGCCTACGGCTGCGTGGGCATGCGCGCATTCACCGAGGACGAGGCCATCGCATGCATCAAGAAGGCCAACGAAATCAACGACCGTCCGGTGCTCATCGACTTCCGCGTGTGGAAGGACGCCATGGTGTGGCCGATGGTCGCAGCCGGCGATTCCAACGACAACGTCACCTACAAGCCGGGCGTGAAGCCGCTGCAGCGCGCCAAGGCCAACGAGAACGAGTGAACGAGTAAGGATAGGAAGATCTGATCATGGCAAATTATCCTGCATCCCAGCCGGGTTCCAAGCGTCATACGCTGTCCGTGCTCGTCGAGAACCGTCCGGGCGTGCTGGCGCGCATCGCCGGCTTGTTCGCCCGTCGCGCGTTCAACATCAACTCGCTGTCCGTCTCCCCCACCGAGCGTCCGGACATCTCCCGCGTCACCGTCACCGCGGAAGTGGAGGAGGTGCCGCTTGAGCAGATCATCAAGCAGCTCAACAAGCTGCTGCACGTGCTGAAGATCGTGGACCTCGATCCGGAAACCACCGTGGAGCGCGAACTGGTGCTCATCAAGGTGGCCGCCGACGAATCCAACCGTTCCGACGTGCTGGA
>DKCF01000037.1 GCA_002451435.1 Bifidobacterium sp. UBA6881 | reverse complement strand
GGCCAATCAGGTGCCCGAGCTAGTTCAACCACCCCTCAACACATCGAGAATTCGGGTAGTGACATCGGAATCAAGTCTGTTCAGCGATAAGACGCTGCGGGATGGCACTCAGCATATCATCAATGATTCATCCTTCATGAAAGGATGCGAAATCAAAAAGATGCCCCATACCGAATATCACTATTCCCATGACTCCGCGGAATCCGACAAAAAGAACGTTCCCGGAACCCAGACAAGTTTCGTAATGACGTATTCCTGTAATGGCCTTAATTCCCGTACTGCATCGATGTCTCCAGCCGGTTCCATCGTATGGCGTTTGATGTACGACCCATCAGCTTCGACGGATGGAACCGGCTGGAAGACCGTGTCCCACGGTGATGAATAAAGCACCCCCGATATCGCACGATTTTATTTTTAGGAACTTTTTCGCAATCGTGCGAAAGCACCAGAAAAACAAATACCCCCTAACCGCTCCTGCGGGCTAAATCCGGTCGCAGGTGAAAGGTTAGGGGGTATTTTTGCATCTCCGTTGCCGCACGATTCCGATTTCGATAGGAAAATCGGAATCGTGCGAAACGTATGAAACCGTTTATGCCGAAATCAGTTCTCGAGCTTGGCCTTTTCCGCGGCAAGACGAGCGGCTTCGGCCTCGCGACGAGCCTTCAGCTCGGCATCGAAGCGGGCAAGCTCCTCCTCGACGGCTTCCGGCGGGATCTTCGCGAAGATCGGGTGCGGCTTCGGCACCGGAGTGCCGGCGACAATCGGCTCGGAAGCCCACGAATGCACGTTCACGCCCAGCTTGTAGTCGCCCGTGATGATCGGGTACTTGAAGCCCGGCTTGTCGAGATCCTCGACCTCTTCGATATGCGGCAGCGGCGAGAAGGTGCCGGTACCGCCGAGTGCCTCCCACACCTTCTGTGCGGAGTGTGGCAGGAACGGCGCCAGCAGGTGGTTGGCGTCGGACACGGCCTGCGCGGCGACATGCAGAACGGTGCCGAGACGAACCGGGTTGCCCTTGATCTTCCACGGTTCGGTGGCGGAGATGTACTTGTTGATATCGCCGACCACGCGCATCGCCTCGGACAGCGCGTTCTTCTGACGGTGGTTCTCAATGAGTCCGCCGACGGTTTCGAACGCGGCCTTGGTCTCAGCCAGCAGCGCACGGTCCTCATCGGTGGCGGAGGCTTCGTCGAACGCCGGAATCTCGCCAAAGTTCTTGTTGATGAGGTTGGCCACACGGTTCACCAGGTTGCCCCAGGAAGCGGCGAGCTCCTCGTTGTTGTGGCGCACGAACTCGGCCCAAGTGAAGTCGGAGTCGGAGTTCTCCGGCCCCGCGACGGAGATGTAGTAGCGCACGGCGTCCACGGGGTAGCGGGCGAGGATGTCCTTCACGTAGATGACGATGCCGCGGGAGGACGAGAACTTCTTGCCCTCCATGGTCATGAACTCGGAAGCCACGACCTGCTCCGGCATGTTCAGCGGGCCGAGCTTGCCGGTCTCGCCGCCCTTGGAACCCTGACCGTTGTAGGCCAGCATCTCGGAAGGCCAAATCTGGGAGTGGAACGTGATGTTGTCCTTGCCCATGAAGTAGTAGCCCGGGGTGGTCGGATCGTTCCACCAGGCGCGCCACGCCTCCGGGTCGCCCTTGCGGCGGGCCCATTCGATGGATGCGGACAGATATCCGATCACGGCGTCGAACCACACGTACAGCTTCTTGTTCGGGTTGTCGATCCAACCCTTGACCGGCACCGGAATGCCCCAGTCGATGTCGCGCGTGATGGCGCGCGGCTTGACTTCCTTGAACAGGCCGATGGAGAAGTTGATGACGTTGGTGCGCCAGCCCTCACGGGTCTTCAGCCATGCGAGGTTGGCTTCGGCGAGCGCCGGAAGGTCGAGGAAGAAATGCTCGGTCTCCTCGAAG
The DNA here is from genome assembly GCA_002451435.1 of Bifidobacterium sp. UBA6881. Lineage (GTDB taxonomy): Bacteria > Actinomycetota > Actinomycetes > Actinomycetales > Bifidobacteriaceae > Bifidobacterium. Next base: position 3,847 of record DKCF01000037.1, on the reverse strand, counting down.
CGCGGGGTCTCGCCGTTGATCTTGGACACCGGGTTGAGCAGCTCGTCCGGGTCGAGCTCGTTGCCGCAGGCGTCGCACTGGTCGCCGCGGGCGCCGTCGGCACCGCAGATCGGGCAGGTGCCTTCGATGTAACGGTCCGGCAGGGTGCGGCCGGTGGACGGTGAGATGGCGACCTTCTGGGTGCCCTTGTAGATGTAGCCGTTCTCCAGGCACTGCTTGAACAGTTCCTGCACGACCTTCTCGTGGTTGCCGGTGGTGGTGCGGGTGAACAGGTCGTAGCTCAGGCCGAGATCGCACAGATCCTTGGCGATCACGCGGTTGTAGCGGTTCGCAAGCTCCTGGGCGCTCACGCCTTCCTTGTCGGCCTCCACCAGAATAGGGGTGCCGTGCTCGTCGGTGCCGGACACCATCAGCACGTCATTGCCCTTCATGCGCTCATAGCGCGCATACACGTCGGAGGGCACGCCGAAACCGGCGACGTGGCCGATATGACGAGGGCCGTTAGCGTACGGCCAAGCAACATTCACCAAAATATGACTCATGGTGCTTGATTATACAAAGCGCCATATCCCGCGGAACCAGCCATGCCGGAGCCGGGAGCGCGGCCGGTACGCGCCGCATCGGCGGCACATGGTTGTCCACATGATTATTCACATTGCGATGAAGTGCGTCGGCGGTTATCCACTTATTCACATTTTTCCCGGACCGGGTGGCGCGCATCGTCACGCATCCGATACGGTGTGGCTATGGACGCACCGCTTTTCGAGGGCAACGACCTGCCCGGACCGATGTGTTTGAATCTGCTGTCGGATTCGAGCACATTGTGCAAACTCAATGACGACAACGCCTATTCGCTCCAGGACGCGAGCACGCTTTTCGGCCGCGCCAGCATCATCGCGCCGATGCTGCCCGGCAGATCGGTGGCATGCGCGGGCACCGCCGCATGGGTATGGCTGGGAGGGATTTTCCCGGAGGCCATCGATATCATCGCGCGATCGCATTATCGCGCGGCGCGGTATGGTCTCAAAATCAACGTGTTCAATCGCAGAACCTTGAGCAAGCACGTCACGCAAATCGGCTTGGTCAATATCACCACGCCTGCGCGCACGGCATGCGATCTGGCATTGAATTGCACCGCCGTCAAGGAGCCTTTGGTCGGCGAAATCGTCTGCATGCTGATGCAGGAGTTCCGTTTCCGCCCCGATGAATGCCTGCGCATCATGGAGGAAAGCAAGCATACGCGCAATGCGTGCTGGGCACGCAAATTCTTTCTCACGCTTGAGGGGAGGGCCGGATGAGAGCATCCTGCGCGCGGCATTCGCGCAAAGCCCATAAACGCATGTCGCGTCATGCGGCGAGCGGCCGCCGGCACGGACTCCGACGCGGACGCCATCGACTGCCGGATTACCAGCCGCAGCCGCGGCCGAAAATGCTGGTGGAACCGCCGACACCACCTATCGCGTTGACGCCGCTGATGGCGTGCAGTCCCGATACGCCGCAGGACGTGCTGTGGCATATCGCCGAATACGCGCCACATCTGCGACGCTGGCTGGTGGCCAATCCCGCCGCCACGCCCGCGATGCTGGAATATCTGGCACAAGTCGGCGGAAAGGACGTGGGCGAGGCGCTCAATATTCTTCTGGAATCCTTGGAAGCGCACGACAGCGCATAACCCGGCGCACTCCGCATGACCGACATGTTGTGTGTCGAAGCGCAACCGCACAGATCGGCACCAACCGACGCGAACCAACATGCAAACGCACAGCCCAACACGCAACCGCACGAACCTGCAGAACCGGCATGCAGCCGCCCATGTCGACACAAATTCGCACAAACCGGCATAAGCCGGCACGCGACCGCCCATACCGACGCGAACCGGCACAAGCCGATGTAAACGAGCCGCCACAAGCCTCGCACGAAATATCCAACCTCTGACGACTGTTTCAAGAGCCGTGCCAGCGCGAACCATGCCACAAGCCCGCGCGGAATATCAGCCTCTGAGCTTCAGCACCGCGTTGTACACCTGCTTGCGATTCGCGAGCGAACCGTCGGCGAGCGGATGCTCGGCGATCACCTGCGCGATCGCGTCCTTGATACGCAGATTGTCTTCCTGCGCGCGATCGATGGACAGCACCGCAAGGTCCTCGATCGATAAGGTCGTCGGAGCGGCGGCGTCGGCCTCTTCCTCGGATGCGCCGGCGATGACCAGCACCATTTCACCTCGCGGAGGCTCGTCGATCACGCTTTGACGGATTTCGACGATGGTTCCACGACGGATCTGCTCGTAGTCCTTGGTGAGCTCACGGCACAACGCCATTCTGCGATTCGGTCCGAACACATCCAGCAAATCGGCCATGGAGTCGTCAATACGGTGCAGCGTCTCATAGAACACGATGGTCCGGCGTTCGGATTTGAGCGCACGAAGGTGCTGCACGCGTTCGGAATGCTTGCGCGGCAGGAATCCCTCATAGCAGAAGCGGTCGGTCGGCAGACCCGACAGGCACAGCGCGTCCAGCACCGCCGAAGGGCCAGGAGCGCAGGTGACGGGCAGTCCACGGTCGATGGCCCTGCGGACAATCGCCAGACCGGGATCGTTGATGGTGGGCATGCCGGCATCGGAGACGACCAGCACGGTCGCGCCTTGTTCCACTTGGTCGAGCAGACCATCGGCCTTGTCACGCTCGTTATGGTCGTGGTAGGCCACCACCTTGCCGGAAACGTGGATTCCCAGACGATTCGCAAGCGCATACAGGCGGCGTGTGTCTTCGGCCGCCACGATGTCCGCGCCCTCCATGAGGGCGATCAGCCGCGCGGACGCGTCTGCGGTGTTGCCGATCGGCGTCGCGGCGAGGACCACCGTGCCCTGCGGAACGTCGACGTCGGAGACCAGGCCGTCAAGTCCGGATTCCGCATGCCGCGGCTCCCCTGCGGCGTTTTCCGCGGTGAGATCCGCGGAACCATTCTGTCCGGCAACTACCGAAGCATTCCCTCCAGCGGCTGCCTTGACGACGGAATCTTCGGTCTTCTGTTCGCTCATGTTCTCCATGTCTCCCAGTATTGCCCACAGCGTGCCCAAGAGCGGCCGACGCGGCACAGGACCGCCGCATCGGGATGCCGCCGCACGGTTTGTTCTGGGCCCGCAACCGCGTTGCCGGCATCAGCCCGCGCCCAACATCCCTTCCACTCCAATCCGAACAATCCGCGATGCCGGCTCGGCATCATTCGCAAGCGTATTCCGCCGCACTGCAATCCGGCATCACGATTCGACGCATCGCTATTCGACATACCGAACGCATATGTGCAGATTTGCCACCCGTATGCACCCTCACAGACCGAATGGGCGGTTCGCTGGTAGGCTGGTGCCGTGGCTTGTCCGCGTAACGGCCGCGTTCATCGGCGTCCATTCATGCGGACTTTGCGTAAAACCGTATGCGGTCCGGCGCCAAGCCGACGGGCCGTCAAATAAGAGACTCACAGAGAGACCTATCACAAAGCCTATGGGAATCATCAATTTCTTCGTCAACCTGCTCAAGGACCCGCGCACCGCGATCGCCAGTTGGATCGCCATGGGCGTGGCGCCTACCCTCGGATTCATTTTCCTCATCGTCTTCGTCGAGACGGGCGTGGTGTTCTTCCCGTTCCTGCCCGGCGATTCGCTGCTGTTCGCGGCCGGCTTCTTCGCCGCGCCCGACGCCAAGACCGGCGTCTCCGCGCTGCCGCTGGTCGCGTTGCTGCCGGTCGTGTGGTGCGCGCCGATCATCGGAGACCAGTGCAATTACTGGATCGGCCATTTCTTCGGCCGCCGCATCATCGAATCCGGCAAAGTCAAGGCGATGACGCCGGAGCG
>DKCF01000060.1:985-3536 GCA_002451435.1 Bifidobacterium sp. UBA6881 | reverse complement strand
TCCGCCAGTGTTGCCAGTGCCGGTTTGACCACTGCCGGTTCCGGTGCCATTCCCGCTACCCGTCTCCGGCGTCGTGTTTTGCGTCGGATCGGGTGTGTTCGACGTATCGGTGCCGGTTTCGGTCTTCGGCGTTGTTGTCGTGCCGGAATTCGAATAGCTCTTGGAGTAGCTCTTCTTGTATCCGGTGCCCCAAGTGCCGTCCTCGCCGCCGACGGTTCCATTGTCAGTTGCCGTCGGGAACGTTTCGTCGTCGGTGTCGGCAAGCGCCTGCTTCATGTATTCGGTGAACAGGTGGATCGGATAATCACTGCCGCCCGTCCACCGGCCGAACGACGGAATCACCTGCGGATTGCCGTTGGCGTCCGGATACCACATGGCCACGGACGTCAGCACGGAAGGCGTGTAGCCGATGAAGCTGGCGGCCATCGAATCGTTCGCGGTGCCCGACTTGCCGGCGATGGTATGACCGATGGAACGCGCCTCGGTCGCCGTGCCGCGCTGGACCACGCCGGTCAGCGCCTTGGTGACCAGATTCGCCGAATTCGCGTCGAACACCTGCTCCGTGGAAGTGGGCGCGTTGTACATTTCCTTGCCCTTCGCGTTCTTCACGGTGGCGACGATATGCAACGTCGGCTTGTTGCCCTGGTTGGCGATTGTCGCGTACCCTCGGGTCATGTCCTCCAGGCTCAAGCCGTTGTTGCCGAGTACGGTGAACGGGTTGGATCCATCCAACGATTTGTTCTCGACGCCGGCCTTGTGCGCGGTCTGCGCGATTTTCTTGGCCCCCAGTTTGGTCTGCAGGTCCATATACACGGTGTTCGAGGATTGCTCGGTCGCCGTATACAGGTTGACGTATCCGAGATTCTCGCCGCCGTAGTTGCTCACGGTCTGCGTGATGCCGGGGAAGGTGCGGTAGGAGTTGCCGTTGAAATAGGTGTTGAGGCTCACGCCGGCGTTGATGGTGGCCAGCAATGCGAACGGCTTCATCGTGGAACCGACCTCATAGGTGGCCTGGGTGACGTTGTTCAGCTGTTTCGTCAGATAATCGTCACCCGCATACAATGCGATGATCGATCCGTCCTTCGGATTCACCGACATCGCGCCGAACTGCATGCCATCCGGCACGATGCCCTGCATGCCGTTCTGCGATGTGCTGATGGTCGAGAACATCAGATCCTGCTTCGATTTGTCGATGGTGGTGACGATCTTGTAGCCGCCGGTCTCCAAATCCTCTTCGTCAAAAGCCTTGGTTTTCAGCAGTTCGTTCTTCACCATGGTCAGCAGATAGCCGTTCGGTCCCGACATCTCGTTGTTCTGCTGCATCTCCACCACCTGCGGGAAGGCGGCTTCCTGCTTCTGCTTCGTGGTGATGTATCCGTCTTCGCTCATGATGTTGAGCACGCGCTTGAAACGCTTCTGCGCCTGCTTGGCGTTCACGTCGGGCGTCCATGCGCTTGGCGCCGGAATGATGCCGGCGAGCATGGCGGCCTCCGAAAGCGTCAGGTCCTTGGCGTCTTTGTTGAAGTACGCCTTGGCCGCAGCCTGGATGCCGTAGGCGCCGCGTCCCAGATAAATGGTGTTCATATAGTTGCAGAGCACCTGGCTCTTATCCTGCTGCTGCGCGATCTTGATGGCGAGGAACGCCTCCCTGAGCTTGCCGCTGTAGGTGACGGTTTCGCCGAGGTAATACCGTTCCGCGTACTGCTGCGTGATGGTCGAGCCGCCCTGACGGCTTCCCGTGGTCAGGTTGTTGTACAACGCGCGGGCGATGCCGACCAGGTCGATGCCCTTGTTGGTATAGAATGAACGGTCCTCGGACGAGACAATCGCGTTGCCCACATAGTCGGGCAGCACGGAGCAGTCGATGATTTCGCGGTTCTGTTCCGCGTAGCTGCCGATTTCCGTGGTGCCGTCGGAATAGTAGACGGTGGTTTTTTCCGCCAACGCGAATTTTTCCGGCGCCGGGACTTCCGTGGTGACGTACATATAGATGAACAGGCCGATGCCTGCCGCGATGAGCGCTGCGAAGATGCCCAGCACCCATTTGAGAATAAGATGCCTATGCTTGCGTGGCTTCCCGGATCCGTTCGCGCGATGTGATCCGTGCCCGGTATGCTGGGCCGCCGGCGCGGAGCCCGCTCCTCTCAGGCCGCGCGAATGCGAACTTCCTCTTCGTGTATTTGAAACCATGGTTTCCACCGTAGCCGCAAGTGCTGAGAAACCATGTGGAAAAGCCAAGGATTCATTAGTCATCAATCGATTTATCCTCAGCTTTTTTACAAATCGGCTGCTCTTCGAATATATCGGTATATCCGCGATTTTTCAGGCTTTTCCCAGATTCGAGGATGGTTTTTCATTGCCGCGCAGGTATGCTGGTGAATTGGTATACCTGTGGAACGCATATACAAAGGAGTCGTTTTCGGATGAGCATTCGTGTGGCTATCGCCGGTGTGGGCAATTGCGCCTCGTCACTGGTGCAGGGTGTGGAATATTACAAGGACGCCAAGGATGAGGACAAGATTCCCGGCCTGATGCATAACAACTTCGGCGG
>DKCF01000060.1:0-902 GCA_002451435.1 Bifidobacterium sp. UBA6881 | reverse complement strand
GCGATCGGCGCTTCGCAGAACAATACGATCAAGTTCGCGGATGTGCCGAATCTCGGCGTCGAGGTGCTGCGCGGGCCGACCAACGACGGTTTGGGCGAATACTACCGTCAGATGATCGAGGAATCGGACGCCGAGCCGGTCGATGTGGCGCAGGTGCTGCGCGACAAGAAGGTCGACGTGCTGGTCTCTTACCTGCCGGTCGGTTCCGAGCAGGCCGACAAGGCCTACGCGCAGGCCGCGATGGATGCCGGATGCGCTTTCGTCAACTGCCTGCCGGTGTTCATCGCCTCCGATCCCGAATGGGCGCAGAAGTTCCGCGACGCGGGCGTGCCGATCGTCGGCGACGACATCAAGTCCCAGGTCGGCGCGACGATCACCCACCGTGTGCTCGCCCGCCTGTTCGAGGACCGTGGCGTGCGTCTCGACCGCACGTACCAGCTCAATGTCGGCGGCAACATGGACTTCATGAACATGCTGCAACGCTCCCGTCTGGAATCCAAGAAGATCTCCAAGACCCGCGCCGTCACGTCCGTCGTGCCGCACGACATGGATGCACACAATGTGCATATCGGCCCGTCCGATTACGTGGCGTGGCTGGATGACCGCAAGTTCGCGTTCGTGCGTCTTGAAGGCACCACGTTCGGCGACGTGCCGCTGAACCTTGAGTACAAGCTTGAGGTCTGGGATTCTCCGAATTCCGCGGGCATCGTCATCGATGCCGTGCGCGCGGCGAAGATCGCGCTCGACCGGCACCTGGCCGGCCCGGTGCTGGCGCCGAGCTCGTACTTCATGAAGTCCCCCGCGGTTCAGCATGAGGACGGCGAGGCCCGCCAGCTGGTGGAGGAATTCATCAAGGGCGATGTGGAAGGCGACGAACGACAGCTCGATGCCGATGTGGCGGC
>DKCF01000006.1:37464-37789 GCA_002451435.1 Bifidobacterium sp. UBA6881 | reverse complement strand
CGATGACCATTGACTATCTGAGCACGGTCAAGCAGCGCAGCAACATCACCACGCTTGGCGATTTCACCTTCAAGAAGACCAGTGCCACCAATACGAACCTCGGCCTGAAAGGCGCCGAATACCGGATTCTGCGTGACGGCAAGTATCTACAGGGCACGGTGAAGGGCAGCACTTTCACCGCCACCACCAACAATGGCAAACTCGTCACCACCGCCGATGCGTCAAAGGCCGATACCGTCACCACTGACGCGAAGGGCGAGATCACCGTGAGGGGCGTGCCCGCCACGCGCGATGGCGTCGAATACGAGGTGGAGGAAGTCAAGGC
>DKCF01000006.1:36211-37412 GCA_002451435.1 Bifidobacterium sp. UBA6881 | reverse complement strand
CGGTGACCGTCAAGGTCAAGGTCTCTGCCGACCTGAAAACCCAGGTGACGGGTGGCGAATCCGACGAGCAGACCATCACCGCCAATTCGGTGACGGCCAGCGCGGCTGTCTCTTCGGACTGGAAGAACGCCGCATCGGTCACGAACCTTCAACGCGGACAGCAGAATCCCAATCCAAAAAAGAATCGTGTCGACTATGCCAAGTCCGGTGACGAGATGACCCTCATCGGTACGGACAGCGAGCCGGCGCAATCCACCAGAACCCCGTCCGCCTACAACGGCGGCGCCGACAAGTTCATCAAGAACGGCGGCAGCAAGGTCGGCCTTGCTGTTGTCGGCTCTGATGGCGGCGCTCTGCCAAGCGGATACGAAGTGATCAGCCAGAAGTCCACCTTGAAGGACGGTACCGGCAAAACGCTGAAAACCGATGAGGGCGGCAACAGCCTCAATACCGTGACCGATGCGGTCAACGGCATCATCTCCGGCAGGAAGATGACCAAGGTCACCGACTACTACAACGTCGACACCGACGCCGTCTACCATGACACCGCCAGCGTCGGCCTCAACTCCTTCACCGTCTCCGATGACGGCACTGGCGACGTGAACGTGCAGCGCGATAAGGTGAAGCCCGTCGCGGTGGAAATCAACGCGAGCAAAACACTCACCAGCGGAACCAAGGATGGCGAGCGGATCACCGGTGACGAGCTCAAGGGATTCACCTTCGAGATGACTCCCGATGAGGACAGCGAGGGCAAGTCCCCGGCATACGTGCGCAAGGTGACGACCGACGAGAACGGCAACGCCTCGTGGGGCAAGTTGAATTTCGACTCAGTTTGGTGGGAGAAAGCCACCAAGGATGTGAAGGCATGCCATGCCGGTGCGGACGACAGCGCGACCGCTGATGGCTGCAAGGTGACGCTGAACTACACGGTCGCTGAACTCGACGACGGCAAACCCCAGTACCAGTACGACAAGTCGCAGCATAAAGTGCGCATCGAAGTGTCGGAAACCGGTACGACCAAGGGACTTACTGTGAAAGTGTACGTCGGCGACGACACCGAGCCTGCCGCCACTGCCTCCAGTGCGTCCGCAGGCGAAGGCGAAACCTCATCCGTCAGCATACCCGGCGAGAAACTGACGTTCCACAACATCAAGAAGGTCATCGACTTCGGCTTCACCAAGACGGACGCCTTCACCAAGGC
>DKCF01000006.1:32634-36134 GCA_002451435.1 Bifidobacterium sp. UBA6881 | reverse complement strand
TCGACACGTCCAATCCGTCATCCAAGGAGTGGACTTCCAAAGGTTCCTCGACCAGCGACGCCGACGGCAAGGTGCGGTTCACCGAGCTGCCCGGCGGGCACTACCGACTGGTCGAAACCAAGGTGCCTGAAGGCTACGTGCAAGTGCATGGCCAGTGGAACGTCGTCATCGACCTGAGCAAAACCAACGCGAAGGACCAGATCGAAATCACCGCGGTCAACGGCGTGCATTCGCCGGCCTTCGCCGCCGAAAACGGTGGATATTCCGTGACGAACACTCCGGAGCAGAAGATACCGGCAACCGGCGGGCGCGGTCTGATGGCCTACACCATCATCGGCATACTGCTCATCGGCGCGGGCGCGGGATTGACCTGGAGGAAAATCCACGCTCCCACAACCCCGAACACCACGATTTCAGCGTGATTCATAACTGAATAGTCCAGCAGCAAACAAGGAGAAACCATGTTACAGGAAGTAAAGAGAGGCATCGTCGCAGCCTTGGCCATAGCCATGGCCGCGACGGTGGGAAGCTTCGGACTGGCATCAACAGCGAATGCTGACGAGGCATCACAGTCGAGTGGCGACATCACCATCAGCGGTCTGAGCGGCAGCAAGGTGAAGGTGGACGCCTACAAGATCATCGACGAACAGGTCGGCGCCGACAATGCGCCGATCGCGCCCGGTCTGACTTGGGACAGCACCGTCGCTGAATGGATCTCATCGAACTCGAACCAGGACTATCGCAAGTACATCGGTGAAAATAACACCGTGTCGAAGACCTATCAGGATATCGTCAGCGATTCGACCACTGATCCGGACTCCGGCATCGACGCGAACACGCATCAGACCATCGGCAACGTCGCGAAGTTCCTTGATGATCTGGCGAACAGCCGCAAGCTCCCGAGCAATCCCAAGAGCGTGACGAGCGATGGACAGGACGCAATCACGCTGAACCTGCCGGTCGGCGGCTACTACATCGAGATCACCAGCACTTATGGGCCGTATGTGTACCGCGCCATTGCCGCGAACGTGATTCCCGAGTGGAATGAAACGATCAAGCAGTGGGAGATCAAGCCGCAGACGGTCGTGGCCAAGCGCTCCAAGGCGGGCATGGACAAGGTCATCAACGGCGGTCGTGACGATGACAATATCAACACCGGTAAAGACAACAAAGACCAAGGTTCCGACACCGCTTCCATCGGCGAGACGGTGAACTTCGACCTGTACACCGACGTTCCGGTCTACCCGAGCAACGCCATCAACAAGAAGTACCTGATCTCCGATGTGATGAAGGAAAGCGAAGGTCTGACCTTCGGCAAGATCGTCAAGGTCGAGGCCACGAAGGACACGAATTCCGACAGCAAGAACTACAAGACGCTTGCTGCCGGTGACGCATACACGCTGAACACGCCCGGCAAGGACGCGAACGGCAACGCCACCACGTTCACCTTGGACTTCAACTACGAGAAGATTCGCGGATACAGGAAGATCCACGTTGCCTACACCGCCACGGTGAACGAGAACGCCAAGCCCGGTCAGGCGATGGTGAACGACGCGAAGCTGCAGTACAGCAACAACCCGTACACCAACGAGGACTTCCACACCGAAGAGGACAAGACCAAGGTCTACACCTTCGGCATCAGGGTGATCAAGGTCGGTGAGGAGAACGAGCGTCTGACCGGAGCCGAGTTCACCCTTGCCGATAGCGGCGAAAACGTGCTGGCATTCGTGAAGGTGGGCGACGGCGAATACCGCCGGGCCACGAACGACGATAAGGACACCACCACGAATCTCGCGGTGAACGACCAAGGTGAGCTGCGCGTATACGGCCTCAAGGGCGCCGACGACAAGGGCAAGCCTCTCACGTATAAGCTCAGTGAGACCAAGGCTCCGGGCGGATACCTGAAGCTCACCAAGCCGATTCCTGTGACGCTCACCCCGCAACAGGACAACAACAAGGACTACACCGGCACGCTGGGCTCTACGACCGACGCCGGTTATGTCACCGAAACCGTGAAGAACCAGAAGAGCGGCACCCTGCCGAAGACCGGCGGCATCGGCACCATCATCTTCAGCGTGCTCGGCGCGCTGATGGTGGCCGGTGGCGTGCTGCTCATCGGTTCGCGCAGGAAGAAGAACGCCTGAACCGGTAGAGTTCGTCCATTCCGCGCCTGATGCCCGTCATCGCTGACTTCCATCGGGTGTGGGAATGGACACCAATTCGCCAAGGGGCCGCATACGTTTTGGCATGCGGCCCCTTTCCATGGCATGCGATTGCCCTCGCATGCCGCGGCACCGACGCGTGCGGGAACGCTCGCAGCGACGATGCCGGCTTTTTCGTATTCGTCTCATCGAGGTGTTCATGGCATCGATTCCGAGAAAACACTCCACGTCATCGGTCAAGGATCGGCTGACCACGCTGCTTGCCGTGCTGCTCGTCGTCTGCGGAGCCACGGTGTTCGCATACCCCACAGTGTCGAACCTGCTCGCGTCGCGCAAACAGACCGAAGTCGTGGAATCGTATCGGAACAGCGTCACCAAAACCGACAAGGCGAAGCTGCGCGCCGAATGGGGCGCGGCGAAAACCTACAACGAGAACCTGAACGGCGATCCGTTGCACGATCCGTTCGTGTCGGGAAGCGGGTACGTGCTGCCTACCAACTACGCCAGCGTGCTCAACGTGAACCACGACGGCGTGATGGGGTATCTCGACATCAAACGCATATCCCTGCGTCTGCCGATCTACCACGGCGTCTCCGAAGACGTGCTGTCCAGGGGCGTCGGGCATCTGCGCCAGACCGCGCTGCCGATCGGAGGCAAAGGCTCACGTCCCGTGCTCGCCGGGCATCGCGGGCTGCCGTCCGCGGAACTGTTTACCCGACTGGGGGAGATGCGCAAGGGCGACCTGTTCTGGATAGACGTGCTCGATAGGAAACTCACCTACAAGGTTGTCGACATCAGTGTGATAGAGCCGGAAGACCTCGACGAGCTGAAAGCCGACCCGGACCGCGATTTGGTGACCCTGCTGACCTGCACGCCTTACGGGAAGAACACGCATCGTCTGCTGGTGACGGGAGAGCGCACCGCCTACGTGCCGGAGGACTCCGCCAAGGCGGGCAAGGCGACGATGATTCCGGATTCGATGGATTGGTGGGTGCGCGCCGGACTGCTGGCCGGAGGCGTGACGCTGTTCGCATCGCTTGGCGCATTGGCATGGTGGAAACGGCGCAAGGCGCGTGATATGCGCGTTCGGCAGGGTTTTGCTTGATGGATGCGCACGGTAAAGTCGGCCGCGAAGTCCAGCAAGCGGCGGGAACGCACGGCGCATGTCGTTCTGCGATAGAGTGGGCACGGGAAAAATTCCGAAAATCCCCGCATCGACGGGGATTGTTCTAAGGAGCACAACATGACCGATCAGCGCACTGCGTGGGGTTGGGGTCTGGCCAGCGTGGACGCGGCCGGCAACACCTTGGACGTATGGTATCCGAAGCTCGAACTGGG
>DKCF01000006.1:32269-32619 GCA_002451435.1 Bifidobacterium sp. UBA6881 | reverse complement strand
GCCCCGGCCGAAGCGTCTCGTCCGAACCACAATTTCGGCGCACTCGCGCATGAGGACGCCGACGCCCGTGGCGTGCGCCGCGTTCCGGTGTTCACCGTCTCCAAGCTCGACGAGCCGATTGAGAGCGCCGCCGACGCCTACCTGCGTCTGCACCTGCTGAGCATGCGTCTGGCCAAGCCGAACACGCTGAACCTCGACGGCATCTTCGCCAAGCTCAACAACGTCGTGTGGACCAACTACGGCCCGTTCGCGGTCGAGGACTTCGCCCTGCGCAAGCTCGACGTGCTGGGCGCCACGGCACAGGCCGCGCCCGGACTGCCGCACGTCGACGTGAACGTGCTGTCCGTCGA
>DKCF01000006.1:0-32203 GCA_002451435.1 Bifidobacterium sp. UBA6881 | reverse complement strand
GACGCCGACCGCGTGCGTCTGGGCGCGCACCTTTCCGAAGGCACCACCGTCATGCACGCCGGATTCGTGAACTTCAACGCCGGCACGCTCGGTGTCTCCATGGTCGAAGGCCGCGTCTCCCAGGGCGTCGTCGTCGGCAACGGCTCCGACATCGGCGGCGGCGCGTCCATCATGGGCACCCTCTCCGGTGGCGGCAAGCTGAAGAACTCCATCGGCGAGCACTCCCTGCTCGGCGCGAACGCCGGCATCGGCATCTCGCTCGGCGACAACTGCGTGGTCGAAGCCGGCCTGTACGTCACCGCTGGCACCAAGGTCACCATCTACGACAAGGCCAAGGTCGCGGCCGGCGAACCGCTCGAAACCGTCAAGGGCGCCGAACTGTCGGGCAAGAACAACATCCTGTTCATCCGCAACTCCGTGTCCGGCCGCATCGAGGCCCGCTACCGCAAGACCGGCATCGAACTCAACGCGAAGCTGCACAAGAACTAAGCGAGCGAATGTGCGCGTCCGCGCGTCCCATGCGGCTTCCGCGGAGACTACAGAACCGCGGAGGCGTCGCGGCGGCCATGGAACATGCGTTCCATGGGATTCACGGAAACGGATGGGAATGGCCGTCGCATCTGCCGACCGTCCGCGAATTCCCGCGGAATCATGAACGATGGTGGTCGGGAATCATGATGGTTCCCGACCACCATCGCGTCATTGACGGTGAATATCGGTATCGTGAATGTGGATCATCGGAACGCCAAGCGAATGGGGAACGATTGAGAATCACATTGATCACCGTCGGCAAGGTGAAGGAACGGTACCTGCGCGACGCCATCGAGGAATATTCGAAACGACTGGGCCGGTACTGCAAGCTCGACATCGTCGAAGTCGCCGACGAGAAAACCCCGGAACATGCCAGCGAAGGCATGGAACGGCAGATCAAAGCCAAAGAAGGCGAACGCATCGCCAAGCACATCCGCGACGACGCCTACGTCATCGCGTTGGCCATCGAGGGCAGGCAGCTCACCAGCGAACAGCTCGCCGCGAAAATCAACGACCTCGGACTGCACGGCACCAGCCACATCCAGCTCATCATCGGCGGCTCGCTCGGGCTTGATCCTGCGATACTCAAGCGCGCCGACTATTTGCTGAGCTTCTCGAAGATGACGTTCCCGCACCAGCTGATGCGCGTCATCCTGTTGGAACAGATCTACCGCGCGTACAAGATCAACGCCGGCGAGCCCTACCATAAGTGATTTCGGAGGCGTCACCGCGCAAGCCGATATCCGTGACGACGCGAAGCGCGCCGGCCGGTGCGGAACGGTGGGCGCGCCGTCGCCCGCATTCAGGCAAAGTAGAAGCGGTTGCGTATACTCATGCCGTATGAGTGACTTCAGAAGCGAACGCGAGCAGCGGGAACGCCGTCGCCGCACCATGGTGCGCACGGTGTGCATCGTCATCGCCGCGGCGATGCTTCTGAGTCTGGTCATTCCCGCTATCTACGCGGGTCTTTGACCTCTGCTGTCCGCACGGTTCGAAGCGGGCTTATCTTCTCCGGCGCGATGCGACGCGCGAGGGCACGGGCAGGTTCGCGGCTCGTGAACGGGAGAAGTCCGAAAGCACGTGGAACACATCCCATGAATTGTGCGGGGGCTGTGAGCGGCTCCATGTCAGAACACGAAAAACACAGTAAGAAATGTATGGTGTAAACGATGGCAGAATTTGATTATTCCCACGCGATTGGCGAGGCTCGCGCCAAGTACGAATCCATTTCCAAGGCCCTCGACGTCGACCGTCTCAAGGCACAGGCCAAGGAACTCGAAACGCAGGCCGCGGAACCGGGCCTGTGGGACGATCCCGAACACGCGCAGAAGGTGACCAGCAAGCTTTCCGCCGTGCAGTCCCAGCTCAAGCGCCTCGCCTCCGCCGGCCAGCGCATCGAGGATGTGGAGACCCTCGTTGAACTCGGCCGGGAGGAAGACGACGCCGACACGCTCGCCGAGGCGCGCGCCGAGGTGGAGAGCATTCAGAAGGACCTCGACGACATGGAGATCCAGACCCTGCTCGACGGCGAATACGACGAGCGTTCCGCCGTCGTGACGATCCGCTCCGGCGCCGGTGGCGTCGATGCCGCGGACTTCGCGCAGATGCTGCTGCGCATGTATCTGCGCTGGGCTGAGCGCAACGGCTACAAGGCCAAGGTGATGGACACCTCCTATGCGGAAGAGGCCGGCATCAAGTCCGCCACGTTCCAGGTGGACGCTCCCTACGCCTACGGACGCATGAGCGTGGAAGGCGGCACGCACCGCCTGGTGCGCATCTCCCCGTTCGACAACCAGGGCCGCCGCCAGACCAGCTTCGCCGCCGTGGAGGTCGTGCCGCTGGTCGAGGCCACCGACCACATCGACGTGCCGGATTCCGAAATCCGCGTCGACACCTACTGCTCCTCCGGCCCCGGCGGCCAGGGCGTGAACACCACGTACTCCGCGGTGCGCATCACCCACATCCCGACCGGCATCGTCGTGACCATGCAGGACGAGCGCTCGCAGATCCAGAACCGCGCCGCCGCCATGGCCGTGCTGCAGTCCCGACTGCTGGTGCTGCGCCACGAGCAGGAGGCCAAGAAGAAGAAGGAGCTCGCCGGCGACATCAAGGCCAGCTGGGGCGACCAGATGCGTTCCTACGTGCTGCATCCGTACCAGATGGTCAAGGATCTGCGCACCGGATACGAGACCTCGCAGACCCAGGCCGTGTTCGACGGTGACATCGACGCGTTCATCGAGGCGGGCATCCGCTGGCGTCACGAACAGCGTCGCGCGGCCGCCGAAGAATCGGAAAACTAAGGTTCGGGCATAACGGCAGGCATCGTCTCAGCCGAAAGCGTAAAACGTCTTCGGCCGGGACGGGCAACAGATAAACCGGCAATAAAGGGGGAGTTCGATGGCGCTGATTTCGCTGGAACACGTGAGCAAGGTCTATCCGAAGAGCACTCGTCCCGCATTGGACGACATCAGTCTCAACGTCAAACGAGGTGATTTCGTCTTTCTGGTGGGCGCTTCCGGCTCCGGCAAAACCACATTGCTGAGTCTGCTGCTGCGTGAGGAGGAGGCCACCGACGGTGAGATCCACGTCGGCGGCAACGATCTGCGCCGTCTGTCGACGCGGCAGGTGCCGCATTACCGCCGCACCATCGGCTTTGTGTTCCAGGACTACAAGCTGCTGAACAACAAAACGGTGTGGGAGAACGTCGCGTTCGCATTGGAAGTGATCGGCACCAGCCGTTCCTCCATCAAATCGTTGGTGCCGAAGGTGCTGGAGACCGTTGGGCTCACCGGCAAGGAGAACAACTACCCGCAGGAGCTTTCCGGCGGCGAGGCGCAGCGTGTGGCCATCGCCCGCGCATATGTGAACCATCCGCAGATTCTGCTCGCCGACGAGCCCACCGGCAACCTCGATCCGACCACCTCGCTCGGCATCATGGAGGTGCTGGACGCCATCAACCGCACGGGAACCACCGTCGTCATGGCCACGCACAACGAGGAGATCGTCAACTCCATGCGCAAGCGCGTGGTCGAACTGCACAACGGCCGGATCGTGCGCGACGAGGAACACGGTTCCTACGATTCCGCACTGTATTTCCCTGATGCCGAAGTCGCTTCCAAGGCGCATCAGGCGTTGGGCGGCGGCCAGCGGAACGACGCGAAATACCGTCCGCAGGGCTCCGGGCATGGCGTGGCGGCTCCATCCGCCGACGCTCCGACGATCGGCATGGTCAACGTCGAAGGCTCGAACCGCGCCGAAACCGCGGCGAACGCGGTCAACATCGTGGCGGACGCCGTCACCAACGGCAGCGGCGATTCCGGAATCGCGCGTCTGGCCCGGACCGTGCACAACGGTCGCACCGGACGTTACGGCGAGGCATTCGCGCCCGCGGAAACGACCATGACCTGGGGCAAGGGGCTGAACCTCGCCGAATCCGCTACGAACCAGGAAACCGATGCGGCGCCGACCGATGCGGCGCCTGCCAGCACGGCACCCACGACCGATGCGGCGCCCGTCTCGCCGGTTCCGCCGGCACCGCCGGCCCCTCCGGCATCGCCGGCTTCGCAGGGAACGGAATCCTCGCAGCAGGCTGAATCCGCCGGCACCGCGGATCGCGGCGAGACCCGTGGCGAGGAAACCCGCAACGGGGAAACCGAGGAAGCTAAGGAGAACCACTGATGCGTTTGCGTTTCATCCTTTCCGAAACATGGAGCAGCCTCACCCGCAACGTGTCGATGATCATCTCCGTCACGTTGGTCACCTTCATCTCCTTCCTGTTCATCGGCGCCTCCACGCTGATGCAGGTGCAGGTCAACCAGGCCAAAGGGGAGTGGTACGACAAGGTCGAGGTCGTGGTGTGGCTGTGCCCTGATGGCACCAGCCAGGCGGCCACCTGCTCGACGGGCGCCGCGCCGACCGATCAGGAGATCGTCGATCTGGAGAACCTCATCCATGACGAGGCCGGCAAGGTCGTCTCCAAAATCACCTACGTGAGCCGCGAGGACTTCTACAAGAACACGTTCCTCAAGCAATACCCCAATGGCGTCTACCAAGGCAGAACGCTGACCGCCGCCGATATGCAGGCGTCGTTGCGCCTGAAACTCAGCGATCCGACCAAATACCAGGTGGTCTCCGAAATCCTGAGCGGACGCAACGGCGTCGAGGAGGTGCAGGACCAGCGCAAGATCTTCGATCCGGTGTTCACCGTGCTCAATCGCGCCACCGCGGTGGCTGTGGTGCTTGCGGGCGTGATGGTCGTCGTCGCGATTCTGCTGACGGGCACGACCATCCGCATGAGCGCCGCGTCCCGAAAGAACGAGACGGAGATCATGCGTCTGGTCGGTGCGTCGAATTGGACGATTCGATTGCCGTTCATCCTGGAAGGCGTGTTCGCGTCGTTGCTCGGCTCGGTGCTCGCGTCCGCGGCTCTGGGCGGCATCGTGAAGGTGTTCATCACCGATTGGCTCGCCAAAAACGTGCAATGGATACCGTTGATCACGCAGCGGTCGGTATGGATGGTCGCCCCGGCGCTGATTGTCGGCGCGGTGCTGCTTTCCATCATCGCCTCCGGATTCTCTTTGAGGAAGTATCTCAAGGTCTGACCAGATAGGGTACCGCACGTGCGAATCGACGTTCATGGCGGCGTGCGCGGGGACGGATGGTTCCCAGCGAACGCCGCTTGGATTTCGAGATGCGTTCTGTATAATGCCGAGCAGTGCCAATATGTTCAGGAAGGCTTTCATGTCAAGAAATGTAATTCGCAGGACACGTTCCATCGTGGGCGTCATGCTGTCGGCCACGATGCTGTGCGCCGCGGGCATGGCCACGATGACCGCGCCGGCGCCTGAAGCCAAGGCCGTGAGCGTATCCGAATACCAGTCGAAGGTCGCCGACCATGCCAAGCTGAAGGCACAGCTCGCCGGCGTGAGCAGCGATCTGGCCGACATCGTCCTGCAGCTTGCCGATTTGAACGACAATCAGATTCCCGCGGCGGTGAAGGCCGCCGAATCCGCGCAGCAGGCCGCGCAACAGGCGAAAAGCCAGGCCGAGGCCACCGCGGAACGACTGACCGCGGCCCAGCAGGACAAGGAGGATCTGGAAAAGGAGATCGAGCAGACCGGCGCGAACTACGATGACGCCAAGGCCGCGGTCGCGCAGCTTGCCAGGGAGAGCTTCCACGGCTCCGACGCCTCCGACGTGCTCGACGTGGTCACCAACGCCACCACGACGGACGAATTCGTCAGCAAGATGCAGTCCGAGGCGGCCGTCACCCGCAGTGAGGCGAACGCGGCCTCCGACGCCGCGAACGAGTTGAACACGTCGATGAACCGCAAGCAGCGTCTCAGCGCCATCGAAACCAAGATCACCCAGTTGAAGGCCGAGGCCGACAAGCAGGCCGATGCCGCGCAGCAGGCCGCCGACGCGGCAAGCGACAAGCAGGCCGAACTGCAACAGTTGCGCGATGAGGGTACGGCGAAACGCGAAAAGCTGGAATCGCAGAAAAGCCAGCTGACCACGCAAAGCGCAAAGGAAGCGGCCGAGATCGTCTCCATGAAGTCGCAGATCGACGCGATGAACAGCCAATACGCGAACAGCAGCAGCGCCGCGGCCACTCCGGGCAACAACCAGCAGCAGGTCAGCGGCGGTTCGTCGCAGTCCTCCGGCTCCTCAAGCGGTGGCTCCGCCGGCGGTTCGAGCGGCGGTGCTTCCAGTGGCGGCAGCTCCGGCGGTTCGGCTTCCAGCGGTTCGAGCGGTTCCAGTAACTCGGGCAGCTCGAATTCGGGCAACAGCGGCGGCGCCAGCGGTATGAACTATTCGGTTCCCGGCAACTGCCCGGCAGGCTCCGGATACTGCTATGGGCATAACACCGGCAACACGGTGGGCGGTTCCGCATACCCGGCACGTCAATGCACGTTGTGGGCGTATCTGCGCCGTTCCCAGCTCAGCCTTCCGGTGGGCTCCTACATGGGCAATGGCGGAGACTGGGCGAACACCGCGCGCAGCTTGGGGTATCTGGTCAACAACACGCCGCATGTCGGCGCGGCCATGGTGTTCGCGCGCGGCCAAAGCGTCGGAGGCCATTGGACCGCCGACTGGCAGTATGGCCACGTCGCCGTCGTGGAACGTGTGAACTCGGACGGCTCGGTGCTGATCTCCGAAGGCGGCACCGGATTCTCCACCTTCCCGGCATACGAGACCATTTCCAATTCCGGCGCATACCAGTACATCCACTACTGAAATCGCTGGCATCGCGTCGTCGGCACATGGTGCCGGCGGCGCATTGTCGAATCGGACGAAAGGAGGGAAACAATGGCCAAGGAACAGGGAACCAAGATGATCGCGCAGAACAAGAAGGCGCGTCACGACTATGCCATCGAAGACAAATACGAGGCCGGACTGGTATTGACCGGCACCGAGGTGAAATCCCTGCGCGAAGGACGCGCGTCATTGGCGGAATCGTTCATCACCATCGACAGGCGTGGCGAGATCTGGTTGGAAGGCGCCAACATTCCCGAATACCTCAACGGCACATGGAACAACCACGCGCCGAAGCGCAAGCGCAAGCTGCTGCTGCACGCCGCGCAGATCGACAAGCTCGCGCGTCAGACCCAGGCGAAGGGCTTCACCATCATTCCGCTCAGCCTGTATTTCAAGGATGGCCGCGTCAAGGCGGAAATCGCGCTCGCACGAGGCAAGAAGGAATTCGACAAGCGTCAGGCGCTGCGTGAGGCGCAGGACAAGCGCGAGGCCCTGCGTGCCATGCGGTACGCGAACAAAATGGTGCGCTGAATCCGTCCTGATTGCATCATGCAGGCATCCGGTAGGTGCTCAGAACGTCTGGTTTCCTTCCACGGCATGAAAGGAAGCCAGACGTTTTGCATTCTGCGATTCGTGAAATAGATTTTTTACGGAATATGGCCGCTTCGACCGGATTGTTCATCTATTTGTAGCTTGCCGCACCTATTCTATGATTCGAGTTCAATCGAGAAATGGATTCGAGCAAGAAGAAGGCAAGAAGGATATGCAATCGAAAAGGATTCTCAGGGCCACGGCCGCATGCGTGCTGAGCGCGGCCATGGTGTTCGGCACCGCGGCATGCGGCACCACCGATGGCAGCGACGACGCGTCCGCCGGCAAGTCCGGCGCGAAGTCGAGCGAGCTGACCGGCTACGATGTGTCCGGCGTGAAGAAGGACGACGATATCGCCAAGATGCTGCCTGATTACGTCACCAAGGACGGCAAGCTGACCATCGGCATGGACACCTCGTATGCGCCGGCGGAATTCCTCGCCTCCGACGGCAAGACGCCGGTCGGCTTCGACGTCGACATCGCGAAGGCCTTGGCGGGCGTGTTCGGACTGAAGGCCGACCCCGAGACCGCGAATTTCGATTCGATCATTCCCGCGGTCGGCGCGAAATACGATATCGGCATCTCCTCGTTCACCGTCACCAAGGAGCGTCTTGAGGCCGTCGACTTCGTCAGCCACTTCGACGCCGGCTCATCATGGGCGGTGAAGAAGGGCAATCCGAACAAGGTCGACACCTCTGACCTGTGCGGCAAGAAGGTGGCCGTGCAGACCGCCACCATGCAGGAGACCGAGGCGAACAAGATGGCCAAGCAGTGCAAGGCCGACGGCAAGCCCGAGATGGACGTGATCTCCAGCAAGCTGCAGACCGATGTGACCACCAACGTCGTCACCGGCAAGGCCGATGTGTTCTACGCGGATTCGCCGGTCGCCGGCTACGCCATCGCGCAGACCGATGGCGCTTTGGAGACCTTGGGCAAGGTCGAGGGCGTCGCTCCCGAAGGCATCGTCATCAAGAAGGGCGACAGTCAGATGGACAAGGCCGTGCAGGCCGCGCTGCAGAAGCTCATCGATGACGGCACGTATCTGAAGATCCTCAAGTATTGGGGCGTCGAGGACGGCGCGATCAGCAAGCCGGAGATCAATACGCCCGGCGAGTGAGCCGACCTATGAACGGGAGCATTCCGTAAAGGAATCGCCGGTGGCGGGAGATGCCGTCGGTCCCATCAGTTGACGTGCCAACATTCCGACGAATGATGAACCGCCTGTTTTCAGCCGACGTTTCGGCAGGGGACAGGCGATTCGCATATCCGGGCGCGTGGCGCCCATGGGCGGTCGTTCATCGGTGGGCCGTCCATAATCCGCATGATGTAACGCATCCGTAGCATGGAACGCTTATCTTGCCCCACAAGACCACAGTTTGTCCGGATTGTTTGTTGACTGGGTCTGGAGAGGGGATTGTGCCATGGCACTCAAGGAAATAAGAAGAATCATCGCATTGGCGTTGAGCGCGTCGATGCTGGTTGCGGTGGCGGCCTGCGGAACATCGGACGGCAAGGACTCCGACGCTTCGAGCGGCTCCGATTCCACGTCGAGCGCCACCGGTTACGACGTGTCCGGCGTGAAGAAGGATCCGCAGATCGCCAAGATGCTGCCGGAATCCGTCACCAAGGACGGCAAGCTGACCGTCGGCATGGACACGTCGTACGCCCCTGCGGAATTCCTCGCGGAGGACGGCAAGACCCCGGTCGGCTTCGATGTGGACTTCGTCAAGGCCATGGCGAACATCTTCGGGCTCAAGGCGGATCCGCAGACCGCGAATTTCGATTCGATCATTCCCGCCATCGGCTCCAAGTACGACATCGGTGTCTCCTCGTTCACCATCACTCCGGAACGTATGGATGCCGTCGATTTCGTCAGCATATTCAAGGCGGGCTCCACCTGGGTGGTGAAGAAGGGCAATCCGAACAAGGTCGACACCTCCGAGCTGTGCGGTCTGAAGATCGCGGTGCAGACGGGCACCACGCAGGAGGAGGAAGTCACCAAAGCCTCCAAGCAGTGCAAGGCCGACGGCAAGTCGGGCATCGAGATCCTGTCGAACAAGCTGCAGACCGATGTGACGACGAACGTGGCGACCGGCAAGGCCGATGTGTTCTATGCGGATTCGCCGGTCGCCGGCTACGCGATCTCCCAGACCAAGGGCACGTTGCAGGCCCTCGGCGAGGACGTCGGCGTCACCAAGGAGGCCGTTGCCGTCAAGAAGGGCGATTCCGCCACCGACAAGGCCGTGCAGGCGGCCATGCAGGAGCTCATGGACGACGGCACGTACATGAAGATCCTCAAGTACTGGGGCGCCGAATCCGGCGCGGTCGACAAGGCCGAGATCAATCCGACCGACATCAACGGCTGAGGCGGCTGTTGCCTAGTCGGCATCGTGCGCCGGATCCCATCCTGTCGGCGCGCGATGCCGCATCTGCCCTATATCCCGCGCGCATGCCGCTTACGATGCCGTCGATGGTGCGCGATAACCCCCTATGTGTATTATCGGGACGTATTGAGATACTGAAGATTTGTTATAGACGTCGATGGTTGGATGGCTGCCCGATGGCACGATTGCGCATTGCCGGAATCGCGCGCATGCGCGGATCCTCCGCCGATGGAAGACCATGAGCAGGGATGAGGAAAGGGAAGCCCGATTATGTCATTGAAACTCAAGTCCGTGGCCGCGCTCGCGCTGAGCGCCGCGATGATGCTGTCCGTCGGCGCGTGCGGCACCTCCGACGCCGATGATTCCGCAAGCGGTTCCGGTTCGTCCAATACCGTCACCGGCTACGATGTGAGCACCATCAAGAAGGATCCGGAGCTCGCCAAGCTGGTCGCCTCCGCCGATACCGTCAAGGACGGCGAGCTGTCGGCCGGCATGGAGCTTTCCTACGCTCCGGCGGAATTCTACGCGGAGGACGGCAAGACCGCGGTCGGCTACGACGTCGACATGACCAAGGCCATCGCCCAGACCCTCGGCCTGAAGCCGAAGATCGTGTCCGCGATGTTCGACACCATCATTCCTTCCATCGGCACCAAGTACGACCTGGGCATCACGGCCATGACCATCACCGAGGACCGCATGAAGTCCGTCGATTTCGTGAGCTACTACCGTGCCGGCTCCACCTGGGCGGTGAAGAAGGGCAATCCGAAGAAGCTCGACACCTCCAACATGTGCGGCGCCAAGATCGCCGTGCAGACCGGAACCGTGCAGGAGGACGAGGCCAACCAGATCGCCAAGGGCTGCAAGGCCGGCAACAAGGCCGAAGTGATGTCGTACAAGCGCCAGGCGGAAGCCGCCACCGCGGTGGCGACCGGCAAGGCCGATGTGTTCTACGCCGATTCGCCGGTGGCGGGCTACGCGATCTCCCAGACCGACGGCCAGCTTGAGGCCCTTGGCAAGGTCGAGGGCGTGGCCAAGCAGGGCATCGCCATCGAAAAGGGCAACACCCAGCTTGAGGAAGCCGTGCAGAAGGCCGTGCAGAAGCTTATGGACGATGGCACGTATATGAAGATCCTCAAGCACTGGGGCGTGGAATCCGGCGCTCTCGACAAGGCCGAGATCAATCCGTCGTCGCTCGACTGACTTCGGATGGCAACATATACGGCAAGGCACATCAGCTAGCAAAGGACATCAGCATTATGGCGAAGAAACAAGTCGACGGCGAAGGCCTCGATATTCCCAATCGCATCAAGGCGCTGCCCGTCAAACGCACCGGCCCGATCGTCGCGGCGGTCATCGTCGCGCTGCTTGCGGCGATGCTGGTGCAGGGGCTAATCACCAATCCTCGTTTCGAATGGGACGTGGTGTGGAAGTACCTGTTCAACGAGAACGTGCTTGAGGGCATCAAATACACACTGCTGCTCACCGTCATCTCCATGGTCATCGCCATCATCCTGGCGGTGGTCCTCGCGGTGATGCGCAAGTCCATCAACCCCGTGCTGCGCGGCGTGAGCTGGTTCTACATCTGGTTCTTCCGTGGAACCCCTGTGTACACGCAGCTGGTGTTCTGGGGACTGTTCGCCGTGCTGGTGCCGCGCATCGGCGTCGGCATCCCGTTCACATCCGTCGAATTCTGGAGCATCGATTCGCAGTCCGTCATCACCGCGTTCAACGCCGCATGGCTGGGCCTCGCCTTGAACGAGGCCGCGTATCTGGCGGAAATCGTGCGCGCCGGCCTTGAGGCCGTCGATCCGGGGCAGACGGAGGCCGCCAAGGCGCTCGGCATGAAGCGCTCGCTCATCATGCGCCGTATCGTGCTGCCCCAGGCGATGCGAATCATCATCCCGCCGACCGGCAATGAGTTCATCGGCATGCTCAAAACCACCTCGTTGGTCAACGCGGTGCCGTTCACGCTGGAACTGCAGTTCGCCACCACCGCGATCGCGACCCGTCTGTACAAGCCGATTCCGCTGCTGATCGTGGCCTGCATCTGGTACCTGGTGATCACCTCCATTCTGATGGTGGTCCAATCGCGGTTGGAAAAGCATTTCGGCAAGGGCTTCGACGCCCGTCCGGCCGGCGCGCGTGGCAAGCGCACCCCGCTGCCGGGCAAAACCGAGGGCGAACCGAAGGACGACATCAGCAAGCAGAACGAGGCCACGTTCGCTGGCATGACCGCGTGAAGGAGTGGCAATGACTGAAACAACCAAGAACAACGCATCATCCGGCATCGTTCCCGCGGTGAAGGCCACCCAGGTGCACAAGGCGTTCGGCAACCTGCATGTGCTCAAGGGCATCGATATGACGGTGATGCCGGGAACGGTGACGGTGATCCTCGGGCCTTCCGGTTCCGGCAAGTCCACGTTCCTGCGTCTGATCAACCAACTGGAGACGCTGACCGGCGGCGAAATCGACGTGGACGGCGAGATGATCGGCTACAAGTACGTCGAGAAGAACGGCCGGAAGGTGCTCCAGACCCTCAACGACAAGGAAGTGGCGGCGCAGCGTTCGAAGCTCGGCATGGTGTTCCAGCGCTTCAACCTGTTCCCGCACATGACGGCCCTCGAAAATGTGATGGAGGCGCCGGTTCACGTGCAGCACGTGAACAAGAAGGAGGCCCGCGAACGCGCCATCGCCGAGCTCAAGCGCGTGGGCATGGGCGAACGTCTCGACTACTACCCGTCGCAGCTTTCCGGTGGCCAGCAGCAGCGCGTCGCCATCGCACGCGCGTTGGCGATGAAGCCGGAGATCATGCTGTTCGACGAGCCGACGTCCGCGCTCGATCCCGAACTGGTGGGCGAGGTGCTCAACGTCATGCTGTCCCTCGCCAAGGAAGGCATGACGATGGTGGTCGTCACCCATGAGATCGGCTTCGCGCGCGAGGTCGCCGATCAGGTCGTGTTCATGGACGGCGGCGTGGTCGTGGAGAAGGGCGGCCCCGAGATCATCGACCATCCTACGGAGCCGCGGTTCAAGGACTTCCTGCAGCACGTGCTGTGAGTGCGTTCCCCACGGCGCGATAGCGCCATGACGCCGTTTCTTCTTGAATCGCAGCGTCGTGTGGCGTCGAGCAAAACGTTGAAAATCCCCCATGTTCGGACCCCGACATGGGGGATTTTCATATGTATGGCGAATTTTTGTGTTCATATATCAAAGGTTCCGGCGTATGACGCCATTCGGTTATGCGAATGACACAACCAACCGATAAGCTGAGAGACTATGTGTGGAATTGTTGGATATGCAGGAAAAGTGGAGACCGCGTGCGGCAAGCCTTTGGAGGTGTGCCTTCAGGGTTTGCGCCGTCTGGAGTACCGCGGCTATGATTCGGCCGGCGTCGCGCTGACCGCGCCGGGCATGGACCATGTGGCCGTGCGCAAGAAGGCCGGACGTCTCGCCAACCTCGTCGAGGACGTGGAACGCAACCCGATGCCGATGGCCACGGTGGGCATCGGCCATACCCGTTGGGCCACCAATGGCGTGCCGAACGATGTGAACGCGCATCCGCACACCTCCCGTGACGGCAAGATCGCCATCATCCACAACGGCATCATCGAAAACGCCTCCCAGCTGCGTCTCGACCTGCAGACCGAAGGCTACAGCTTCGCGTCCGACACCGATACCGAGGTCGCGGCGAAGCTGCTCGGCAAGATCAGCGACAAGATCATCGAGGAGACCGGCAAGCCGGACCTGTTCAAGGCCATCCGCCGCCTGGCGCGCATGCTGCAGGGCGCGTTCACCATTCTCGCCACCGATTGCCGCCAGCCTGACATCGTGGTCGGCGCGCGTCATGATTCGCCGCTGGTGGTCGGTCTTGGTGACGGTGAGAACTTCCTCGGCTCCGACGTCGCGGCGTTCGTGGCGTACACGAAGCGCGCGATGGAGGTCGACCAGGACCAGGCGGTGATGGTGTCCGCCGACAAGGTGGTCGTCACCGACTTCATGGGCAACGTCGTCGAGCATCCGAAGACCTACACGGTGGACTGGGACGCGTCCGCCGCGGAAAAGGGCGGTTGGGACTCCTTCATGGACAAGGAGATCCATGAGGATCCGGCCGCCGTGCAGCGCACGCTGCTCGGCCGCCTCGACAAGAACGGCAATCTCAACCTCGACGAAGTGCGCATCGAAGAACATGATTTCAAGGCGATCGACAAGATCATCGTCATCGCATGCGGCACCGCCGCCTACGCCGGCATGGTCGCCAAATACGCCATCGAGCATTGGGTGCGCATTCCGGTCGAGGTCGAGCTCGCCCACGAATTCCGTTACCGCGACCCGATTCTGACGCCGCGCACGCTGGTGGTGGCCATCTCACAGTCCGGCGAGACGATGGACACGCTGATGGCGTTGCGCCACGCCCGCGAGCAGGGTTCCAAGGTGCTGGCCATCTGCAATACGCAGGGCGCCTCCATTCCGCGCGAATCCGATGCGGTGCTGTACACGCACGCTGGCCCGGAAGTCGCCGTGGCCTCCACGAAGGCGTTCGTCGCGCAGATCACCGCCGCCTACGTGCTGGGCCTGTATCTGGCGCAGATCAAGGGCGCGATGTTCCGCGACGAGATCGCGCAGACGCTGGATTCGCTCAAGGAGATGCCCCGCAAAATCCAGTGGATCCTCGACACGCAGACCAATGCCATCCAGCAGGCGGCGGCCCAGATGGTCGATGCGAAGTCGTTCCTGTTCCTTGGCCGTCATGTCGGCTATCCGGTCGCCATGGAAGGCGCGCTGAAGCTCAAGGAGATCGCGTACACCTTCACCGAAGGCTTCGCCGCGGGCGAATTGAAGCACGGGCCGATCGCGCTGGTCGATGAGGGCGAGCCGGTGGTGTTCATCGTTCCGCCGGCGCGTGGCCGCAACGTGCTGCATTCCAAGGTGATCTCCGGCATCGAGGAGGTCAAGGCCCGTGGCGCGTACATCATCGCCGTGGCCGAGGAGCACGATCCCGACGTCGAGCGGTACGCCGACGTGGTGTTCTGGCGTCCGGCGTGCCCGACGCTGATGAGTCCGCTTGTGGACGTGGTGCCGCTGCAGCTGTTCGCCATGGATATGGCCAAGCTCAAGAACTACGACGTCGACAAGCCGCGCAACCTAGCGAAGTCCGTCACCGTTGAGTGACCGTCCGCTCAGGCGGCATCGATACGTGACCGAAGAACCTCATATTCCCCTCGAATATGAGGTTCTTTATGAGGATGCCGGCATCATCGTCATCGACAAGCCGCATTTCCTCGCGACCACGCCACGAGGCATGTGGTACCGCGAGACCGCGCTGATTCGGCTGCGCGAACAATACGGGGAGCCGGACATCGTCCCCGCGCACCGTCTCGACCGTCTTACCGCCGGAATCGTCGTGTTCGTGCGCAAACCGGAACTGCGCGGCGCGTACCAGATGCTGTTCCAGAACCATCGGACGGTCAAAACCTACGAATGCCTCGCGCCGCTCGCACCGGAACGCCGGCCGCGGTACGGCACCGTCGAACGCGTCGATCGCGCGCATCCGTTCCCGCTGCTGCGCCGGTCGCACATCAACAAGGACCGTGGGCGTCTTCAGGCATACGAAACGCCAGGCATAGTCAACGCGCAGACGCTGATCGAACGGGGGAGCGCGGTACGGCACATCGACGGCAAACCATACGTGAACTACGTGTTGCATCCGCTGACCGGCAAAACGCACCAATTGCGCGTGCATATGAACGCATTGGATCTGCCGATCCTCGGAGACGACTTCTACCCGCGCGTCATCGAACGCGCCTACGACGATTTCGCACGTCCGCTGGCCCTGGTGGCGCGCGAGCTGCGCTTCACCGATCCGGTGGACGGCACGCCGCGCGTCTTCGTGTCTTCCATGGCGTTGGACCGCGCATAACAGCATCCGAGTGGCATGGCGGCGGGCGGGCGTTTTTTCATGGGTCGTTCCGTTGATGCGGCCGTCGTCATTACCGTGGCACGCCCTGCGTGGGGCCGCTTCTGTGCGGGCGTGCTCGCACGTTGCTGCCATGGGCGCTCGCGCATTGCGGCTTTCGTGCCCATGTCCGCGGATCTGCCGTCTGGCCGGCGTTCTTCCCCCCATGTAACTTCCTAGTAATTGGACATTCACATTGCGTACATGCTTCATATGGCTACCATGATTGTCTATATTCGGTGGAATCCACCCCCGAACGAAAGAGAACGAGAAGACACATGAACAACATCTCCAAGGCGATTCGCGGCATTGTCGACCGATACAACGGCGCGTCGCTGATCATCCGCATCATCGTCGGTCTGCTCGCCGGCACGGTGCTGGCGCTCACCGCGCCGCACATGACCTGGGTCGGCGAACTCGGCACGCTGTTCGTCAGCGCCCTGAAAGCGGTGGCTCCCATTCTGGTGTTCGTGCTGGTGGCCAGCGCCCTCGCGCAGGGTACGTCCAAGCTCGACAAGCGCTTCGGCACGGTCATCTTCCTGTATCTGTTCACCACGTTCCTGTCGGCGGTGGTGGCCGTGCTCACTTCGCGCGCCTTCCCCCAGACCCTGTCGCTCGGCAAGGCGGCGAAGGCCGATGTGGTGCCCAAAGGGCTGTCCGAAGTGGTGCAGACGCTGCTGACCAACATCGTGGCCAACCCGATTCAGGCGATGATCGACGGCAATTACATCTGCATTCTGATGTGGGCGTGCCTGTTCGGCCTCGCCATGAAGGGCATCGCCAATGAAAGCTCCAAGGCGTTTCTGGCCAATGTGGCGGACGGCGTCTCCCAGGTGATTCGCTGGGTCATCAACCTCGCCCCGTTCGGCATCATGGGTCTTGTGTTCACCAATGTGTCCGAAAACGGTCTGGAGGCGTTCACCCGGTATGGCAGCCTGCTGTTGCTGCTGGTCGGCACCATGCTGCTCATGGTGCTGGTGTTCGGCCCGCTGGTCATCTTCCTGTACCTGCGCCGCAACCCGTACCCGCTGGTGTACCGCTGCTTCAAGGAATCCGGACTGACCGCGTTCTTCACCCGTTCCTCCGCGGCGAACATTCCGGTGAACATGCAGCTGTGCGAAAAGCTCGGCCTCGACAAAGACATGTACTCCGTGTCCATTCCGCTGGGCGCCACCATCAACATGAACGGCGCGGCGATCACCATCACCATCATGTCCATGGCGGCCGCGAACACGCTGGGCATCCAGATCTCCCTGCCGGCGGCGATTCTGCTGTCGGTGGTCTCCGCATTGGGCGCATGCGGCGCCTCGGGCGTGGCCGGCGGCTCCCTGTTGCTGATTCCGATGGCCTGCTCGCTGTTCGGCATCGACAACAACATCGCCATGCAGGTGGTCGGCGTCGGCTTCATCATCGGCGTCATCCAGGATTCCGTGGAGACCTGCCTGAACTCCGCGTCCGACGTGGAATTCGCGGCGACCGCCGAATACCATTCGTGGATCAAGCAGGGACGTCGGCTGCCCGCGTTCATGTACTCCAGGAAGGAACGCCGCAAGCTCGGCATCGAAGGCTGACTCCGTATTCTCTGCGTTTCCCGTGTCTTTCGACGGGAACTTCCCTGTAAAAGGGTGCCATGGCGCGGCTGCGGGCCATGGCACCCTTTTGTCGTATCAGTGTTGATTGATTGCCGATAATACGATGGTTCCAGATTGTTTGCGTGAATAATCTACCGTGCATTTGTAATTGAATAACATTGGAAAATCAAGGAAATTCCATTTGTTTGCGTAAACATTCCATTTGTGTTATGCTCGATGCCGTAAGCGAAGGTCTCTCATAGGAGGCATTCACTTGGGTATCTGGTATAGGGGCTGGATATAGAGAAAGGATAGAACGATGAAGTTCACCAAGCAGATCATCGCGATGGTCGGTGCCACGGCAATGCTCGTGCCGCTGGCCGCATGCGGAGGCTCCGATTCGTCTTCGAAGCAGCCGACTCAGGAAAGCGACGTCAAGGAAATCACCGTCTGGGCATGGGAGCCGACGCTGACCCAGGTGGCCAAGGACTATCAGAAGAAGACCGGCATCAAGGTCAATCTGAAGAACGTCGGTACCAACACCAAGGAATACACCCAGCTCGACAACGCCATCGAGGCAGGTTCCGGCGCTCCTGACGTGGCGCAGATCGAATACTACGCGATTCCGCAGTACGCCATCAAGGGCAACCTGCTGGACATCACCGACAAGACCTCCGGCTACAAGGACTTCTACACCCCCGGCCCGTGGGCATCCGTGCAGTTCGCCGGCAAGGTCTACGGCCTGCCGATGGATTCCGGCCCGATGGCCTTCTTCTACAACAAGGAGGTCTTCGACAAGGCGGGCGTTGACGCCGAGTCCATCAAGACCTGGGACCAGTACTACGAGGCCGCCAAGAAGATTCACGCCCTCGGCGACAACTACTACATCACCTCCGATTCCGGTGACGGCGGCTTCTACGACTCCATGATCTGGCTTGCCGGCGGCCAGCCGTTCAAGACCTCGTCCGACGGCTCCGAGGTGACGATCAACCTGACCGGCGATTCCGGTACCAAGAAGTTCAACGAATTCTGGCAGAAGATGCTGGATGAGGGCCTGATCGACACCAAGACCACCGGCTGGTCCGAGGATTGGTTCAAGGGCATGGTCGACGGCACGATCGCCTCGCTGTTCACCGGCGCTTGGATGCCTGCCAACCTTGCCAACTCCGCCGCGGGCGGTGCCGGCAAGTGGCGCGTGACCCAGATGCCGACCGCCGACGGCTCCACCACGAACGCCGAAAACGGCGGTTCCTCGCTGGCTGTGCTCTCCTCCTCCAAGAAGGCCAAGGCCGCATACGACTTCATCAAGTACGCGAACCACGATGGTGGCGTCGCCACCCGTGTCGCCGGCGGCGCGTTCCCGGCCGACAAGAAGTCCATGGAGTCCGATTCCTTCAAGAACGCCACGACCGTGAAGAACGCCGATGGCGAGGATGTCGACTACTTCGGTGGCCAGAAGTACAACGAGGTTCTTGCCCAGGCGGCCGAGAACGTGTCTTCCGACTACCAGTTCCTGCCGTTCGAGGTCAAGGCCCGCAGCGTCTTCGGCGACTACTTCGGCAAGAGCTACACCAGCAACCAGAAGCTGAGCGACAGCGCGTCCGCTTGGCAGAAGGCTCTGCAGGATTACGGCAAGGAGCAGGGCTTCACCGTGAAGTGATTGTTCCCGCCGTATGAAGCGGTAATGATTCCCCTCTTTTGACGGATGGGGCGGCTGTGGTTTCCACAGCCGCCCCATCCGTTGTTTTTGCGGTGTCTGTTGTTGCTGCAGGGCGTCTGCCGGTTTGATCGCGGCATGCGAAAATGCGCGGTACCCGTGGGCGCCGCGCATGATGCGTTGTCGGAACTTGGCGGCATTGCCGTCGAAACAAAAAGGCCGGGCTATTTTAGTTCCCGCACCGAACCCCGGTCGATGAATTCGGGCGGAATGACCGTTTTGACGCCGGGGGTGACCTTCTCTCCGTTGCGTTGCCGCTTGATCATGGAGAACGCCTCGCGTCCCACGTCGTGGAAGCGGAGACGCAGCGTGGTGAGATCCAGACGCGGAACCATGCCTTCGAGGGAATCGTCGACGCCGATGATGCTCACGTCCTCGGGAACACGTTTGCCGGCGGCCTGCAATCCGAGCATGGCTCCATAGGCCATCTGGTCGTTCGCCGCGTACACCGCGGTGCACGCTTCCTCATGGGCAAGCGCCAGACCGGCCTGGTAGCCGCTGTCGGCCTCCCAGTCGCCGATGTAGATGGGGGGTATCGTGGCTCCGGCCTGCGCCAGCGCGTCGTGCCACCCTCTGATGCGGCTTTGCGCGGCTCGGGACATGGATGGCCCGGCGATGTGGTACACGGTGCGATGCCCCTTGGAGAGCATGTAGTCCACGGCGGCCGTGGAACAGCCGTACGAATCGGAATCGATGGTGACGCAATTGTTGGCCGGTTCCTCGGAAATCAACACGATGGGAAGACCCTGCGGCGGCTTGAACTGGTTGAAATCGGTGAAGTCCCGCTCCATGATGACGATCACGCCGTCAAGGGGAAGGTCCTCCACAAGTTTCAACGCGCCGGCCAGGGAACGGTCCTGCAGATCGTCGAGCGTGCGTATGGTCGTGGAATAGCTCTGCTCTGCGGCGGTGCTGACGATGCCTTCAAGGATGCGTGCGTTGCCAAAAGCCGACATATGGGAAAGCAGTACGCCGATGTTGTTGAACCGCCCGCTTTTCAAGGCTCTGGCGGCGTAATTCGGTCGGTATCCAAGCTTTTCCATGGCGATTTCGACCTTGCTGCGTGTTTCCGGTCGGACGGCGGCACTGCCGTTCGCGACACGTGACACGGTCTGGGGTGAGACTCCGGCTTCCTTGGCAACATCCTGTAGTGATACGGAGTTGCGTGCCATGTTGTGTGCTTACCTCCTGTTGAATCGGATGCTCTCCCTATTTTACATGAATGTTAGATAAATGTTTTCGTCACCATTTGCGGGTGTTGCCTGAAGATGCTTCAATGTGGAACATACTGCAATTAGACATTTTCGGGATATGATGCTATCTTGATAACGTAAACATTCTTGAAGGGCCATATTGATGTATCTGGCTTCGGATTGCAATGTGGTGACGCCTCGAGGAGGAGGATTAATGTCGGTGTCAGAGAATGGAACCGCCGCCGTGGCCCAGCCGTCGACGGTGCGGGTCAACAAGCATAAGGCGGATTGGCGTGGATGGAAGTTCATGTGGCCGTTCGCGCTGGTGTTCGTGTTCGTGTTCGTCATCCCGATCGTGTACGCGATCTACATCAGCTTCTTCCAGAAGAAGATGATCGGCGGCACGCAGTTCGTGGGCTTCAGCAACTACCTGCGCCTGTTCCGCGACCAGCAGTTCTGGAGCGCGGTCGGCAGGGTCGCGCTGTTCACGGTCGTGCAGGTGCCGATCATGCTGTTCCTGGCCGCGGCGATGGCCCTGGCCCTGGACTCGATGAAGCTGCACGGCACGAAGTTCTTCCGCATCTCCACGTTCCTGCCGTACGCGGTGCCCGCGGTCGTGTCGACCCTGATCTGGGGCTTCATGTACGGCGCGAAGTACGGCCTGGTCGGCTCGCTCAACGACTTCCTGGGCACGGACATCGACGTGCTGAAGCCGTCCGTGCTGCTCGCCGCGATCGGCAACATCAACACGTGGGAGTTCACGGGCTACAACATGCTGATCTTCTACAGCTCGCTGTCCACGATCCCGCATTCGCTGTACGAGGCCGCGTCCATCGACGGCGCGAGCGAGTGGGGCATCATCAAGTCCATCAAGCTGCCCGAGCTGAAGGGCTCGCTCGCGATCACGGTGATCTTCTCGATCATCGGCTCGTTCCAGCTGTTCAACGAGCCGAGCATCATGCAGAACATGGTGCCGGGCAACGCGATCAGCACGTACTACACGCCGAACATGTACGCGTACAACCTGAGCTTCTCGGGCAACCAGTCGAACTACGCCGCGGCGCTGGCCATCGTCATGGCCGTGATCACGATGGCGATCGCGTACGCGGTGCAGCTGCGCAGCATGAAGGAGCAGATGAAGTGACGCGCCGGGGCGTCGTCTTCACGGGCAAGAGGATCCAAAGGAGCATTTCGAGATGACTGATACCACAATCACGGCGGCGGAGCTGAAGGCGCACGAGAGGGCCGCCAGGAAAGCCGAGAAGGAGCGCCAGCGCCGCGTCGCCAGGGACGAGGCCGCGGAGCGCAGGCGCGCCGCGAAGAGCGGTTTCGCGAACGTGTCCAACCCGAGGCGCAGCAAGCTGCTGACCCTCGTGTGCGCGATCTTCGCGGTGTACTGCCTGTTCCCGTTCGTGTACCTCATGATCAACGCGACCAAGACGCAGGCCGACTTCACCAGCACGTTCGGCCTGGGCTTCGGCCGCACGTTCGCCCTGTGGGACAACATCAGGACGGTGTTCACCTACCAGGACGGCATCTTCGGACGCTGGCTGCTCAACACGCTCCTGTACGTGGTCGTGGGCGCGGGCGGCGCGACGCTGCTGGCCATCATGGGCGGCTACGCCCTGGCGAAGTTCCGCTTCCCGGGCCGCAAGGCCGTGTTCGCGGTCATCATCGGCGCGATCAGCGTGCCGGGCATCGCCCTGGCCGTGCCGCAGTTCCTGCTGTTCGCCAAGCTCGGCCTGACGAACACGCCGTGGGCCATGATCATCCCGAGCCTGATCAGCCCGTTCGGCCTGTACCTGATGTGGATCTTCTCGGAGCAGGCCGTGCCGACCGAGCTGCTCGAGGCCGCGCGCGTGGACGGCGCGTCGGAGTTCCGCACGTTCTTCCAGGTGTCGCTGCCGCTGCTCGCGCCGGGCATCGTGACGACCGCGCTGTTCACGATCGTGGCGACGTGGAACAACTACTTCCTGCCGTTGATCATGCTCAAGGACGCGGACTGGTATCCGCTCACCATCGGTCTGAACCAGTGGAAGGACCAGGCGTCCACCGCGGGCGGCCAGGCGATCCAGAACCTGGTGATCACGGGCTCGTTGATCACGATCATCCCGTTGGTGATCGCGTTCCTGTGCCTGCAGAAGTACTGGCAGTCCGGTCTCGCGGCCGGCGCAGTCAAGGAATGATGGGAGAAGGACATCATGACACAACGCAGAACATTCCATTGGCCGCAGCCATTGGCGGGGCAACAGGCCCGCATCTGGTACGGCGGTGACTACAATCCGGACCAATGGCCCGAGGACGTGTGGGACGAAGACGTCCGCCTGATGAAGAAGGCGGGGGTGAACCTCGTCTCCGTGGGCATCTTCTCCTGGGCGCGCATCGAACCAAGGGAGGGCGTGTTCGATTTCGACTGGCTCGACCGCATCATCGACAAGCTGGGCAAGGCCGGCATCGCGGTCGATCTCGCGTCCGCCACGGCGTCCCCGCCGATGTGGCTCACCCAGGCGCATCCCGAGGTGCTGTGGAAGGACTACCGTGGCGACGTGTGCCAGCCGGGCGCCCGTCAGCACTGGCGTCCCACCAGCCCGGTGTTCCGTGAGTACGCGTTGAAGCTCTGCCGCGTGATGGCCGAACACTACAAAGGCAACCCGTACGTGGTGGCATGGCATGTGAGCAACGAGTACGGTTGCCACAATCGCTTCGATTACTCCGAAGACGCCGAGCGCGCGTTCCAGAAGTGGTGCGAGGAGCGCTATGGCACCATCGACGCGGTGAACGATGCATGGGGCACGGCGTTCTGGGCGCAGCATCTGAACGATTTCTCCGAAATCGTTCCGCCGCGCTTCATCGGCGACGGCAACTTCATGAACCCGGGCAAGT
This sequence comes from Bifidobacterium sp. UBA6881, assembly GCA_002451435.1. Taxonomy (GTDB): domain Bacteria; phylum Actinomycetota; class Actinomycetes; order Actinomycetales; family Bifidobacteriaceae; genus Bifidobacterium. The sequence continues at coordinate 9,122 of DKCF01000006.1, read as the reverse complement.
TGCTTGACTTCAAGCGGTTCAGTTCCGACGCGCTGAAGGCGTTCTATATCGCCGAACGCGACGCCTTGGCCGAGATCACCCCGGGCAGGCCGCTGACCACGAACTTCATGGTCTCGGCATTCGGTACCGGTCTGGACTACGACGACTGGGGCAATGAGGTCGACTTCGTGTCGAACGACCATTACTTCACGCCGGGGGAGGCGCATCTCGACGAGCTCGCGTTCTCCGCCTCGTTGGTGGACGGCATCGCACGCAAGCAGCCATGGTTCCTGATGGAGCATTCCACCTCGGCGGTGAACTGGCGGCAGATCAACTACCGCAAGGAGCCCGGCCAGCTGGTGCGTGATTCCCTGACGCATGTGGCGATGGGTTCGGACGCGGTGTGCTACTTCCAGTGGCGTCAGTCCAAGGCCGGCGCGGAGAAGTACCATTCCGCCATGCTTCCCCACGCGGGGGAGGACTCCCAGGTCTTCCGCGACGTATGCGAGCTCGGTGCCGACCTGAACGCATTGGCCGACAACGGGCTGCTTGGCACGAAGCTGGCGAAGTCCCGTGTGGCCGTGGTCTACGACTACGAGTCCGAATGGGCGAGTGAGCACACCGCCACGCCGACCCAGAAGGTGCACCATGTCGACGAGCCGTTGCAGTGGTTCCGCGCGCTGGCCGACAACGGCGTGACCGCCGACGTCGTTCCGGTCCGTTCGAACTGGGACGAATACGAGGTGGCCGTGCTGCCGAGCGTGTACATCCTTTCGGAGGAGACCACCCGCCGCGTGCGTGATTACGTGGCCAACGGCGGCAAGCTGATCGTGACCTATTACACCGGTCTGTCCGACGAGAAGGACCATATCTGGATGGGCGGCTACCCGGGTTCGATCCGCGACGTGGTCGGCGTGCGCATCGAGGAGTTCGCGCCGTTGGGCGACGACTTCCCGGGCGCTCCGGACCATCTCGACCTCGACAACGGCGCCACGGCGCGCGATTTCGCCGATGTCATCACCTCCGTGGGCAAGGACGCCACCGTGCTCGCGTCGTTCAAGGACGATCCGTGGACCGGCATGGACGGCCGTCCGGCAATCGTCGGCAACGCCTACGGCGAGGGACGCACGGTGTACGTCGGTGCGCGTCTTGGGCGCGACGGCATCGCCAAGAGCCTGCCCTCGGTGTTCGCGTCGCTGGGCGTGGAGGTTCCCGACGCATCCGATCCGAGGCTGCTGCGCATCGAGCGCGTCGACGAGGCCACTGGCGCACGGTTCGTGTTCCTCGTCAACCGTACGCATGAGCCGGTCGGGGTCGTCGAGCAAGGCGACGTCATCGTCTCATCCTTCGCCAAGGAGGATGACGGCAGGCTCACCATTCAGCCGAACGGCATCGCGGTGGTCAGAAGATAATCGCCGAAAATTCTCGAGGGGGTTGCGGTCTATATGACCGCAACCCCCTCTTTTATGCCCGTACTTCGTCATTGGTGTTTGGTGGTTTTCGAAGCTGGATGATAGAATGAAAATGTTTGAAAATGGTAACGTAAACATTTTTGAACGTTTGGAGAAGTTGGGCGATTTCGATATGCGCGTGACGTGATTGAAAGGATTCCCGCTTCCCATATCGATAAGGAGAATCAATGACGATTGGAAAAACAAGAAAGGGAATAGCGGCGCTCGCGGCCGTGGCGACGTTGGCCACCGGCATGGTCTTTTCCACCGGCAGCGCGTTCGCCGCTGATGGTGGCGTAACCACCGTCACCCCTAACCCTTGGTATCAGAACGGCCCGTTCGAGGGTTGGGGAACATCATTGGCATGGTTCGCCAACGCGACCGGCAATTACGGAGAACCCGGCTCCATCACCACGTCCAGCGGTGACGCGAAGGCCGATGCCAAGGCTCTGGAATACGGCAAGCAGCTGCGTGAGCAGTTCTACCAGTCCATTTTCGGCAAGGACGGCCTGAACCTCAACATGGCCCGGTACAACATCGGCGGCGGCAACGCGTCCGATGTGGCCTATGGCTATCCGTTCATGCGTCAGGGAGCCGCGGTTCCGGGAACGTGGAAGGACGATCCCGACGCGACCGGCGTGTACAAGGATTCCTCCGGCAACGCGGTCTCCACCAAGCAGGCCGACCGCGAGAAACTGGATGAGGCGTTCGATCCGAACGATGACAGCCAATACGATTTCAGCAAGGCGAAGGCCCAGGAATGGTGGGTCAAGCGCGGCGCCGAGACCGGCGACATCACCCACTGGGAGGCGTTCGCCAATTCCGCGCCGTATTTCATGACCAACAGCGGCTATGCGACCGGCAGCTACAACGCGGCGGACAACAACCTCAAAGACGCCACCAAGTTCGCGCAATACCTCGCCAAGAACGCGAAGCACCTGGAAGACACATACGGCATCAACGTCAACACCGTGGAGCCGATGAACGAGTCGGAAACCAACTATTGGCCGACTCCGACGGGCCTCGCCTCGGACTACGCCAAGGGCAACGACGCCAATGCCGAGCTCATCAACCGGTATGCGCAGAGGGAATACAAAGACAAGGATCTTTCGGTAACGCCATACACCACCGCGCTCAAGAAGCCGCAGGAGGGCATGGCCATCAGCAAGGCGCAGCAGCTGCCGCTGATCAACGCGCTCAACCAGGCGCTCAAAGACAACAATCTGGGTGACGACACGGTGGTCAGCTCCACCGATGCCTCGGTGCAGTCCCAGTTCGTCAGCTCCTACAACTACTGGCTGAAGAACGACCCGTCCATCGTCTCCGAGAAGAAGGTCGGCCAGTACAACGTGCATTCCTACGGCGCGGATACACCACGCCAGGTGCGTGACATCGCGCAGGGCGATTCCACCAAGCTCTCCATGAGCGAGGTGGACGGCTCGTGGCAGAGCGGCGGATTCAACCCATACGGCTTCGACAACGCGCTGGGCATCACCGGCAAGATCAGCACCGACATCTACAACCTGCAGTCGCAGGATTGGACGTTCTGGCAGGTCGTGGAGGACCTCTACAACATGCAGAACGGCACCAAGGACTCGAACGGCAACACGCTCAACCCCGCTGGCGAGAACACCAACTGGGGAACCGTGTTCATCGATTTCGACTGCACCGTCGCAGGCAAGGACGGCAAGCTCTACTCGCAGCGCCGTGTGGACAACAACGGCGGCAAGACGGACGGAATCACCCCTTGCAAGGTGCTCGTGAATTCGAAGTACAACGGCGTGCGCGCCTACACCCAGTTCGTGCATGAGGGCGACAAGATCATCGCCAACAACGCGACCGGCAACACGCTCACCGCCGAATCCAAGGACGGCAAGACCCAGACCGTCATCCATACGAACACCTCCAGCAAGGCGCAGACCTTCGTCATCGACCTGTCCAAGTACGGCAACATCGCCAGCAACGCGGCCGGAACCCTGTACCTCACCACCGCGTCCTCCGATGAGGACACGGCCAAGGGCGCGGACTACGCCACTCCGGAAGTGCTGAACAAGACCAGCAACGTCAAGCAGGCAGCCGATTCCGTGAAGATCGACGCAACCGCCAAGACGGCCACGGTCACCATCCCGGCGCGTTCCATCGCATCCATCCAGCTGACCGGCGTCACCGGCGTGGCCAAGGACGCGGCGGCCGTCGAGGACGGCGGCACCTACCAGATCGTCGGCAAGCAGTCCGGCAAGGCCGTTTCCAGCACCGCTTCCGGCGACTCCGCACTGTCTCTGGCCAACCTGGCCACGAACTCCGATTCCGCCAAGAAGCAGGCTTGGAAGTTCACCAAGATCGACATGTCGGGCACGGCTCGCTCGACGCTGAACGCCTACGTCATCCAGAACGCGGAAGGCAAGGTGCTGGTGTCCAAGAACGGAACCAACGCCCTCAGCGACGAATCCCTCGATGAGGCCAAGAACGACGCCTCCGCGCGTTGGATCATCAACACCGAAGACGGCGTGTATTGGCAGCTCACCAATGCCGCGGCCAAACAGTCCCTTGACGTCAATGGCTCCGGCACGGCCGCCGGAACCAAGATAGGCCTGTACAACTCAAGCGCGGGGTCGAACCAGATGTTCAGCTTCCGCTCCACCACGCCGACCGGCATCAAGTCGGCCAACGTGCAGACCGCGGTAGGCGTCGTGCCGACCTTGCCGACGACCGTGACCCCGTATTACAGCTGGGGCACCGGATCCGCGGCGACCGTCGAGTGGCATGCCAAGAATCTGGCCGACCAGGTGAAGACCGAAGGCACATACACGATCACAGGCACGGCAACCAATGAATTCGGCACCCAATTCGATGTGACGGCCACGCTCTACGTCGGCGACCTCACCGTAGCCGATCCGGTTTCCGTGACCACGCTGGCCGGAAGCACGCTGGACGAGGTGCAGTCGCAGGTCGAGCAGCAAACGGTGTATGCCCACGTCAAGGCATCCGACGCCATTGCAATCGACAACGGCAAGGTGACGTGGAACTGGGATGGAATCGCCGACAAGCTGGCCAAGGCCAAGGCCGGAGACTCCGTCGAGGTTCCGGGTACCGTCAATCTGGGCAACGGCAAGACCGCCAAGACGACGCTTACCGTCTACCTGACCTCCGCGGTGCCGGTGAACGTCGCGGACACCGGTTCCAACCTGACCGTCAACGTGCAGCAACAGCAGTACAGCAAGGGCGACAACTGGAAGAAGCTCACCGACGGCGACACCGCCGGTGAGGCATGGGTGACATGGGGCGAGAGCGGCGATGCGGCGAAGACCCCGACCGCGACGGTGAACTTCGGTTCCACCAAGCGTGAGGTCTCCAAGGCCACCATCACCTATCTCAGCAGCACGCCCGCCTCCGTGAAGGCCGAATACACGGTCGATGGCACCACATGGAAGCAGCTCGGCGAGACCGTCGACAATCCTTCCGGCACCATCACCTTCACCACCAAGGACGGCAAGCCGGTGGAAGCCACCCAGGTGCGCATCGTCAACACCGTCGCCAACGGCGGGTACATGAACGCATCCGAGGTGGAGGTGTACGCCACGCCAATCAGCGGCAGCGTCCCCGCATGCCAGGTGGGAACCGGAACGCTGAACTACTGGGAGTGGATGAAGAACAATCCTTCGGACAGCACCATGAACAGCTACGTCTCGAAGCTGTGCGACGGTGAGAAGTCTCCGCAGAAGGGTTGGTCCACCTGGAAGTCCAGCGACCTGACCGCGGACCAGCAGCAGGCGCAGCTGAACCCGACCGCGACGTTCACCTTCGATCGGACGCGCACGATCAAGGGCGTGACCGTGTACTACGGCAAGGACGGCGATGCGGAGAAGCTCCCGGGCAAGACCATCGTCGAATACCAGGACGCGAACGGCGATTGGCAGAAGCTCGGCGAGACCGACAATCCGTCGGCGACCACCGAGATCACCGCAAACCAGCCGGTCGAGGCCCAGGCCGTGCGCATCCAGAATCCGAACAAGGACGGCGATGCGGGCAACTACATCGTCGTGTCCGAGATCGAAATCGACCAGGTCGCCGATGCGCAGGCCCAGCCGGCTTCCGACGCTACGCTTGGCGATCTGCGACTCGACGGCGAAACCATCAGCGGATTCAATGGATCCAAGGATGAGTACACGGTGAACCTGCCGGTGTCGGCGGAATCCAACCCGAAGGTCCAGGCCTTCGCCAAGGACACCGCGGCCAAGGTCACGGTGAAGCAGGAAGGCGGTGAGCACGGCCTTGGCGGCAAGGCGGTGATCACCATCACCTCCGCGGACGGCACGCAGACCAAGACCGTCACCGTGAACTTCAATGCGGCCACCCTGACCGGATTGAAGCTGTCCGGGCCGACCAAGACCGAATACAAGCTCAATGAGCGGCTCGACCTTGACGGCCTGACGGTAACGGCGGTCTACAAGGCGGGAGATAAGACCGAAGAGGTTCCGGTCAAGCTCGACGATCCACAGCTCGCCATCAGCGGCTTTGATGCGTCGGCCGCAGGGAAGCAGACGATCACCGTCAGCTATCGTGGGGTCTCCGCGACCTTCACGGTGACGGTCGCCGGCAATCCGGCGCAGCCGACCGTGAAGCCGAGCGACGACCGCAACAATGCCGGCACCGCGGGAGCTTCCGGCACCAACGATGCCTCCGGCAACGGACTGTCCTCAACCGGTTCCGACACGGCCGCCGTCGCGGTGCTCATTGCGGCGCTGGTCATCGTGGCCGGGGCGATGATGGCACTGCGTCGCCGTAGGGCCTGATCATCGGATGCCGTGTGCTCCGCATCCGCATGGAGCACACGGCATCGTTCTCATTCATCGTATTTCCCTAGTTATCCGGCCGCCGTCGGCATCGATGCGGGCGACGGCCATTCACGAAGAAGTGTTTTATGGAGCGACAAGAACCAAAAATCATGCGGCGCATCATCGCCGCGATGGCGGCGGCATTCTGCCTGGGAAGCGTAGCCATCAGCGCGACTACAGCGGACGCCGCGGGCGTGGACTATCTGCCGACGACGGAGCAGACGCCCACCTACAGCAAATTCCAGCCGACCACCGATCCCGGCAGCGGCGCCAGCAATTACTTCCAACCATATTGGTATGCGAAGAACGCCAGCGGCACCGGTGGCACCCACATCCAGGCGCACGGCGGGCAGGTCGTGCAGGTCAAGGAAAACGGCAAGAACGTCTATTACTGGTATGGCGAGGACCGTTCCAACGGATACGACAATTCTCCGGGCGTGCACGCCTACCGTTCGACGGATCTGTACAATTGGACGGATCTGGGCGTCGCCTTGCGCTCGGTGAGCAAAAAAGCCGAATTGACCGATAAGAACAACCCCAATTTCGAGTATTTCAACAGCACCTACGGATTGACCAAATCGGACGGCAGCGTCGATACCGCCAAAGCCGAGAAGCTGTTCACCTTCCTCAACTCCTACCCGGACCAGGATGGGGACGGCAAGGCCGATTCGGTGCAGGCCATATTCGAGCGTCCGAAGATCATCTACAACCAGAAGAACAAGGAATACGTGCTGTGGTGGCATTCCGACGGGTCCACCACGCCGGGCGGTTCGAATTACGCGCGCGCCTTGGCGGGCGTGGCCGTGTCGAAGAACCCCGCGGGACCGTTCAAGCTGGTGGGCGCCTACCGACTGCCGAACCAGAACAACTGGAAGCAGGCCGCGGGCAATCCATCCTGGGGCGAGGACGGCGACAGCCGCGACATGACCGTGTTCGTCGATCCGAAGGACCAGAGCGCGTATGTGGTGTATTCGTCCGAGGCGAACGCCACCCTGTACATCGCGAAGCTGAACGACGACTACACGAATGTGGTGAAAACCACCAGCGTGGACCAATCCGAAGGGCAGAAGCAGTATTCCGAATCCGGACAATATCCGTACATTCTGGCCGACGGCACCGCGGACGCGCCGGTGCGCGGCAAGGATTTCCAGATCGTCAAACAGAACGGTTCCCTGGAAGCGCCCGCCGTGTTCATGTGGAACGGACGGTACAACATCATCGCGTCCGGAGCGACCGGCTGGTCTCCGAACAAGCAGACGTATTACACGTCCGATTCCATGCTTGGCTCATGGATCCGAGGCGTGCAATCCGATGACGCCAACGAGAACACGTGGTACAACTCCATGCCCGAAGGCTCCGACGGCCTGCTGTCGGTAGGCGACAAGCGGGGCACCACATTCGGATCGCAGTCGGCAAGCGTGCTGGCCGTGGACCAGAAGAAGGGGCACTTCATCTATCTGGGCGACCGTTGGGATTCCGGCAAGGCGGATTCCACATACGTCTGGCTGCCGTTGACCATCGGCGAGAACGGCAAGATCGAGATGCACAATCCCGCGCAGGAAGGCGAGGCGGACGGCTGGACCACCGACTACTGGGACAACCACGGCGGCGCGAAGATCGACAACGCCCCGTACTGGACGGTGACCGACGACGGATTGCCGGATACCGTCAACCTGGGAGACAAGGTCTCGTTGCCCTCCGAAGTGACGGTGAAGACCGGCGACGCCGCGGCGAAGAAGGTCGCGGTCACCTGGAGCAAGCTGGACACGTCGACCCCGGGCAAGCAGACCATCACCGGCACCTTGGCCGAGGATGACACGTTCCATGCCGGACGCACGTTCACTCGTACCATCAATGTGGGATGCAGCTCCGAAGTGAGCAGCCCATGGAACGTCCGCCAGTGGAACGGCGGCAGCTCCTGCGTGGTCTCGTCGAAGAACAACGCGACCACGTTCTACGTCGCCGACAACAAGAACAACGGCGTGTGGACCGACCGCAACGGCGGCAGCGCCATCGTGCAATGGGACCGCATGGGCGAAGGCAATTCGATCGTCACCACCGTGGTGCCGAAGAACCTGGGCGGCAACGTCGATCCCCGTGCCGGACTCGGCGCCAGGGAGAGCTTCTGGAACGCCAATGGAGACAAGGGCAAGGGATATGTGCTTCTGCTCGCCAGCCCGTCGGGCGTCTACATGCAATGGGATTCCGACAACAACCATTACATCGACAAGGAAGGTACGCACGTCGGTACCGGATTCGGCCAGATCGATGGCGATGGCGTGCAGCTGAAGCTCACCCGCGACTCGGCAACCAAGTTCACCGGCTACTGGCGCAACGTGGGCGACAGCGAGTGGCAGAAGGTGCAGGAAGTGACGTTGCCCGAAGGCATCGACGCCAAACTCGATGCCGGCGTCTTCGCCACCTCCAACAACAACCAGGGCACCTTCACCACATTGTTCAAGAACACCTACTTCGATGACGATGTGGCGGCGCTGGAATCGCTGACCATCGCAGGAAAGTCGGTGGATGTGGACGCCGCGTCCGCGGACGAGGGCGTGACCGAGAAGGTCGAAGACCTCGATGGCATCACCAAGGACGCCGTCAAGGCCGTGGCCGCCGGTTCCGCCACAACCGAGGTGGATGTCGCCGACCAGACGGATCCGCAGGCCAAGGTCGTCACCGTCACGGTGACCTCCAAGGACGGCAAGACCAGTGCGGTCTACAAGGTCACCTATGTGAAGACGGCGACGGAACCGACGCCCGACCCCAATCCGACGCCCGACCCCGACAATCCGGGAGGCGGCAACAACGGCAGCGGTTCCGGTGACAACGGCTCCGGCAACGGTGGCAATGGCTC
>DKCF01000061.1:7572-7693 GCA_002451435.1 Bifidobacterium sp. UBA6881 | reverse complement strand
ATCACCCGTCATACACCCGGTGAAACAGCCATAACCGGCCATGACCGGCACACAACCGGCACGGCCGGCGTACCACCCCCTACCAGTAGGGCGTACAACCCACAACCACCGGCACAGCCAG
>DKCF01000061.1:7214-7430 GCA_002451435.1 Bifidobacterium sp. UBA6881 | reverse complement strand
GTGACGCGCCGCGCGGGTGGCTTTGATCGCCACGAACAGGCTGCGCACCAGCAGCACGCATAAATAGATGGCGAACATGGCCGAGCCGGTACGCGGCGAGACGGCACCGGCGATCCAGGTTCCGAAAGGCGCGGTGAGCGCAGCGACGACTCCGATGATCACAGCCGCCTTCACATGCACGAGCTTGCGTTTCAGGTTCGCGACGCTTGTGGTGAT
>DKCF01000061.1:6915-7146 GCA_002451435.1 Bifidobacterium sp. UBA6881 | reverse complement strand
CCGAACAACATCGACAACGCCGGCACCGCGATCGCGCCACCGCCGATGCCAAGCAATCCCGCCAATATGCCGATCAGCACACCCAATGCGACCATGCAGAGGCCGGTTGCGACGCTCATGGAAATCCGTTGGTCGCGCGAAGGGATGAAGCTCACCTGATTGGCCACGACGAACACCAGGAACACGACGAAAATCCAGCGAAGCACCAATTCCGGCAGCCGAGACAACAGC
>DKCF01000061.1:6116-6812 GCA_002451435.1 Bifidobacterium sp. UBA6881 | reverse complement strand
CCGCCCGCCGCATAGGACACGACGCCGGAAACCGACGTCGGCACAATCGCCATCATGGAGGTCGCGGCGGCATTGCGCTGTGTGAGTCCGAGCCACACCAATGCGGGCACGATCACCGTGCCGCCGCCGATGCCGAACATGCCGGACAGCAGTCCGACGGCGACACCGACGATCACCAACACCGCGATGCCGCGGGGCGATGCATCCAGCCCAACCGGATCATTGCCGAACAGACGGTCCGGTTTCGCGATTTCCTTCCATTCATGATTTTGCGCGTTCCGCATGGCAGCCATCCCTCTCGTGTGATTCGATAGCGCGCGTTACCGCACGGCATCGGCCTCGCCCCGATACTACCCACGCGCGCATGAGATGGTACGCCCCACGTTCCCTATACGGCCTACGACCCGCGCAATCCTCTGCTCAATAAATAATCCGAAATGCGATAATCCGAGGCATCTCATGAAGCTCGTGCGCACCGCGCAACCCATACAATCCTGCATCCCGCAACTATACAGACTACGTGCATGAATCAGCCATCGCGGCGAACTGCTTGAGCAGGGCTGGGAGTGAGATACAGACTACGTGCATGAATCGGCATGGGGATGGCGGTTTCCCATCCATGCAAACCGCCCTATCCGCGTTCCCCGCGCGCCCGGCCAGACCGACAACCCCATCCGCGCGAAGAAACGCTCCGAT
>DKCF01000061.1:4739-5990 GCA_002451435.1 Bifidobacterium sp. UBA6881 | reverse complement strand
AAAAGCCCAAGCCCATACAAATCCCGGGCCTGCACAAACCCCAGGCCCACACGAGTCCTACAAATATGGGGCGGCAGCCAAGGGCCGGGCATCGCAGGTTTCGCAGCATTCGCAATCCGTGCCGCGCTGGACCAATCTCGCGCGCACAATCTCGTAAGGGCGTTCCGGTGTCTCGCCGGCTATGAGCTTCAGCGCCTTCCACGCGGCAATGCGCCCCATCGCGAACGGATCCTGACGCATGGTGGTCAGATCCGCCTCATCCGCATACGTGGAATCGTCGAAACCGATGATCGAATAATCGGTCGGCGCGTGCCGGCCGTAACGATGCAACCGCAGCAACAAAGGAATCGCGATCGTGTCGGATTGGCAGCATATCGCGTCGGGAAACTCGTTCAGCGCGATCAGCGAATCAAGCGCCGATTCCACCGACGAGCCGCCACGCGGCAAGGAAATGACACGCCATCGAAGATCGTGCGAATGTTCCGCGGTCCGGCAAGCGCGGACGAAGCCTCGTCTTCTTGCATCGATGGAGGAATGGATGGAATCGACGGCATCGGAGCACAGATACACTATCTTGTTATGTCCAAGTTCGATGAGGTGCAGGGCCGCCTCGTACATTCCCTCTTCGTCATCTATGGAGATTGTGGCATCGAAACCCTCTTCCGACGACGTATTGATGCCGATGATCGGCGCGCGCGCCGGGCCGAGTCGTCTCACCTCTTCCGGGTCCACGGCGAACGAAGCGACGAACACCGCGGCCCAGTCATCGTCTTTTCGCAGGTCCGCGAAGAATTCACGTCGGCTTTCACCGGTGTCGACATGCTGGAACAGCGACACGGCATATCCCTCGTCATGCATCACGGAGTCGATGCCGGCGAACACCTCGTCGTTGAACCAGCTGGTGATGCCTTCGTTCATCAGCAGCGCGACCCGCCGCCGCGAGGATTGCCGAATCATGCGATAGCCATGGTCTTCATCCGTTGTATCCATAAATCCTGCCCCTTTGCGGTTCCCAGCATGTTCAGGCCGCGTCTTTCCGCCTGTGGAAAGACGCGGCGAGCTGGTTTTCCTCTCTTCATCATGCCTGAATGGTCAGGCCGTCAACTCTGCCGAAGTGTATGCCATGATACGCCATTCTCGGCGGTCTTCAACTCGCGCACGCCCGCATGTCCGCGCACACATATCATCCGCGCACACATCGCCCGCCCGCTCGCGCGCCACACTGAGTTCGTCGGTGGCGCCCAAGCATAT
>DKCF01000061.1:1218-4632 GCA_002451435.1 Bifidobacterium sp. UBA6881 | reverse complement strand
CGCGCGCCACCCATGCATCGTCCGCGTCCGATCATTCAGGATTCTCGCGCAACACGTATCGAAGCAATCCCTCGAAATCGGCTCCCAAGAACGACCGCACCGCGGATTCCGACGTCTCATGGTCGCCGGCGGGCGATGACGCCGTATGAAAATACACGGCGTCGATTCCCATGGATTGCGCTCCGACCACGTCACGCTCTTCGCTGTTGCCCACGACCAATGCCTTGCCTGCGACGACGAATTCGCGGTCGAGGGCCAGCATGTACAGATCTTTGGAAGGTTTGCGGATTTTCTCCTCACTGGAGATGATGACGTCGTCGAGGACGCCCGCAAGGCCTGTGACATCGAGTTCGGGCCGGACATAGCATGATTGGCCGTTGCACAACAGCGCCACGACCACACCGGCCTCCTGCAGCCGCGTAATCGCATCGATCGCGCCGGGATATGCCCGCAGTCTGCTGGTGGCGCCGCGCCGGAACGACCAAGCGGCTTTTTCCGCGGCCTGCGGCAAGGCCAATCGTCGCTCTGCCTCGTCGCTGCGGTTCATCAACAGCGACCGGTACACCGGCAGCACATTGAATTCCCCACAGCCATTACGCACGATGGCATGGTTCGACTGGTGCACCATTTCACGGGCCTCCAATTGCTCGAATCGATTGCGAAGCGCCGCCACCGATTCGTATTCGGCGCCCAATGCCCGCGCCGTTTCGAAAAGCGCCCGCCATGCGGCGTCCACCTGCATATCGACCTGAATATCGACCAACGTTCCGTATAAATCGAAAAACACCACCTCATATCGGGGAATATGCGTCATGCTTTCCATAACAGATCCTTTCGCCGGCGTCGTCGCCTGATTGCTTTCCATGACGACGGCCGCATTGCAATCGTCATTGCATCCAGACTACCGCAACTTCGTGATTTCGGGGGTACCTATGAACAACATTGCAAACGTTCTGCATAGAAAATACATAAAAGACCACTCATTACATAGTCTTTCTCACATATAAACAGTATTTACAACACGTATTCACATCATATCCATGTTGCAAACGATGTCATCCCATGCTATATTCATTGATATATCCGACCGGCGCACCGAAGCGCGCGGCCCCCGCAAAACAGCATCATCGGTCAGGAACGACCCGGGAAAGAAGGGACGGCATGGCAGCACCCCAGCACACCGAAAGCGCGAAACGAATCGCACGCCCGCTCATCCAACTTGCCAAACTCAACGGCATCGCCACTTCCTATATCGATCAGCTCGGCACCTACGTGGAAATTCGCGACGAGGTGCTCGTCTCCGTGCTGGCCGCCCTCGGCGTGGACGCATCCAGCAACGAGGCGATCGCCGCCTCATACACGGCGGCCAGACGGCGCATCGCCGACACATTGGTCGAGCCGACCATCGTGAAATTCGTCGGGAAGCCCGCCAGCACGCCGATCCGCGCGCAGGGCGACGACGTGACGCTCCGCCTGACGCTTGAGGACGGCTCACCCTACATGGGCGGTCTTCGTACCCACCTCATCGAACAGGATGACGGCACGTTGAGCCTCAATCTGCCCGACGATATTCCGGTGGGATACCATACCCTGCACGTCGAAGCGGGAACGCGGCACGGCGATGCCACGCTCATCTGCGCGCCGGCGCGCATCACGCCGCCCACCTCGGTGTCGGAACGACAGCGCTGGGGGTGGATGGCACAGATGTATTCCATCCGTTCCGCGCAATCCTGGGGCGTGGGCGACTACGGCGACCTGCGGGAATTGCTCATCGACGCGGCAAAGAAGTCGCACGCCGATTTCATGCTGATCAATCCGATCCATGCCACCGCGCCCGTCGAGCCGCTTGAGCCTTCGCCGTATCTGCCGGAGTCCCGACGCTTCCTCAACGTCACCTATATCCGCCCGCAGAACATTCCGGAGTACGCGCGGCTCACCCCGGAGGGCGAAGCCGAAGTGGAGCGGCTGCACAACGAGGTCGTGCCGGCCAACGACAGCGCGGAGCCGATGGACATCAATTCCGCGTGGCGGCACAAGCGCCAGGCGCTGCGACTCATCTACGCCGTGCCGCGCTCCGCCGAACGCCAGGCCGCATTCGATGCGTTCAAGCGGACCGCAGGATCTGATCTTCAGGCGTTCGCCGCATGGTCCGTGGCCTTCCAGGTTTGGGGAGCGCCCTGGGAAAGCATGTGGTTCCATGACACGAACCGCGATTCGCCGGAAGTGGCCGCATTGATGCGCGACCACGCCGACATGGTCGACTTCGAATGCTGGTTGCAATGGATCGCAGATGGGCAAGTGGCCGACGCGCAGCGTGCGGCCCGCGACAGCGGCATGGCGCTCGGTCTGATTCAGGATATGGCCGTGGGCGTGCATTCGCTCGGCGCGGACGTGTGGTGGAATCCCGAACGGTTCGCCGTCGGCAGCGTCACCGTGGGCTGTCCGCCGGATTTCTACAACCAACAGGGGCAGGATTGGGGCCAGCCGCCGTTCAATCCGAAGCACCTGGCCGAAACCGGCTATGCGGTGTACCGCGACATGGTGCATACCATGTTCTCCCATGCGGGCGCGATACGCATTGACCATGTGCTTGGATTGTTCCGCCTGTGGTGGATTCCGCAAGGCGAGGGCGCGCGCGGCGGAGCGTATGTCGCCTATGATCACGAGGCGATGATCGCGATTCTCACCATCGAGGCGACGCGCGCGAATGGGCTGGTCATCGGCGAGGACCTCGGCACCGTGCCGGATTACGTGCGCACGGTGCTTGCCGAACATGGTCTGCTGGGCTGCGTGGTGGAATGGTTCGCCCGCGTGGACGACTCCCCCAACGCCGGAGACCCCTATGCCGACCCGTCCGCGTACCGCAAGTACGCGCTGGCGTCCGTCACCACGCATGATCTGCCGCCAACCGCAGGCTACCTGCAATTCGAGCATGTCAAACTACGCGAGAGGCTGCATCTGCTTTCCGAACCGGTCGAGGAGTTCCAAGCCTCCGCGGCCGCGGAACGGCAGGCCATGCTGGACCGGCTGACGGCAAGCGGCCTCATCACGCCGGAGACCGCGGCGAACGTCGACGACCATATCCAAGACATCGTCGAGGCGATGCACACAATGCTCACTGATTCGCCGTCCGTGCTGTTGCAGGCCGCGCTGGTGGATGGCGTGGGCGAGACCCGCTCGCAGAACCAGCCGGGCACGTCCTCCGAATACTGCAATTGGCGCGTGCCGCTTGCCGACGAGCATCATCGTGTGGTGCATACCGATGAGGTGTTCGATCTACCACGCGTGCAATCATTGGCCGCGATTATGAATGGCGGGAAATAGATTCCACGCGCATTCGGCGATAGCGTACCTTGGCACCGCGCCGTCGCCACAATACCGCTGGCATATATGCATCGCGCCCGTCCGGATGGC
>DKCF01000061.1:0-1139 GCA_002451435.1 Bifidobacterium sp. UBA6881 | reverse complement strand
ATGGCTATCGGCAGGCGCGTCGGTCATCAGCCCAGTAGCAACCAGACGGACGCATCGCTTTCCAAACGCCCATCTTCGGTCAGGGGGACGGAGCTCGCGACGGCGACCGCATCGGACGGCAGCGCTATCGGCGTGGAGCCGAAATTCGTGACCGACATGAAACGACGCCCTTCCGTGGCCGGACGGGAATACGCGACCACCGAATCGCCCATGTCCAGCAGCTCCGCCGACGTGTCGCGCGTCGCGGTCAACACCGTCTGGCGCAGTTTCAGCAATCTGCGGTACAGCGCGAGCATTGACTCCTTATCAGACGCTTCGACGTCGGCCGCGAAATCCTTGAACCATGCTGGCTGCGGCAGATGCGCGTCGGTGGGAGCGGAACCGTCCGCACGCCTGTCCGGACCGAATCCGAAGGTTCCGCCGGTGATGAAATCCTTGTTCCACGAAGCCGGTTCGCCGCAATCGGCGGCAATCCACGGAATCGGCACGCGGCAACCGTCACGTCCCTTGTCGGTGAAGTTGCGGCGCGTATTGAACGGCGTGGGATCCTCCAAACGGTCCCATGGAATATTCGGCACCTCAAACAGGCCCAGTTCCTCGCCTTGGTACACGTACACGGAACCGGGAAGCCCCATTTCCATCAGTGCGGCGGCGCGGGCGCGGCGCGTGCCGAGCGCACGATCCTCCGGATAGGTGCCGCCATCGCGCAGCAGCCAGTCATGCGCAAGCTGATGGTAGGGAGCGCCCTTCACCTGGGGAAGGCCGAACCGGGACGGGCTGCGCGGCACGTCGTGGTTGTTCATCACCCATGTGGTCGTGGAGCCGTTGGTCTGCGCCGCGGAGGCCAGGCCGTCCGCGATGGCCTGGCGGAATTCGTCGGCGAACCAGTTGGCTTCCGCGAATTCGAAATTGAACACCTGCCCCAATTCGTCGGTGGATGCGTACAGATGTTGCGAGGACGCCTTCACCCATGCCTCGCCCACCGCGAACCGCGGCGGATCGTACTCGTTGAAGACCTTGCGCCATTCGCGGTAGATATCATGCACCTCAGGACGGTCCCACAACGGACTGAAGCCTCCGTCGGGAACCTGCTTCTGCACGGCCTTCGGATCCATATCGGCAAGCGGCATGGAATCGAG
>DKCF01000059.1:4014-4777 GCA_002451435.1 Bifidobacterium sp. UBA6881 | reverse complement strand
TTTGGTTGCGTGAGTGGTGCGATGGCAGGCGTTTTCTCCAGCCACTGGTTGATTTGGTTGCGTGGATGGCTGGTGAGCGGGTATTTTCTGCCACCGCTTGGATGTTTTTTGACCGCATGGACGGTGGCGGAGCATTTTGCGACACGCAGAATTGTTGCATATACAACTGTTGTATATGCAACCGATTATGCTATGGGATTGTGACAGAAGAACCGAACAACGAAACGGCTCCGGTGAATCCCGCGTTCGCCAGGGCGTGGGAGCGGGGTGTATGCAAACCGCCGAGCGTCGCCATCCGATCGTTGCACAATGTCATCAACCGGTACCTTTCGGTCACCCATCCAAAAGAAGTGGAGGGACTGACTGGAAACAACATCGACATCATCTCGTACCTGTCGCGCAATGCGCGGCGTGAGGTGTTCCCTCAGGATGTGGAACGGCGCTTCGGCATCACCCGTTCGACGTCCTGCCGGGTGCTGGGCTTGATGGAGCGCAAGGGGTTGATTGCCCGCGAGTCGGTTCCGCAGGACGCGCGTCTGAAAAGAATCGTGCTGACCGATAAGGCGCGGAACATCGCCGAGGCGTTGCACAGCAATGCGATCGCCATGGAAAACGCGTTGCTGCAGGGGCTGAGCGATGATGACATCCGTCGATTCATGCACACGCTCGATGTCATGCAGTCGAATCTGGTAAGGACCGGACGCATCGGTGACGCCGACAAGTATTCGAGCCTCGCCATAGATGAGTCGGTTTCGCGCGAGAC
>DKCF01000059.1:1469-3978 GCA_002451435.1 Bifidobacterium sp. UBA6881 | reverse complement strand
TTCGCATGGATTTGATTCGCGCGGACCGCAACCGCGGACGGACGGCGAAGCGGAACCTACGGAACCCGCCCAACCTGCGGAACTTGCGGAACCTATTGAACGACGTATCGCAGAAGAACAAGAAGGAAAGGAAGAAGTGTGAGCGCGACAAACAACGCGTCGGCCGCGGTGACGAAGCGGCCGAAGGGACACATCATACGCACGCTGGGCAAATCCCTGCGCGAATACAGGAAGGCCAGCATCCTCACGCCGGTTTTCGTGGTCGTCGAGGGTGTGCTGGAAATCCTCATCCCCACGGTCATGGCCTCATTGATCGATCAGGGCATCAGCGGCGGCAGCATGCCGACCATCATCAAATTCGGCCTGATCCTGCTGCTGTGCTCGGTGTGCTCGCTCACCGCGGGCTTCCTCGCCGGAAAGTTCGCGGCGGTCGCCGGCGCCGGCTTCGCCAAGAACCTGCGCCACGACGAGTTCGAGAAGGTGCAGGGCTTCAGCTTCACCAACATCGACCGGTTCTCCACCGGTTCGATCATCACCAGGCTCACCACTGACGTGACCAACCTCCAGAACGCCTACTCCATGATCATCCGACTTGGCGTGCGCGCGCCCATCATGATCGTCGTGGCCTGGCTGTTCTCGTTCCGCATCAGCCCGTCGATCTCCCTGGTGTTCCTGGCATGCATCCCGATCCTCGCGGTCGGACTGCTGGGTCTGGCCATATACGTGCACCCGGTGTTCGAGCGCGTGTTCCACACCTACGACAAGCTCAACAACGTGGTCGACGAGAATCTGCAGGGCATCCGCGTGGTCAAGTCCTACAACCGCGAATCGCACGAGATCGGCAAGTTCGGCCGCATCTCCCAGCGCATCTACAAGGACTTCAGCAAGGCCGACCGCGTGATGAGCTTCAACAGTCCGCTCATGATGGTCTGCATCTACGCGTCGATGCTGCTCATCGCATGGCTGGGCGCCAAGCAGATCGTGGCATCCGGCAACAACGCGGCCCTCGGACTCACCACCGGCGACCTGACCGCTCTGGTCACCTACGCCATGCAGATCCTCATGGCCATGATGATGCTGTCGATGATCTTCGTCATGTGCATCATCTCCCAGGCCTCCGCGGAACGCATCTGCCAGGTGCTCGAAGAGGAAAGCACGGTCACCAATCCGGCCAAGCCGGTCAAGGAGGTCGCCGACGGCTCTATCGAGTTCGACGATGTCACCTTCCGTTACTCCGACAATTCCGAGAAGCCCGTGCTCGACGATATCAACCTGAAGATCCGCTCCGGCATGACCGTCGGCATCGTCGGCGGCACCGGTTCGGCGAAGTCCAGCCTGGTGCAGCTCGTGCCGCGCCTGTACGACGTGACCTCCGGCTCGCTCAAGGTCGGCGGCGTCGACGTGCGCGACTACGACATGGAATCCCTGCGCGACCAGGTCGCCATGGTATTGCAGAAGAACGTGCTGTTCTCCGGCACCATCGCCGAAAACCTGCGCTGGGGCAATCCGAACGCCACCGACGAGGAGATCCGCCACGCCTGCCGGCTCGCGCAGGCCGACGGCTTCATCCAGGAATTCCCCGACAAGTACGACACGTACATCGAACAGGGCGGAACCAACGTCTCCGGCGGCCAGCGCCAGCGTCTGTGCATCGCCCGCGCATTGCTGAAGAAGCCGAGGATCCTGATCCTCGACGACTCCACCTCGGCCGTCGACACCAAGACCGACAAGCTGATCCGCGAGGCGTTCCACAACGAGATCCCCGACACCACGAAGATCATCATCGCCCAGCGCGTCGCCTCCGTGCAGGAATCCGACATGATCCTCGTCATGGACCAAGGCCGCATCATGGCCTCCGGCACGCATGAGGAACTGCTGGGAACCTGCGACGAGTACCGTTCCATCTACGAGTCGCAGACCAAGAACCAGGCCCAGCCCGAGGAACTCCAGTGAAAGGAGGCATCGATATGAGCGAAACAACCAAGACGAATATGACTACGAACACAACCACGACGCAGACCGGACGTCCGCAGGCCAAGCGCCCGCAGACGGATGACGCGGCCAAGCGTCCCGACGCCAAGATGCACGGCGGGCCGAAGGGGCCGCAGAAGGCGGCCCCCGGAACCACCAGGCGCATCTTCGGCTACATCTTCCAATACAAGTGGCGCGTCGTCGCCATCGTGCTGTGCATCCTGGTCGGCGCGGCCGCCCAGGCGGGCTCCGCGCTGTTCCTGCAGTCGCTGGTCGACAGCTACATCCTGCCGCTGGTCGGCGCCAAGAACCCCGACTGGGGTCCTCTGATGCGCGCCTTGACGTTGATGGCCTGCCTCTACGTGGCCGGCATCTTCTGCAGCTGGCTGTGGCAGTGGCTCATCGTCGCCGTCGAACAAGGCACGCTGAAGAAGATCCGTGACGACATGTTCGCGCATCAGCAGACGCTGCCGATCCGCTACTTCGACACCAACGAGCACGGCGACATCATGAGCCGCTACACCAACGACACCGACAC
>DKCF01000059.1:0-1418 GCA_002451435.1 Bifidobacterium sp. UBA6881 | reverse complement strand
AGCCAGTCCTTCCCGCAGATGTTCTCTTCCGCGATCTCCGCCATCGCGGCGCTGGTCTCCATGCTGTGGCTGTCGGTTCCGGTGACGATCTTCGTGCTCGCGTTCTCCGCGCTCATCTTCTTCGCCGCACGCGCCATCGTCTCCCGTTCCGGCCATTACTTCGTCAAGCAGCAGATGTGGATCGGCGACGTGAACGCCTTCGTGGAAGAGGCCGTCAACGGCCAGAAGGTCATCAAGGTCTTCAACCATGAGGACTCCACGCAGAAGACCTTCGACGAGAAGAACGACGAGCTGTTCCACGCCTCCGCCGAAGCGAACACCTGGGGCAACGTCACCATGCCCGTCGTCGGCAACATGGGATACATCCTTTACATCCTGCTCGCCATCGCCGGCGGTTCCATGGCGCTGTCCGGCGTGGGCAACTTCGGACTCTCCGGAGCCGGCACGCTCACCCTCGGCACGCTGATCTCCCTGCTGACCCTGTCCCGCTCCTTCGTCAATCCGCTTGGCCAGGTCTCCATGCAGTTCAACATGGTGATGATGGCGCTCGCCGGCGCCTCCCGCATCTTCCAGCTCATGGACGAGAAGCCCGAGGACGACGGCGGCACCGTCACGCTCGTCAACGTCGAGCTTGGCGAGGACGGCCGCACCATGACCGAAGTCGACCACGAAACCGGCCACTGGGCTTGGAAGCGCGAGGAAAGCGACGACGGCACCCGCTCCCTGAAGGCCGCGCAGTCGTTGAGCCCGAAGGCCGCGGAAGTGGCGATGAAGGCCCGCGAGAATGCGATCACCTCGCCGGACGGCCGTCTGACGCTGCTGCGGGGCGACGTGCGATTCACCGACGTGACGTTCGGATACAACCCCGACAAGCCGGTGCTGCACGACATCACCTGGTTCGCCAAGCCCGGCCAGAAGATCGCGCTGGTGGGCGCGACCGGCGCCGGCAAAACCACGGTGACCAACCTCATCAACCGCTTCTACGACATCCAGGAAGGCATGATCCTGTATGACGGCATCTCCGTCAGCGGCATCCGCAAGCCCGACCTGCGCAAGTCGCTCGGCATCGTGCTGCAGGACGTGAACCTGTTCACCGGCACCGTGATGGACAACATCCGCTACGGCAAGCTCGACGCCACCGATGAGGAATGCATCGCCGCGGCCAAGCTCACCAACGCGGACGGATTCATCCGCATGCTGCCGAACGGCTACCAGACGGTGCTGGAAGGCGACGGATCCGGCCTGTCGCAGGGCCAGCGCCAGCTGATCTCCATCGCGCGCGCCGCGGTCGCCGACCCGCCGGCCATGATTCTCGATGAGGCCACCTCGTCCATCGACACCCGCACCGAGGAAGTGGTTCAGGCCGGCATGGACAACCTCATGAAGGGCCGCACCGTGTTCGTCATCGCGCACCGCCT
>DKCF01000095.1 GCA_002451435.1 Bifidobacterium sp. UBA6881 | reverse complement strand
ACTCCGCCGACAGCAGGCTCAGCGCCTTGCGCGCGTCGGTGACGATAAGCCCCGGCGCATCGGTGTATGCGGAATAGTCGGTTTGCGAGACATATGCCGCAAGGCCTTTGTCATCAAGGCCGTCGAGGAATTCCGGCTTGAACCGGCCCTTGCAGACCAGCAGGGTTCCCTTCCGCACCGAACGCGTGTCGTAAGTGATATGGGTGAAAGAAGCATGCGCGTCGGTGATGCCGTCGGCGTTCAGCGTCCATCCCTGAGGGGTGATGATTTCATTCAGCAGATGGTGCTCCAGCAGCAGCGATGCCGCTTTTGCAAGGGTCAAAGACATGGAAGTTCCTCTGGTAGCTTAATCGGACGATTCCTACCAAACCATCGAATTCTGGGAGCCCACTGAAAGGTTGCGAGGAGTTTGCTCATTCATGCCGTGACGCGCTCGCTAGAATGGGAGGCGTGACTGAAGTACAGACGGAAAGCATGAAGGACAGGCGCGCGCGCTTCGAGCGGCTTGCCATGCCCATCGTGGACGCGCTTTACCGGCAGGCCATGCGATTGACCAACAATCCCGACGACGCCCAGGATCTGGTGCAGGACACCTTCGAACGTGGATTCAAAGCGTTCGGTTCCTTCAAGGAGGGGACCAATTTCGCCGCATGGATGACGACCATCGAGCGCAACGCCTACTTCAACCAGTATTCCAAGTCCAAGCGTCGGCCGCAGCGGGCCAACGATTCCACCGGCGAATACGATGACTGGGATCTGTACTCCGCTTCCGAACATTCGGGCGAGGAGCTGAAATCCGCCGAACAGGAGTATCTGGACGCCTATGCCCCCGAGGAGATTCTCGCGGCGCTGGACAAACTGCCGCCGGAACGCAGGCAGGTGTTCATCGACGCGGCCATCGACGGCAAGTCGTATCAGCAGGTCGCCGATGAGCAGGGCGTGAAGATCGGCACGGTGATGAGCCGGTTGAATCGCGCGCGTGCCCAACTCAAGCGCGAACTCGCCGCATATGCGAAGGAACGTGGCTACGTCACGGCCGGAAAGAGGCAATCATGAACGAATCAGTGGAACGCCATGTGTCCATTACCACGATGGGCTCGGATGGAAGCGTGACCTATGTGGCGAAGACCAGCGTGCATGTCTCCGACGAGGGCGGTGACGGGAACCGATGGTTCGATCCGGAGACCTGTTGCGATGAGCGCGAACGCGCGCTGATCGCGGCGATGCGGGCGTATCTGCGACCGGAGCGCGCGCCGCAGTGTCTGGTCGACCGGTTGAAGGACACGCTCGACCGTTGCTGTGAGGATTCGCGTACGCACTGAGGGCGTCGGGCGGAGCGGAAACGGTCTGGGCCGCGATGCTGAAAAGAGAGGGGCCCCGCCGAACCGTGATGGTTCGGCGGGGCCCCTCCATGCTCTGTAGCGCTATTCGCGCCGGCAGGGATCAGGCGTTTGGACGCTTGCCGTGGTTGGCAGCCTTCTTGCGACGATCCTTGCGCTTACGTCCGCGCATGCCCATGATTGGACTCCTTTACTTGCGATTAATAAGCCTACGGGATTATCGCACATCGACCCGACGTTTGTAAAATCCGGCGTTCGATGCGCGAAATGTAAGTGCCGGCCTGTAAAACGGCCCGTCCGTCTCAGTCGAGCGCGCCGAGGAACAGCGAGGTGCTCGACGTGTCGCCCGGCTTGATGACGATGAGGTCGTCGCCGGTGTTGAAGGCGTTCGCATATGCGGTCTGCGGTTCGACGGCGACGCCCGCCGGGTGCTGGAACGCGGGGAACTTGGTGCCGGTGCACACCTGGAAGGAGGTGACGGTCTCGTCGCCGCCGACACGCACCTTCTTGCCGTCGGCGCGGGTGAAGATGGCGGTGACGGAGCCGTCTTCGGCGCGGTCCAGATCGGTCCACGCGTCGTCGAACGGCTGTTCGGTGAGCAGGGTGTCCTTGCGCAGGTCGTACTTGGTGCCGTCCACCGGCTCGGTGCCGGTCGGGATGAGGTTCTCGTCCACGGTGACGTGGGTGCGTGCCGGCAGCGTCAGGCTGCACTTGGCGTTGTGCTCGTCGATCTCGTCGCCGTAGCCGTTGAGGCTGTTGGCGAGCCACGGGTGGATGGCCAGGGCCCACGGGGCGTCCACATCGCCGTTGTTGTAGGCGCTGATGGTCAGGTGGAGTCCGTCGTCGGCGAGGCTGTAGGCGGCGGTGACGTAGATGTCGAACGGATATCCGGTCATGTTGGGGGAGCGCCATGCCAGGGTCACGGCGTCTTCGGCGAGGGAGACGAGATTCCAGAAGGAGCGGTAGCCGTAGCCGTGGATGGCGGTGTTGCGGTCATGCTCGTCGATGGGCAGCGTGTAGGTCTTGCCCTCGAAGGTGTAGACGCCGCCCTCGATGCGGTTCGGGAACGGAATCAGGATCTGGCCGTGGCAGCAGGTCACCAGGTCGTCCGGTCCGGGGGAGACGATCAGGTCGTCGCCTTTGTAGGTCAGCTTGCGCAGCGTCGCGCCGAGTTCGGTGACGACGGCCTTGTAGTCGCCGTGGGAGATGGAGAATTGCTGTCCGGTGCGTGCCGGCAGGTTCAAGCAGGTCATGGGTCACTCCATAGTGCTGTTCGGATGGTTTTCGCTTACACATGGTACCGCTAACATCGGGTTTTGTCTCTTTGCGACGGGGTTTCCGCGGATGTTGCGCGGTGCGGCGGCTCGGCCGTGGTCCCGTGCGCATGCCGTGATCGGGTTCGGGCTTCGCCGCTTCCGCGGGATTGACGTGGTTTCGCGCGTATGCCGCCGGTCGATGGGGAAGGCTGTGCCGGATGGTTATGGTTCCGCCTATGTGCCCGCCGTGGGCGGACTCCTTGGCTGCGTCTAATATTGAGAAGGATTTTTTGTGTGACGAAAGGCTTTCTGCTATGACCAAGCGAATCGTGTTGGCGGATCCCCGTGGATTCTGCGCCGGAGTGGATCGGGCGATTCTGACGGTGCAGACGATCCTCAAGGCGTCCCGCGGCATGCGGAAGGATGGTCTGCCTCCGGTGTACGTGCGCCGGCAGATCGTGCATAACCGGCATGTGGTCGAGGAGCTTTCGGCGCAGGGCGCGGTGTTCGTGCAGGAGTTGTCGGAGATTCCCGACGCCGCCGCCGAAGCGGGCATCCCGATCGTCTTTTCCGCGCATGGCGTGTCTCCGCAGGTCAAGGAGCAGGCCGCGGCACGCGGCATGCATGTAATTGATGCGACGTGCCCTCTGGTGAGCAAGGTGCACCGTGAGGTGCTGCGATTCGTCAAAGAAGGGTACGAGATCATCTACATCGGGCATAAGGGCCACGACGAGGCCGTGGGCGTCGTCGGCGAGTCTCCCGAGCATGTGCATCTGATCGAGCACGAGGATGATGTCGATTCCCTGGATTTCCGGGAGGACACGAAATTGGTGCTGCTCACGCAGACCACGTTGAGCGTCGACGAGACGTCCGGTACCGTCGCGGCGCTGAAGGCCCGCTTCCCATGGTTGCGGATGCCACCGAACTCCGACATCTGCTATGCCACGTCGAACCGTCAGGCGGCGGTCAAACTGGTCGCCCGCCAGTGTGATTGCATGGTGGTCGTCGGGTCGGCGAACTCCTCGAATTCCGTGCGGTTGATGGAGGTCGCCCAAGAGGGATTGGACGCGCGGTTTGCCGAGGGCGAACAGACGCAAGGCGGATGCGGCAGGGCGCATCGCGTCGATGACGCGTCCGAATTGGATCCGTCGTGGTTCGCGCAGGTCGAGTCTGTCGGCATCTCATCGGGCGCTTCGGTCCCGGACGAACTGGTGTCCGGCGTGGTGGACGCGCTCAAGGGCATGGGCTACGCGGATGTGAGCACCATCGAAACGATTAAAGAGAACATGCATTTCGTATTGCCGACGGAACTACGCCGGCAATACGATCGATGATATGAGGCGCAGAGCCGTCAGCCGACGGTTCTGCGGGCCATGCCGATCACCAGGTGCCGATGGGGGCGGCCGTGGCGTTGAGGACCTTCAGCAGGTCGTGGGGGTCAAGCCCGACGGAAAAGCCGCGTTTGCCGCCTGACAATAGGATTTCATCGTACTGCAGCGCGCTTTCGTCGAGCACGGTTTTGTGATGCGTGCGCTGGCCGAGGGGCGAGATGCCTCCCACCACATAGCCGGATTCGCGCATGGCCACTTTCGGGTCTGCCATGGAGACCTTTTTCGCGCCGACCGCGGCGGCCAGCGCCTTGAGGTCCATATGGCCGCTGACCGGCACGACCCCGACCACGCGTTCGGATCCGGTGTCGGCCATCAGCGTTTTGAACACCTGATGCTCATCGAATCCGAGTTTCGTGGCGGCCTCGACCCCGTAGCCGTCGTCCATATGGTCGTTCGAATGCGCGTATTCATAGGTTTTGAATGCGATGCCGGCCTTTTCCAACTGCACGGTGGCAGGTGTGGAGCCGGCGCCCTTCTCGTGTTTTTTCTTGCTCATAGCGCCCCATCATAGGACTCTCGCATACGCGAGACGCGATACGTCCGGATAGAAAAAGGGCTTTCGCCATAAGACGAAAGCCCTTTCGGAAATCATCGAGGAATCACGCGGAATGTTCCGCGGGAATTCACTCGGAGATCTCGGCGAAGTACAGCAGGGTACGGATCATGTTGGAGGTGAAGCCGTACTCGTTGTCGTAGAAGGACACGGTGCGAGCCAGGGTCACGCCGTCAACGGTGTTGACGTCGGTCTGGGTCGGGTCGAACACACCACCGTGGGTGTCGCCGAGGATGTCGGAGGACACGATGCCCTCGTCGTTGTAGCCGTAGTACTCGCAGTCAGCGAAGGCTTCCTTGAAAGCGGCGTTGATCGCGTCGGCGGTGGTCTCGGTGTTCAGAACGGTGGTCAGCTCGGTGACGGATCCGTCCGGAACCTGGACGCGCTGGGCGTGGCCCTGCAGCTTGCCGTTCACGGACGGAACGACCTTGCCGATGGCCTTGGCTGCGCCGGTGGAGTGGGCGATGGTGTTGATGCCGGCGGCGCGCAGGTTGCGGCCGGTCTTGGTGCCGCGCGGGCCGTCCAGCAGCATCTGGGTGCCGGTGTAGGCGTGGATGGTGGTCATGAAGCCGGCCTTGATGCCGAACTTCTCGTCCAGCAGCTTGACCATGGCGGCCATGGAGTTGGTGGTGCAGGAACCGGCGGACACGATCTTGTCGGAGGCCTTCAGGATCTTGTGGTTCACGCCGAACACGACGGTCGGGGTGACGTCGTCCTTGGCCGGGGCGGAGATCAGGACCTTCTTGGCGCCGGCGTTGAGGTGGGCCTGGGACTTCTCGGCGGAGGTGTAGAAGCCGGTGCACTCGAGCACGTACTCGACACCGTCGTTCTTGACCCACGGGATGTTGTTGGCGTCCTTCTCGGCGTAGACCTTGTATTCCTTGCCGTCGACGACGATGGAATCCTCGGTGGCCTTCACGTCGACCGGAGTGCCGTCGTCATGACGGAAGGTGCCGTGGGTGCTGTCGTACTTCAGCAGGTAGGCAAGGGTTGCCGGAGTGGTCAGATCGTTGATGGCGGCAACTTCGATGTCGCCAGCCTGGCCACCGCGAGCCTGGAGCTCGAAGATGCGGCGGAACGCCAGACGACCGATACGACCAAAGCCGTTGATACCAATCTTAACTGTCATGTAATTCTCCCTTTAGGGTAGGCCACACGCGCACCGGGGCACACGAGAGCCATTGTTTACCAACACTGCCCACTGTAGTGCGTCACCTGTACTTCGGGCAACGTTCCGCGGGCGTGTTCCTCGGAAAAACCATGTTTTTTGTGAGCGTTCACACATTGTCGCGGCCATGGCCGCCGTTTCGCCGGACCAACGCCGGCGAAACGGCGGTGTCGAGACGACCAAGATCGCCTTCGACGTCGTGGAAGCGTTCGACGCGCGGCAGCGGGGCCGAAAGCGGGAACGTGACGACCAGCGTCCCCCGTCCCACTTCGATTCTCGCCGGTTCGCCGGGAACCAGCTCGTTGCTCAACCCATTGACGCGCACATCGCTCATATCGACATGCGCGATCTCGTATTTGAGGCCGGTCTCGCTCACATCGGACGCCACATCGCTGTGCGAGAACACGGAGACCATACCGCCATGCGCCGCATCGGCCGCGGGGAATTCCAGCGCGCCGTCGCTGATGGCGGTCACCAGCGCGCCGTCGCCGTGCAGGAAACCGGTGCCTCCCCGCTCCGCCAGCAGCGCCATGAGCTGGATGTTGGCGATGGTGTGGTCGATTCTGCCGCCGAGCGCGCCGTATATGTGGAACGCGCGCGCGCCGTGCGCCCAGCCGATTTTCAAGGCGGACAGCAGATCGGGGTCGTCCTTTTCCGGCGGCAACGTCACCGTGCGGCCGTCATCCTGTGGGCGGTCGCCCCGGATCGAATCGAAATCGCCGACCGCAACGTCCACGTCGACGCCGAACTCGCGCGCATGGTCGAGCCCGCCGTCCGCGGCGACCACGAAGGCGCCCGCCGGCACGGACGGAATCTCCCGGTAATATTCGCCTGCGCCGAAAACCACGCAGATCCGCGTATCAGATGAAGTCATAGAGAGTAGTGTAGCTGCGGCGGAAGGAACGCGGATG
>DKCF01000025.1:3338-3472 GCA_002451435.1 Bifidobacterium sp. UBA6881 | reverse complement strand
TCGGCCGCGTCGCTGTATCTGCAGGATATCGACGATCCGCAGATATTCAACCAGCAGAAGCAGGTGCGGCAACGGTTGCTGCGGGACGCCCACGGCGGATATGCCGAATCCCATGGGCATGCCAACGGCGTGCG
>DKCF01000025.1:3048-3214 GCA_002451435.1 Bifidobacterium sp. UBA6881 | reverse complement strand
GACGCCCTTTCGAAACTGGCGAAGGCACAATTGGCCATCAACGAACGCGATTTGCTGATCGCGCGGCAGGCGCTGCGCATCGATGAACTGGAGCGCGTGCTACGGAAAATCGTCAAATGATCGCTGGTATTCGTGGAAAATCCGCTGATTCCGGCAATCGGCACGA
>DKCF01000025.1:2361-2924 GCA_002451435.1 Bifidobacterium sp. UBA6881 | reverse complement strand
GCCTTTTCGGAAGCGATCGACGTCACGGATGAGATGCGCGACCGTCGCCATAATCATCGCGTGGTGATCGCCATGCGCGTCATCGCGGCCATGCTCATCGTCATCGCGATATGCATCGGCGGTTTTCCCGCGGCGTTGCAATACCGCGCCGCGCGGGAACTGTCGAACACATCCGACGATTCCGCGCAGACGGTCGATGGCTGGCCGTACCCGCAGGCGGATGAGGCGTTCGCCGCGGCGAAGGCGTACAACCGAAGGCTCGCCAAATCCGGACAGCCGGTTCTCGGCGAGGCGAAGGACCCGTTCGCCGCGGTGCAGGGCGGTTCGCGGGCCAGCGAGTCCGATGCCGACGAATCGGACAGCGCAAGCGCGAAGGACGCGGAATACCAAAGCCTGCTCAATACCGGTGACGGCGTCATGGGCACCATCCGCATTCCCAAAATCTCGGTGAAACTGCCGATCTACCATGGAACCTCGCAATCCGCGCTCGCTTCGGGCGCCGGGCATCTGTACGGCAGCAGCCTTCCGGTCGGCGGGCGAAGCACGCATGCGGTGATCACCGG
>DKCF01000025.1:1150-2250 GCA_002451435.1 Bifidobacterium sp. UBA6881 | reverse complement strand
CGGACGTTGGGGTACAAGGTCGACCGCATCTCCGTGATCAAGCCGAGCGACACGTCGAAATTGAAGATCGTGCCGGGCGAGGACCGCGTGACGCTGATGACCTGCACCCCATATGGCGTGAACACGCATCGTCTGCTGGTATCCGCGGTGCGTTCCGCCATACCGAATGTGGTCCCTGCCGAACGGGACGCGGCGAAGGACGCCCGTACGATCGGCATCGTCGCCGGAATCGCGGCGTTGCTGTCGGGGGTATTGCTGGTATGGGTCCGTCGTCGCCCTTGGTACGTCCGCAGACACGCCGCCTGGTGGCCCAGGCGCGGATGATCGGCGGAGCCGCCTGACGATTCTTGGTATTTCGCGGTTTTATGCGAATCCCCGTGAATTTTCATTGCCTTGTTCGGGGGACGAAACCGCGGGGGGGGGGCGAGCGTTTTCGCTGTTCCCTCAAGGAAGGACGCCCCCGACACTATTGCCAATAGGGTGTACGTTCCCGGATTCGTTTTCTTCTATTTTTCACAGTTGAAGCATTGGCAAAACCATATGCGCGCGTCGCGCGCGAGATTTGCCTGTTCGTGTGAGAGGAATGGCCGCATTGTTTGATGCGGCGTAAGGGGACGAACGCAGATGAAGCATGCATGTGACAACGAAAGGCGGGTGCCGAGGCATTTCGCCAGACAGATTATCGCCACGTTTGCGGCAATCGCCATGCTTGGCGGCATGGGCTACGCCACCACGTCGGCCGCATTGGCGGAAAACGGCGAAAAAGCAACCACGACGCGAACCGTGGAACAGCAGGCCGGCATCAGCATGGGCCTGCATGATTACAAGCGCAACTCGATCAACAACAACCATGCGCTGAAATTCAAAAACGTCGGCAGCGCGGCGCAATCCAACTACAACCGTTATGTGGGTCAGGGCAAGGGCGCCTACACGGGAATAGTGAACACGACGCTGGGCGCTGACGGATATCCGACGATGTCCGACGGCAACGGTTCGTTGAACTACCTGTTCGGAGGCGCCGAGGATTCGGCGGTCACCAACTACACGCCGAACGGCGGATTGCTGACGCTCGACAATCAGGGCAACTACAGTTTCGACGC
>DKCF01000025.1:0-1053 GCA_002451435.1 Bifidobacterium sp. UBA6881 | reverse complement strand
TGCTCGGCCAGCGGCACCTCGCCGTGCTTCACGCCATTCGGCAACGATTCGGATGACAACCGATATTCGTTCGGCATGAATCTGGGCGCCGACTTCTACATGCCCAAAGACGGCAAAGTCAACAATCAGAACATGGTGTTCAGCTTCACCGGCGACGATGACGTATGGGTGTTCCTCGACGGCGTGCTGGTGCTCGACCTCGGCGGCATCCACGAGGCGCTCGGCGGCAGCATCGACTTCGCCACCGGAGCCATCACCTACACCAGGACGCAAAGCCACGGCAGCGCTCCCGCCGCAACGATCGCGCAGGCATTCGAAAACGCAGGCAAAAGCTGGGACTCCACGGCATACAAAACCCATCATCTGAGCTTCTTCTACTTGGAACGCGGCGATGGTGGATCCAACTGCAAAATCAAGTTCAATCTGCCGGTCAAACCATCGAAGTCAATCGATATCGAAAAAGAGACCCTGGGCACCATCGACAAGAACACGCAGTTCAAATTCCAGATGTTCGTCGACGGTTCCACGACGCCGTACACAGGCGAATACGATGTGTACGACGCATCGACCAACCAAGTCGTCAAATCGGATCAGCAGACGGACGCCAACGGCGTGATCACGCTGACCAGCGGACAATTCGCCCGTGTGCGGTCCGACGGCTTCACCGATGACACGACATACACCGTTCGAGAGCTTGATTCCGGCGGATACACCGTGTCCGCGAACGGCACGGCATTGGGCCAACAGGGTAGCGGCGATGATGCATATGCGCAAACCGGCACTTTCACCGTCGGCACGACGAGCCATGTCACCGTGGTGAATTCCAATGTCAAACCGTCGAACAACAAAAGCATTGTCAAAACGGATGGCGGCGACGGCGACGAGTACACGCTGCATCTGAACGCATCGGGCGACAGCGACTCATCCACCGTCACCACCGCCACGCCGGCGGACATCGTGCTGGTCATGGACAAATCCGGCAGCATGAATGACGACAATCGTGACACCAATGCGCAGAACGCGGCCAAGGCGCTCGCCAAGAAGCTGCTGACG
>DKCF01000089.1:2862-4976 GCA_002451435.1 Bifidobacterium sp. UBA6881 | reverse complement strand
AATCCGGCAATTGAGAACGGTTGAAATCAGTCATTCCGATTGGGCTCCTTTGCATAGCGGATACGTAGTCGAAGCGCGGCAGGTGTGCTCGGACACGCATTGCAGAAACGCGATTGCCTACCGTTTCATGGTAGGCAATCGCTTTTTTCTTTCCTGGGTGCGGCGCGTTGCGCGAAGCGGGAAATGAATGGATCCCCCGCTCGGCGCTGTGAAAGGAAAGCCCAGTGGGCTTTCCTTGATTTGGCAAGCGGACGGCCTACGGCCGCGTTTTTCTGCCCTCGCTCAACTATCGTCTCGCTCAAGGGGAGCCTATGAACAGCCCACTGGGCTGTTCACTTCACAGCGCCCCTCATCACACCGCCGACGACCCACTTCTGGGCGAAGACGTAGACGATGAGCACCGGCGCCATCGCCATCAGGTAGGAGGCGAACGCCATCGGATAGTTCGAGGTGAACTGGCTTTGGAACACGTACTGCGCCAGCGGAATCGTCTGGTTGCTTTGGTCGGTCAATGTGATCAACGGCAGCAGGAAGTCGTTCCATGCCCACAACGCGGTCAGAATCGCGATGGTGGCGTTGATCGGCCCCATCAGCGGGAAAATGATCGTCCAGAAGATGCGCCAGGTCGAAGCGCCGTCGATGCGGGCGGCCTCTTCCAGCGAAATCGGAATCGAACGGATGAAACCGATGGCGATGAACAGGTTCGTGCCGATGCCGAGAATCGTGTACAGCACGATCAGGCCCAGCTGGTTGTCGAGGTGCAGCGTGCCCATCTGCTTGGCGATCGGCAGCATGATGACGGTGAACGGCACGAACATCATCGCCAGGAAGAAGTAGTACAGGAAGCGGAAGAACCGCTTGTCCATGTTTCTGGCGACGGCGTAGGCGACGAACGTGTTCGTCAGCAGCGTGAGCACCACCGCGCACACGGTGATGATCGCGGAATTCAGCGCGGCCTTCGGATAGTTCACCTTGTTCCACGCATCGACGAAATTATGCCATTCCCAAGTGCTCGGCAGACCGAACGTGCCCGCCTCGCTCGGCGTCTTCAACGCGGTCACCACGGTGAAATACAGCGGCACGAGCACGGTAAGGCTCAGCACCGCGACGGCCGCGGTGAGCCACCAGTTGACGTTGCGGTCCTTGCGGAACTTTTCCGGCCTGCCCTGCGGTTTCGCGGACGGTTCGGCGACCGGCTTCGTTGCGACAGTTGTGGTAGTCATGATTGTTCTCCTTTGCCTTCACACCTTGCCGATCAGACCTTTTCCTTGCCGCTGAAGAACTTCAGCTGCACGAAGGCCAGAATCGCCAGCACGATGAAGAACGTGACCGCGTTCGCCATCTGGTAGGAGTATTCGCCGTTGCCCAGGCCGTTCTGGAAGATCAGGTAGGAGACGGTTTCGGTCTTGGAATCCGGACCGCCCTTGGTCAACGCCATGATCTGGTCGAACGCGCCGAGCGAGTTCTTCAGGCTCAGCACCATGTTGATGGTGAAGAACGGGCCGATCAGCGGGAAAGTGATCTGCCAGAAGTTCTGCCATGCGCTCACGCCGTCGATCGCCGCCGCCTCGTAGATCTCGTTGTCGATGGTCTGCAGGCCGGCCAGATACAGCAGCGTGGAGTACGCCACGCCCTGCCAGATCGACAGGAACACGATCGGGAACCATGCCAGGTCGGGGTTGGAGATCATCGACGTGGACAGCCAGTCGATGTGCAGCGCCTGGCCGATGGCCGGCAGCGGAGTCATGAAAATGTACTTGAACACGTAGCCGATGACCAGCACCGACAGCGTATACGGGATGAAGAAAATCGCACGGAAACCGTTCTTGAACGCGATTTTGGAATTCAACAGCACCGCGAGGAACATACCGAGGAAATTCGTGCCGATGGTGATCAGCACGGCGATGAAAATCGTGAACAGGTAGGCATGCCCCACGCGCGAATCCTGGAACATCGCAAGGTAGTTCTTGAATCCGATGAATTTGAAATCGCCGTAGCCCTGCGAATTGGTGAACGAGTACGCGGCGCCCTGCAGGAACGGCCAGTACAGGAAGATCGCCACCAGAATCGCGGCCGGAACCGTCATCCAATAGAACGCCGGATCGACCTTGCGC
>DKCF01000089.1:0-2770 GCA_002451435.1 Bifidobacterium sp. UBA6881 | reverse complement strand
TCTTTGCCGCGGCAGTGGCCGGAGCCATCGTATTGCCAGTCATGTTCGTTCCTCCCCTCACCTGAAGTTCCTGGCTTCGATCTTGTCGTATTCGGATTGCATGCTGTTCAGGAATTTGCCGGTATTGCCGGACTGCACCAGCGTCTGCAGGAAACCTGCGATGTTGATGCTGGCGGGCACGTAGTGGTCGCAGAAATCGGTCAGCTTTCCGGCCTTGTAGAAGTCGAGCACGCCGTTCAGCGCCTCGTCGCCCACATAGGTGTCTTTGTACGGGGTGAACGCGGACTGCTGCTTGGAGTAGTCCTTCACGTTCTTCTCGCTCATCAGGAAGTCGACGAATTGGCGGGCTTCGTTGTAATGCTTGGTGTGCGCGCCGATGGTGAGCATCACGTCGTCGCCGGCGGTGAGCTGCTGTTCCTTGGCGTTGTTGGTGGCCGGCATCTGCGCGAACCTCAGGTTGGCGTTCTTGTTGACCAGACGCACCTGGGGAATCGCATAGGTGCCGAGCGGCAGAATGGCGGCTTTGCCTGCCGCGAGGTCCTGCGTGGCCTGCTGGTAGGTGACCGCGGGGTTCTTCTGCGTGTAGTTCTGGTAGATCTCGACCAGTTTCTCACTGACCGGCGTCCATAAATCGGAGAATTTCTTGGAACCGTTCTTGAGGTTCGTGTACTCCGATTCCGGCACCAGCGTCGAGTTGAGCGACGACAACGGCGCCTGCAGCGTCCACGGGTCGGCGGTGCTCGCTTCGATCGGCGTGATGCCCTTCGCCTTGAATCGTTTGAGCAATGCGATGAATTCGTTCCATGTCTGCGGAGGATTGTCGGGATCCTCGCCCGCCTGCTCCCACACGTCGACGTTGATGATGTAGCCGCTCGCGTTGCCCGCGTATGGGATCGCGTACAGCCGCTTCTTCGACTTGTCGGTGGTCTGCACGAGGCTCTTGGCGATTTTCACCATGCCCGGGTTGAGTTCGTCGACGATCTCGTCATCCGTGAAATCGTGGAAGACGCCCGCTTCGGCAAGCATGCCGTAGTTGATGTCGCCGTTGATGGTGATGACGTCCGGCTCCCGGTTCTTCACCAGCCTGGTGCGCAGGTCGGTGGTCGCGTCGGACGAATTGTTGACGTTGATTGTGATATTGGGATGGGTTTTCTCGAATTCGCGCGCCTTGGCCGTGAACCAGTCGGCCGCTTCCGCCTTGTACTGGAAGAAATCCAAGGTGACGGTCCCCGCGGTGCCGTCGCCGCAACCGGCGAGCCCCACGGTCAGCGCGACCGCGCATGCCGCCGTCAGCGCGCGGGAGACGATTCTGCCGAATCGACCCTTGTCATGAATGGAATCAGGTTTCATTCTCGACTCCTTTGTGTTCCGCTTCCACTGCGATGTGGCGTCCTTACCGCATCGCCGCTGTACACAGCATAGATTTTCGTGTTTTTCATTCCCAGTTCTGCGCGCCCTGCGTTTGTCGGAAACAAAACACCAAGATTTTGTTATTCTAGGAAAGTAAATCATCGCAGAGTGTGCGATGCGCGATACGCAAAGGATGGCGCGGATGGCAGATTCTCCTATACCGCAATGGTTCGCGGGCTCGGAATACACGCACAAGGTCGCGGCATGCATCATGAAATACGGACCCGTGTCACGCATCACCATCGCCCAGATCCTCGGACTCTCACAAGGCGCGGTATCACGCATCACCAGTGATTTGATTTACGACGGCGTGATCGAGGAAATGCCGATGATCGCCGGAAAATCGGGAAAACTGCCGAAGGACTTCGTACTGAAGGAGAATACCGAAAGACGCGGCCGGCCACAGACCGGACTGCGCGTCGTGGAACGCGCGCGCACCTTCGTCGGCATGAAAATCAATGCGACGCATATCTCGGCGGTCGCGGTGAACGCGCTCGGGCGGATCGTCACCGGATGCCATGATCTGGAAATCGATGACAGCGCGCCGGAAAGCGTGACGGCGATCATCAAACAGCTGACGCTTGATTGCGCCGCCGAGGCGGAGATGTCGGGATGGCCGAAACCATGCGCGGTCGGCATTTCACTTGGCGGGCACATCGTCAACGATGCGACGGTGACGTTCGCGCCATTCCTGCATTGGGCGCAGCCGGTGGAGCTTTCGCGCATGGTGGAGGACGCGACCGGACTGTCGACAGGCATCTACAACGACATCGACTCGTTGGTCATCGACGCCTGCTGGTTCGGCTCGGGCGTGGGACTCAACAGTTTCGCGGTGCTGACGATCGGCGCGGGCGTGGGCTATTCGCTGACCTTCAACGGGGAGCTGGTGAGCTGTCCCGACAAAAGCTACGGATTGGTCGGGCATATTCCGGTCGATCCGGACGGACCACGCTGCGTTTCCGGGCACAAGGGTTGCGCGCAATGCCTGTCGAACAATTCCATCGCCGCCGAATACTCGCAAATCCTCGGACGGCCCGCGTCCTTTGATGATTTCGCACGCGATGCGCGCGCGAACAAGCCCCAGTCCACGAATCTCGTGAATCGCACGTGCTTCCGTCTCGGCACCCTGATCGCCACGGTCGCCAACATCGCCATGCCCGACAAGATCATGATCGCCGGCGAATCGTCGTTCATCGCGAGATTGGGCATCGACGACCTGCGCAACGGCATCAAAACGTATCGGCACAGCCAGGCGTCGCCCGTGGACTTCGAAATTCCCGAACACGATTGGGCGTTGTGGGCCAAGGCCGCCGCCGCACAGGCCATCCGCCAGTACGTAGGGTAATCCCCCTCTCCAAAA
>DKCF01000081.1:772-17908 GCA_002451435.1 Bifidobacterium sp. UBA6881 | reverse complement strand
GCATCTTCACGAACGCATGCACAGTGACAGTGCGGGCGGACCGAATTGCTTCGATCCGCCCGCACCGGAATCAGTAGATGCCGTCGAAGGAACGCGTCAGCAGTTCCAATGCTCGATGACGTTGTCGCCCTTGTACTGGCCGAGCACGCAGTAATGCGCGGTGTCGAGACGCAGCAGACGCGCGAAACGCGGCTCGACGCCCAACCACTGCGACGTCAGGATACGCAGCACATGCGCATGGGCGACCAACAGCACGTCCTGTCCCGCATCGAGCAATGGCTTCACCGCGGCAATCGCCTCGCGGGTGCGCGCAGCGGCCTCTTCGACGGTCTCGCCGGGACCGTTGTGCACGGGAACCTGCTCGCCGTCGGGCAGCGTCTCCACCCAGTCGCCCTCCAACGATTCGGGAATCGATTGCGGACCATCGCGCCACACGTCCCATGTGAAACCACTTGCCTTGCTGATTTCCTGACGGGTCCGGCCTTCCGCGCGGCCATAATCCCATTCCGCGATTTCAGGCAAGACCTCGAAATCGCCATATCCCGCCAATTGGGCGGTTTGCCGCGCACGACGTAGCGGGCTGGAGAACACGCGGAAACCGTTCGGGAAAACCTCGCGCAATCGCGCGCCGGCCGCTTCAGCCTGGGCGCGTCCCGTATCGGTCAGCGGAATGTTGGTCCGACCGGTATGTTGTCCCGATTCGCTCCACACGGTTTGCCCGTGGCGCAACAGCACCAAACGCCCGGGCGCACCGGTAGGAGCGGCATTGCTTCCCAATTGAGTATCAGTCATACCCCATTACTGTAATCGAAGAAAACCGTCGAACGCGCCACCGGACATACCGTGTTGCGCGCTTTGCGTACGACGAGATGCCCCTCTTGTTCCGCAACATGGCCGTTCATGGCATGGAAGACCGCATCGCAGTTGCATTACACTGGAGGCATGAGTGCACAACCAGTTCCGGAATCCAGCGCCGACCGCATCGTCGAGGCCCTGCACGGCGTCGACCGCGCGGTGGACACGATGCGCGAACGACGCACCAACGATCCCGAATCCTTCGGCGACAAAATCTTCAAAACCGTCGTGCCGTCGTTGGCGGGTCTCGCATTCGGCAAACTATTCGAAATGGCGTGGAACAAGGGATTCAGCAAGGCGCACAACCCCGGCAAACCCGTGAAACACGTTGTGAAACATAGCGGAACGCGGCGGAACGCCACGCACGGCATCGGCTTCGCCATTGCCTCCGCTGCATTCGGAGCGCTGGTCGCGCAATTGTCCGAACGTGGTTCGCAGGCATTGGTGGATCGCCGACACCGCCATCACCACTGATTCACAAACCCATCACCACCGACCATCGCGGATGCGGCGGGCGACATCCTTCGCGAAATACGTGATGATGAGATCCGCGCCAGCACGTTTCATGCTGGTCAGCACTTCACGCACGATACGACGCTCATCAATCCAGCCATTCTGCGCCGCGGCCTTCACCATCGCGTATTCGCCGGAAACGTTGTAGGCCACCAACGGCAGATCCGTGGCATTACGAACCTCACGCATCACGTCGAGGAAGGCCATGGCCGGCTTCACCATGACGAAATCGGCGCCCTCCGCCTCATCGCTGGCCACTTCGCGCAACGCCTCAAGCCGGTTCGCCGGATCCATCTGGTATCCGCTGCGATCGCCGAATTGCGGAGCGCCGTCGGCCGCGTCGCGGAACGGACCATAGAAGCTGGAAGCGTATTTGACGGAGTACGACATAATCGGCACCCGTTCGTAGCCGGCCTCGTCCAGGCCCTCGCGAATGGCCGCGACATAGCCGTCCATGGCGTTCGACGGGGCGATGATGTCGGCCCCGGCCTTCGCCTGGCTGACGGCGGTACGAACCAAATATTTCAACGATTCGTCGTTCGCCACGTCCCATCCGCCATTCGGCAGCGACACCACGATGCCGCAGTGACCGGTGCTGGTGTATTCGCACATGCAATTGTCGGCGATCACAATCAAATCGGGATATTCCTTTTTGATGAGCCGGGTCGCTTGCTGAACGATGCCGTCATCCTCCCAAGCGCCCGAACCGGTGTCGTCCTTATGGTCCGGAATACCGAACAGCAATACCGATTTGATGCCGAGATCGACGATTTCCTTGATTTCGGCAAGCACGCCTTCCAGCGGAAAACGCTGGATGCCGGGCATTGACGTAATTGGCTCAGGTCGGTCGATGGTGGCATCCACGAACACTGGCATGATCAGATCATCGATACCGACATGATGTTCGCGGACCAGATCGCGCAATGCCGCGCTGGTGCGCAGCCGACGGTGACGAATAAACGATGCCATATGGCACTTCCCTTCTCGACGAATCCCGCGGATTCGCCGCAATCATGATTTCGCAGTTCCCACAACCTGCGGCTCGCCGTCTTGCAGCAATCGTCCGGCATACTGCTCGGCTTCAGCCACCAAGGCGGGAACGTCAGACCCCGCAGCGGTGAAGGAACAGCCCCGCCATTGGGTGCCGTCCGGCTGCGAGATAAATCCATCAAAAGCGAATCCCTCGTCCGTCCCACGGCCGTAAGCACCGATGGGGAACGTGCAGCTTCCACCCAAAGCCTGCATGAACGCGCGCTCCACGGTCACATCACGTCGTGTGGAGGCGTCGTCGACGTACGCAAGCATGCGCAGGGTCGCCGCGTCATCGGCGCGGCATTCCACGGCCATGGCCCCCTGGCCCGCCGCGGGCAGCATGGTTTCGTCCAATGCGATCCAGTGCAATCCGTATTCCGACATCAGCGATTCGGGCGTGAAATCCAATCTGCGCAATCCGGATTGCGCCAGCACTACCGCGTCCAATCCGTAGCGCTCGATGGCACGGATGCGCGTCGGAACGTTCCCCCGAATCGGCACGATCCGCAAATCCGGACGCAGATGCAGCAGCTGGCTTTGCCTGCGCAGACTGTTCGTGCCCACGCGCGCGCCCTTCGGCAACGAATCCAACGGTGCCGCGCCTCCGGCATGAACCGAAATCAGACAATCGAACGGGCAGGCGCGCGCAAGAATGGCGCCGACCGTCAGCCCCTCGGGAAGTTCCGGAGCCATATCCTTCAGGCTGTGCACCGCGATGTCGATTTGGCCATTGAGCAATTCGGACTCGATTTCCTTGACGAACACGCCTTTGCCGCCGATGGCCTGCAAACTGGCGTTCAGCTGCCGGTCGCCTTGGGTGGAAATGACGCGAATGTCGAATTCCGGAACGTCCACGCCCGGCAACGAGCGCCGCAGCGCGTCCAATACCAATCCGGTCTGGCACCTGGCAAGGGCGCTCCCCCGTGTGCCCACAGCGACGCACGTCATCACAGTCACCCCGCTCTCGTCGAAACCCATGCTGGACCTGCAAAGCAGAAGCCATTATAGATGGAACAGCCGGAGACAGACCGCGTTGCTTCAATCTTTTATTTTGAGCGGGTTATCAATATATTCGTAACCGCGCCGGTCTCGTCGGAAGATCGCAGGATATACAGTGGGCGTATGTCTTGGCTCATCACTTACCCGCAGACGGCCATTCCCGAGGATCTCGCACAACGGCTGGCAAAATCCTCAAACACCATATATTGTCCGCTTCGGTTCCTCGAACCGCTGCCGTTGGATGCTCGGCAACGCGCCGATCTGCTTGCCTATGATCGGTTGATAATCACCAGTAATTTCGCGCTGCGGGTGTTTCTTTCGGATATCGCGCGGCCATGGGCGGATATGCACCCACACGGAACATTGCTGGTATTGAGCCAGGCCATGCTGCGGAAGATCCGCGACGAGGATTCGCTCGCGCACATTCATGTGCATATTCCCCAATCGGAGAACCGCGAATCGCTGCTGGAGCTGTTGCATTCGCTGCCGAATGACCGTACGGCGTTGCTCTGCGGTGACATCGCTCTACGGGGAACCCGTCTGCCCGAACGGGTACGTTCCATTCCGATCTATACGAACCAGTGGAACGAGGATCACGAGCAGCAGGCCGCGCGAATCATCACGAATGCGATGTCGATTGTCCATCGGCCGGATCACGGCGACGCACGCGATGTCATCACCAGAATCCTCGTCACCAGTCCCTCGGCATATCGACGGTTATGGAGGCTCCGCGAACGTCTGCCCGAGTGTTTTTCCGACCGGCCGGAACTGTTCGCGCTCGGTCCCAGCACCGCGCAGGAGACCCGAATCCATGCCGAAACGGCGAAGACGCCGGCCGACCACCGGGATGTTCTGCGAAAGACCATCGAGCTCATGCTGGACCGGTGACCGGACGTCAACGCCGAACAACCTCACCCGCCTACAGCATGCCCCATTTGCGGGCGTATTCCACACGGATGGCGTAATCGTCATAGGTGAATCCGGCATGCTGCAATTCGTCGGACAACTGGGTGAATTCCTCCCCGAACCGTTCCGCGAACACTTTTTTGGGAGTGATGGTGACTACCCAATCGCTCGCTTGGGTGATGCGTTCCACCGCCAGCAACAGTTCCTTCGCCCGTGCCAGACGCTCGGCGCGCGCCGACAATCTGTCCAGCGAATCCACGAACGGCTGCCGCGTGCAACGGGTGGAATCCCCCAATGGAATCTCGATGATGGTCCTCCATATCACCGGCAACGAATCGACATTCTCCGCGTCGCGCACGCCACGGGCGCTTTCAACAGTCGCCATGTTCTCCCATCCTTTGCATCAGGCTGAGATCGCGGCCCAGAAGTCATGCAGCACGACATCGGAAAGCACGAATCCCAATGTGATGTTCACCACGGCCCCGATGCTGAACGCCGCGATGGGCTTCCAACCGAGGTTCGACAGTTCCTTGAAACGCGTGGTCAGGCCGATGGAAAGGAACGTGAACGTGAACGCCCAAGTGCGCAGTTCCTTCACCGGGGTCACCAGATTCGCCGTGATATCGGCGGATGCCGCCGCGCCAGACGCCGCGATCACGATGGTCAGCACGATGGACGCGATGAAGAAGCCGATGACGAACTTCGGGAAGCGGTGCCAGATCTGAGAGACATCGGTTTTCTCCTTGGGCAGTGCGGAAACATCCTTGCCTGCGGCCTTGGCTTCCTTGATGCGGTCCTGCCTGTCCCAGAACGTGATGGCGATGATGGACAGCACCAGGCTCCACACGCCGATGAAGATGTCGCGGCCTACGACCTTCACCAACGTGAATGCCGCAATGCCCTGATCGCCGAAGCTGGATGCCGCGGTGATACCGGCCGCGTCTGCGAATTCCGACGTACCGACCCATGCACCGGCCACACCGTCAGGAAGTCCAAGACCCTTGGCAAGGGCGGTAAGCAGGAAGATGGCGATGATGGCCCAAACCACGACGATGGAAATCGCGGCGGACACCTGTTCCTTGCGGGCCTTCACCGCGGAGCCGACTGCGATGCCGGCGGAGACGCCGCAGATGGAGCCGCCCGCACCCAGAGTCGCGGCGAAGCGCTTATCGATGCTGAACACCTTGGTGGCCACGAAGTAGATGATGAGGAAGGTGGAGACCGCGACGACGGTGGCGTGGGCCAAAGCGATGGGACCCGCCTTGAGAATCGTGGTGAACGGCAACGTGGCGCCAAGCAGAATGATGCCGACCTTCACATAGAGTTCCGTGCGCAATGCGCCGCCGAACAGACGCTCCACGTTGAACAGGTTGCCGAGAATCAGGCCGATGGCCAACGCGACCAGCGGCGCCTCCAGATTGTAGGAATTGGCGAATTTGGATGAACTGAACACGTTCACGACGAAGCTCAACACGAACAGCACGGTGAAACCGGCAAGATACGAGCTCGTGCGCAATTTCAGAAAATGCGCGGCGATGGTGAACACCGCGGCGAACAGCACGAACAGCGCGATGATGTTCGGCAATCGTCCGATAAGACCTGCGACCACGGAGGTCTCGCCGTCCTTGGTCACCTCGCCGCCATTGAACAGGAACGCCCAATTCGACCAGCTGGGAATCTTGGCCGCGAACAGGTTCAACGACTGCCCGGCCAGCCACAGCAGTATGGCGAATGCCACGATGCCCAAGCCGATGAACACCGCCCACCAATCCTCGCTGCCCAGCACTCCCTGACCGCTGGCGGCGGTGGGCGCCGATTCCTTCCTACGGGTTTCCCTTTGGGTATTCACTTCCTTTACAGAAGACATAAATCCCCCTATCTCTCTGTTGTCGATTTATGTTGCACAATGATTCAGGCACGTATGAGGATTGCCAAATTATTGGCAATAAGCGCCTATTCCCAACACTTTCGCAATCCCCATGCAATCGTTTCGGGAAGGTGGAAAACTTATTTTTTTCTGTAGTTTTCCTATGCCCTATTATCACTCTATATGCAACTCGACACCAGCGTTTTCGGAGGATTCGCTATATCCGTTGCCTATGACGCATTATGTGAACGAAATGCGGATCGCGCCGTCCATGGCACGATCCGCATCGCACCCAAATCACAGGCCGATCGAGAACTTCTTGTCACCCGTGTCGTTCAGCGCGTTCTTGTCGAGACGCACCATGCAGAAATCGACGTGGTCGGACTTCTCATCCTTGTCGTCCTCATCCGCGATGCCGGTCAGCGCCTCCTGCTTGGGGTTGATGCCCTCGACTGTCGTCACCTTCAGCTTGTCGCTGCTGGCGCCAGGCACACGGAACGTGGTGTTGTCGATCGGTTCGATGGCGGTTTCCTGCGGCTTGGGCACCTGCGGCACCCAGTCGTACGGCGCGCGATAGGCACGGTACGTCATGTTCGAGGGGAATCCGGGGACCATGTCGCGGAAGTAGGGATTGATGTATTCCCACACCAGCTCATGTTCCGGAGTGACCTCGATGACGCGACCATCGGATCCTTCGGTGATCAGCGTGTTGCCGTTCTCCAGGCGCTGTGCGGAGGAGATATACGACGAGTAGAACTTGGAGCCATCGGAGAACGGCAGGAATCCCGCTTCGATCGGCGTGTACTGCCATACGATCTCCAATGTGATCGGGTTGATTTCCAGTACACGGGAGTAATCGCGGTGCACGGCGTTGGTGCCGTCCGGAGCGATGGCGTTCGGCGCATCGTAACCGGCCGCGCCTCCATTGTCGAAGACCAGCAGGTTGCCGGCCCCCGGCAGACCCTGGGGAATGAGGTGGAAATGATGCTGGCCGATGATCGGACCGATCTTGCGCACCGCCTCCGGAACGTCCGGGCCGGTGAAATCGGGACCAAGACGCCATACGATCTTGCCGGTTTCCTTGGAGATGATCGCCAGGAAATTCGCGTTGCGCGCATCGAAGAGGATGTTGTCCGGATTGAACCGTTCGTCGCCACGGTCATACCACTTGTTCGGTCCGACAGTGGAAATGCAGTTGACATGCAGCCAGTCGCCGCCGGCGACGCCTCGCATGGACGGGTTGGCGTACAGGGAGCGCTTCGCGGTGTCCGAGAAACCGTATTCGTCGAAATGCTCGGCGGCGCGCCACTGCCAGACCACTTCGCCGTCCCATGTCACCTCGATGATCTTGTCGTCGATCAGCAGCTTGTCGGAGATTTCGGGATGGTAGGAGTTCTCGTGGGTGAGGATCAGCGTGTTGCCCGAATCGGTTTTGGGTGCCAGGCCCGGCGCATAGTAGCCAGTCGGAGAGCCCTCGCGCTCGAAGTCATGATGCTGGCGAGCCTGGTAGCTGGGTTCCTTGCCTTCGTCGTGCACGAGCTCGGTGTGGTCCCATTTCCATTCGACATGGCCGTCCCAAGACACCTGCAGGAGGTCCAGCTGATCCTGGTAGGCGGCGTCACCGCCACGCGAGCCGGACGAACCGAACACGGAACCACCCGGAAGCAGCTTGTTCGGGAAGCCAGCCAATCCGGCCCAACGATTCACCTCGCGGCCGTTCATGTCGATCAGCAGAGCGCCGCTTTTCGTCGGCAGCAACGTGAATCCGTTCCACGCCTTGTCGGGGTTGTAGACCGTGACGCCGGTCGGGTATACCGAGGGATAGCCCATGATTGTTCTCCTTGAGTCGGGTTGAAAAATTCTGATATGCGGTTGCCTGAAGTTGTTTCCGGTCGTCGGTGTATCGCGCCGGCCTACGACGGTCAGGCCGTCTGTGTGATGAAGTGGTCCAGCACCTGCTTCTTGTACGCCGCGAAGTGGGCGCTTCCGCGATCACGCTGCCCTTCGTCGAAATGCAGGTCGATCACATCCTCGATGCGTCCCGGTCTGCTCGACATCACCACGATGCGGTCGGCGAGGTACACGGCCTCTTCGATGTCATGCGTCACCATGACCATCGTGGTCTTCTGCTGCTGCCGAATCCGCAGCATCTCATCCTGCAGCTCCATCTTGGTCAGAGCGTCCAACGCACCGAACGGCTCGTCCAGCAGCAGCACCTTGGGCTTGGGAGCCAAAGCCCTGGCGATGGCGGCACGCTGGGACATGCCGCCCGACAGCTGGCTTGGATATGCGTTCTCGAATCCGCCGAGCTTGACCATGTCCAGATACCGTTGGGCGATTTTTCTGCGCTCCTCCTTGGGCTGGCCGTACAGTCCAAGCATCACGTTGGAGATGCAGCTTTTCCATGGAAGCAGACGATGCTCCTGGAAAATCATGCCGCGGTCGAATCCCGGAGCCGTGATCGTCTGCCCATCCAACGTCACGGAACCGCGATCCTGCCGTTCCAAGCCCGCGATGATCTTCAGCAGCGTCGATTTGCCGCAGCCGGAATGTCCGACGATGACAAGGAACTCGCCATCGTGCACATCGAGGTTCACGCCTTCCAGGACGCTCACCGCCTTGCCGTGCACATTGAAACCTTTGTATACGTTATGAAGGGAAAGACTTCCGGTCATACAATCACTTCCTTGTCCATGGTGTGGAAATATGCGCG
This sequence comes from Bifidobacterium sp. UBA6881, assembly GCA_002451435.1. Taxonomy (GTDB): domain Bacteria; phylum Actinomycetota; class Actinomycetes; order Actinomycetales; family Bifidobacteriaceae; genus Bifidobacterium. The sequence continues at coordinate 9,023 of DKCF01000081.1, read as the reverse complement.
ATCAGGGAAAGCACGGCGTCCATGATGACGCCCGCGACCGCGATGACGATCATGCCGGCGAACACGATGGAGTAGTCCATCAGGCTTCGCGCGTCGTTGATGCGGAAACCGATGCCGGAGCTCGCCGCGATCATTTCGGCGCCCACCACCGCCATCCAGGAGATGCCGAGTGCGAGTTTGAGCCCCACGAATATGCTGGGCAGCGCCGAAGGCAAATACACTTCGCGGAACATGCGCCAGCGGGAGAACTGGTACATGCGTCCGACTTCGACCAGATGGGGGTCCGTGCGGGAGATGCCATCGATGGTGTTCACCAGAATGGGGAAGAACGCCGCAAGGAAAATCACCGCGACCTTCGAGCCTTCGCCGATGCCGAACCACATCACCAGTAGCGGCACCCAGGCCATCATCGGAATCTGACGGAACGCCTTGAACGTCAGCATGAAGAACCGGTGCACGTTCAGGCTCATGCCCATGAGCACGCCGAACAGCAATCCGAACACCAAGGCCAAAGCGTATCCCTTGAGAATGCGGCTCACACTGATGGCCACGTCTCCGACGAAGGTGCCGTTGGGACCGGCCAGTTCCGCGACAATGGTCTTGCCCACGGACGAGATGGACGGCATGATCAGCGAGGAGACGAGCTGCGCGGCGGAAACGGTGTGCCATGCCACAAGTATGCCGACCGGAAGAATCAATGCGAACAGCGCCGTCAGTATCTTGCGCAGGTTCAGCAACGCGCCACGGTACGAGGCCGAATCGTCCGACGCTTCCGAATCCTTCCGAGCCGACGGGTCCGATTCCGTCTCGTCACGATGCGCGATCGCCTTCTCCTCATGGCGTTCCAACGCGTCGATCTTGCGAATCACCCGTCGACGCCCCAGCACGATGAGGAGGGAGGCCAACACATAGACGAGGATGGGCAACACGACCGTGACGAAAATCCTGCTGTTGCGGGACTTCGATGCTTCTGCGGACGCGGACGCGGCCTGCACGACTCCGGAGACTGCCTTATCCGCGGCGGCACGAGCTTTCGTCTTGCTTTCGCCCAGCGTCTGCTGGCGGTATTCTGCGATGGCGGTGCGCAACGGTTTCGGGTCGGTCCAATCGACGATGTCGATGGAACGGCTGATCAGCGAGTTGTCGAGCTCGAATTGCTGGACGGATTTCATCGAATCGATCAGCGAGGAAGACAGCGACATCGGGTAGCCGGTCTTCGCGTCATCCACTTCCGTGGCGCGCACGACATTCAGCGGATTGCCGGATTTCTGTGAGGACAGTTTGATGTATGCCTCATGGTCGGCGACGATGTCGTCCTTCGCCTTGAGCATGGCCTGAAGAATGGCCGCGGAGACATCGGGATGCTTCTTGTTGAACGTGCGGTTCGCCACCAGCACCGTTGGCTCGTAGTAGGTTTTGCGGTCGGCGTCCTTGCCGATGTGCAGCACGCGCGCCTTGCCCTCATTGACCAGCTGCTGTTCCTGACCGGCATTGGTCACCGCGGCGTCGACACCATTCGACGCCAATGTGGACAGACCGTCGGGCAGCGAGGCGTTCACCGCCTCTACATCGCTGAATTTCAGTCCGGCTTCCTTGAGCACCTTGATCATGTACATCTGGGGCGCGGCACCGCGCTGGTAGGCGATTTTCTTGCCTTTGAGGTCGGAGAGCTTGCGTATGCCGGACGCCGTGGACGCCACGAGACGCCAACCGGAGTTATATGCGGTGACGCCGAGCAACGTGGTGTCGACGCCCTTGGACTTGCCGAGGATACCTGCGAATCCGGCATAGTTCACGTAATCCAAGTCACCTGATGCCAAGGCTTCATGCAATGCCGGCGCGGCACCAACGAAACCCGTCGTCTGCGCCTTGTATCCCAACGGCTTGAGGTATTCGTCCAGATATCCCTTCGCCACAGCGACGCCAAGAGCCCCGCCAGCCCAGTTGCTGCCGGACGAGGGGAACCCAATGCGCAGGGTCTTGAGGTTTCCATCATTGCCCTTCGTCTCATCGGCCTGCGCGGAAGATGGCGTCGCAGCCGCGGTGAATGCGGTGGCCGCCAATATCAGAACCGCGATTATTCCCCGAACGAGGCGACGGATGCCGTCCAAGCCTCGGCCCATCGATGCTGTACGAGATTTCATGATCCCCTTCTGAAAAAATTGCAGTGCTCCCCCAGACGGCGCTGCCGTGGCGGAATTGGAAGGCCGAACAAGTACATCCCCATGTCGTTCGGTTGCCTTCATCGTAGGCGAGGAATCCCGGTCACACTTCCGAAAACAGCGTTTTCGTCATATCAAATATCTATGGCGGGCTATGTTCGGCTGGAAGTCCGCCCTTCCAGCCACGCGGCGATGCGTTGTTTCATCGAACGGGCGCGTGCTGGGCTGCTGCCCCCGGTCGATACGGTGATCAGCGTGCCGTCATGCCGGATTTGGGCGACGTTGGCGAAGTCGGAATATGTCGGATCGGACGCGTCGTTGACCAGACGCCAATCCGTCGCGTCCGACCGCCGCAGACGCGCGTCCTCACACACCTGTCGGTTCGTTCGGCGGCTGTCGGTGCAGGCGATGACGATCGCCGCGTCATCGGGCAGATCGCAGGATGCATAACGATGGGACCGCCATGCGATACGGCGGTCTTCCGCAAGCGCCGCCAGAGCCGGTGTCGCCGTGGGACTGATCAACGTGATTCTCGCCTCGGCACGCAGCAACGCCCGCACCTTGCGTTCGCCGACGGCGCCGCCGCCGACCACCACGGCATGCCGCCCCCGCATGGACAGCACGACCGGATAACCCAAATCAGATGTTTCACACATTGTTTCACATCACATCCGTCGGAAGATTCCACACATGCGCATGCATGCGTCGAGGCCGTTTTATTGGCCGGCGCAAATTTCCATACCATCGTCACCAAAATCACGACGATTGCCGGAATCTCGAGAACCGGCGGCATCATCGGGAGTGCGGAACGGCATAAATCCCGGGGAATCCGGATCGATGAGCCTCGCGACCCCGCCTACGACGATCAACGCCGGAGACCCCAGTCCGCCCAGGCGCACGGCTTCCTCGATATGCCGCAAATCAGCCACGGTGGAGCGCTGCTCGTTCCTGGTGGCCCATTGAATCACGGCGACGGGAGTGCCCTCCGACTTGCCATGGGCCAACAGCTCGTTGACGATATGTGGCAATTGGGCCATGCCCATAAGGAACACGACCGTGCCTTCAAGCCGCGCGATCACCGACCAGTCGAGTTCCTTCGCGGACTGCTTCCGATGCCCGGTTATGACATGGAACTGCGCGGCGTAATCCCTATGGGTGATCGGAATGCCCGCCGCGGCCGGTCCCGCTATGGCGCTGGTCACGCCAGGCACCACCTCGCACGGGACGCCTTGGCCGAGCAGGAACTGGCGTTCCTCACCGCCGCGGCCGAAAACAAAGGGATCGCCCGATTTCAGCCGTGCCACCCGCTTGCCCTGCTTGGCCAGCCGCACCAGAAGCGCGTTGATCTGCTCCTGCGTCGCCAAGTGGTGCGACGGCATTTTGCCGACGTTCACCAGTTCCGCGTCATCCCTGCGCCATTCCAGCATGACGGGATTGACCAAATGATCGTATACGATCACATCGGCCGTTTCGATGCATCGCCTGCCACGGACAGTGATGAGGTCGGGGTCTCCGGGTCCGGCACCGACCAGCGTCACATGTCCCATTGCCGCCGTCATACGATTCACCTTTCCAAGCGATTACTCATGCAACGGCTGCTTGCGGTCAGGATACAGCGTTTCGGCGATATGGTTGATCGCGCCCGGCGCCTCACCGAAGCCCGCCGAAATCAGTTTCACCTTGCCCGGGTACGTCACCGCGTCACCGATACCGTAGATGCCCGGCACCGCGGTCTCACGGTATTCGTTCACCTCCAAATCACCGCGTTTGACGGGCAATCCCCATTCCTTCAGCAGATGGTTGTCGGAAGTGAAGCCATAGTTCACCAACAGCGCATCCACCTGCAGCTCCTTGGTCTCCGCCCCCTTCACCTGGTTCAGTTCGATGGAAAGACGGTCGTCCCGCTTCGCGACCGAGGCGAACTTGTACGGGGTGAGAATGCGCACGGAAGAGGACTTCAGCGCGTCGACGCTGGATTCCAGGGCCCGGAAGTTGTCGCGACGATGAATCAGCGTCACGCTGCGGGCGATGGGCTCCAACGTAAGCGCCCAATCGATGGCGGCGTCACCGCCACCGGCCACGGCGACATCCAAGTCAGCGAAATCGGCGATGTGCTTGACGAAGTAGAAGACCTTGTCGTTGTCGAGCGCGTGATCGTAATCCACCGCCAGCGGGCGTGGCGTGAAGGCGCCGCTTCCCATCGCGATAAGCACGGTCCGGGTGCGGAACACGCGCTTGCTGGTGGTGAGCGCGAACACACGGGAGTCCGCCGCGGCGTTCTCGGCGGGACGCTCCACACCGACGACCTCCTCGTTGGTATGGATGCCGATGCGGTCGGAGAACTCATCCAACTGGGCCTTCAGATTGGCGATGAGCTGCTCGCCCGTACCCGATACGAATCCCGCGATGTCATGGATCTTCTTCTCGGGATACAGCGTCGCCACCTGGCCACCGAGATGCGGCAGACTTTCGACCAGCTGGACATCAAGATTGCGCGTGGCCGCGTAAAAAGCCGCGAACATGCCAATAGGTCCGGCACCAATCACAGTCACGTCATACACATGATCGTCATGCTGCAGTTGCTTGTTGTCGGTCACGGAATCCCCTCCCCGTGTCATCACACGATTCGTTGAATATGCCTCCCGTGCCCCATGCCAAGTGGCATCGGGCACGGCGAATACATGCCAGCATACGGATATACGGCATTCGGCGCCATAGCGTCAAATCTCTCATGTTCGTTGGAATTCCAACGATTAATAACCGCTCACAAATTAAAACGAATACGCTTTTGCCATGTTGTTTCCCGCTTTTTCAACGAAGAATCATGCGAAAACCCAATAATTGCAAGGATTACACGGCATCGACCATGTATTTGAGCGGGATTGCGTTCCTTTGTATGCTATGGCATGAATGGCGCGCGGAAGGGGCTTGTGATGCGCGTCATTCATAATTCGTCATTCATAGGAATAGTCGAGGAAAGGAGTGGAAATCCATGGGCTATACAGTCACATGGGCCGATCAGAAGCTGAACGGCAATGAAATCGCCAAGCTCAACAAAGACGGCCTCGACGTGTTCAAGGATCTGCCGGAACTGGTCAAGCATCCGTTTTCGGAAATCGATCCCAGCTATTACATGTATTTCAAGTACGCCGGTCTTACTGTCCAAAAGCCGCAGTCGGCCGGTATGTTCATGCTGCGCGTCAAGATTCCCGGTGGACGAATCAACGTCAAGCAGGGCGAGCATCTCGCATGGATCGCGAACGAGTACGGCCACAACGTCATCGATCTGACCACCCGCGAGGCCGTGCAGTACCACTGGGCGCCGTTCAATGAGCTTCTCAAGATCTTCCAAGGACTCAACGACGTCGGTCTGACCACCGTCGGCGCCGAAGGCGATATCACCCGCAACGTGGTGGACAATCCGCTGTCCGGCATCGACCCCGACGAACTGTTCGACACGCGCAGCATCGTCATGGACGTGTACCGCAGGTTCCAAGGCAACTACGACTACTCCAACCTTCCTCGTAAATTCAAAATCTCCATCTCCACCGACATCCACAACAACGCCGACTATCAAATCAACGATCTTGCCTTCATCCCAGCAGTGAAAACGATTCGTGGCCGGCAGGTGCAGGGATTCAATGTGTTCGTAGGAGGCGGACTCGGATCCAAACCGCAATTGGCCCAGCAGATGAACATCTTCGTGCGTCCGAACCGCGTGGCGGACATCGCGGAAGTGGTCTGTGGACTGTACCGCGATCATGGTTTCCGCCGTTCGCGTTCCAAGGCGCGTCTGAAATTCCTCATCAAGGATTGGGGCATCGACGAGTTCGAGCGTCTGGTCCGCAAGCAGCTTCCGCGTCTGCCGTATGCCGGTGAGACCAAGATCGTCGATTGGAACAAAAAGATCCTGGGCATTCATCCGCAGAAGCAGCAGGGCTACTATTATGCGGGCATCTCCGTTCCGGCCGGTCGCATGAGCGGTGATGACTTCCGCGCGGTCGTAGAGCTTGCCGCCAAGTACGGTAAGGATGAGATTCGTTTCGACGACAAGCAGAACATGATCATTCCTTGGATCGCCGAACAGGATCTCGAAGCGTTCAAGGCGGAGTCCATTCTGCAGCGTTATTCCGTGAAGCCGGGGCTGCTTGCCGACTATGGCACCACGTGCACGGGAGCGGAATACTGCAATTTGGCCAATGCGCACACCAAGAGCGTGTTCAAGCCGCTGATCGACGAGCTCGACGCCCGTTTCTCCCTCGACGTTCCGGTGCGCATCACGATGACCGGTTGCGGAAGCAACTGCGCGCATCGTTCCATCGCGGACATCGGTTTGGAAGGCGTACACGCCCGCACGCCGGACAAGAAACAGACCGAGGGCTACCGTCTCGCCGTCGGCGGAAGCCTGGAGGGCACCGGTCATTTCAACGAGCAGCTTAAGGGCACGCTGAGCGCCCAGCAGCTGCCGGACGCGTTGTCGGCAATCATCAATGATTACCAAGACAATCGTGAAGGTGAAGAATCCTTCTACCACTATTTCAACCATGCCGGCGTTGATCATTTCCAAGAAGTGCTCAACAACTATCTGTCCACCCAAACGGAGGTACTACGATGACCGTGAAAGTTATTTACACCAGCGCGACTGGCAACACCAAGACCGCCGTCGACGTGTTCACCGAGGCGCTTGAGGATCTCGGCGTTGATGTCGACGTGGTCGATGCCGAGGACGGCGTGGAGGTGGACGAGTTCTTCGAGGATGGCGACGCCTTCGCCATCGCCTCCTGGAGCGACGGAGCCAATGGCGAGGTCCCTGGTGGAATCGTCGATTTCTACGACGACCTCGAGGACTTCGATCTTTCCGACAAGAAGGTCGCGGTATTCGGTACCGGCGACACCTCCTACAAGTCCTACTGCGCCGCGGTCGACGTGTTCACCGACCGTGTGAAGCAGGACGGTGCCACGATTCTCGGCGAACCGCTGAAGATCGAGCTTTCCCCTGATGATGATGCCGAGGAGGCGCTGAAGTCCCTGGCCAAGACCGTCGCCGAGGCCATCTGAACATGACCACAGGAACGAACGAGGGACGCGTATACGTCCTGCACGGGCGCAAGGGCGGAGTGCCCGCATCGAACATCGATTTGCTGAATCGTTTCATCGAGGAGTCCGGAGTGCCATCCGCCATCGGCTTCCTCGAAGGCGACCAGCAGACTTTGGAAGATGCCGTACGTCAGGTACAGCAAGCTGGAAGTACCCACATCACGGTGGTTCCCGTGCTGCTATATACGGCCACGCACGTCCGTTGGGACATTCCGGAACGCGTGCTCGCCGTTCTTGATCCTGGCGTGCAGGCCACGGAACTACCACCGCTGGCAGATACGAAGGCGATTGAATCGTATCTTGATGCGCAGTTGTCGGATGCGGTACGACAGCATCCCGACAGGACGGTGCTGCTCGTCGTCCACGGAACCGGCCATTTCGACGGTCCGTGGAATCATCTGCAGGCACTGGTGTCCCGGTTGCGGGAGAAGCTGCAGGTTCCCGTGTTGGGAGCCAATCTCATCGCCGAACCGAAAATCGCCACCGTGCTGGCGACGACCAAGGCTCCACTGCTTGTGCAGCGTTTGTTCCTGACCGACGGGCGGCTTGCGAATCGCATCGAGAATCTTGTGCGGGAAATCCAGCCGGACAGCGTCTTCCTTCCGACTTTGGAAGACAATCAGGTGATTCTCGACGCCATCTCGGAGCGTTTGCATGAAGGTGGACGCGACATCACGCAGGAGGTCGTGGACACCGTGCGTGAAGAACGAGAGGCCGATGCAAGGCGCCGTGCCGCCAAAACCAAGTAACGACGCGATGATTCGGCAGGTTTTGCCCTGACCTGCCGAATTGTTTGGTGAAAATCCGTTCATCACGGATTCGCATGTGTCGTGGATTCCGCGGTATGTGCGGAATCTTTTCAACCAATCGACTTCTAAGTTCTCGTTGCCATGGAACATGGCGTATCAACGTGTGCGGAGCGACAGACGATTGTCTACTCGCTCCGCACACGTTTTGCTTTGCGTATTGGTCAATGTTCTTGCGCAATCACC
>DKCF01000081.1:556-743 GCA_002451435.1 Bifidobacterium sp. UBA6881 | reverse complement strand
CCAACGAATGACAATAGGAAATATGAGTAACATTCTTCATAATGCGACCATCGACACTCTGTTGGAGCGTCGTTCCATTCGCAAATTCAAGCAGGAACCGTTGGATGACGATATCGTCGAAACCCTCGAGACCGTGGCGCAGCACGCGGCAAGCAGCCAGTTTCTGAACGACTGGTCGGCGGTTCGC
>DKCF01000081.1:297-469 GCA_002451435.1 Bifidobacterium sp. UBA6881 | reverse complement strand
CGCCATTGCTGTATGTGTTCGTGCTCGATGAGCATCGTAATGCCGCCATCGCCGCTGAAAAGGGCATTGAGACCGCTTCCGACGCATTCACGCTCAATGGCAGCTACCGCTACACCCAGGCGCAGAATGACGCGGTTCTCGCATTGCATGCGATGGAGACCGCCGCGTATTC
>DKCF01000081.1:0-158 GCA_002451435.1 Bifidobacterium sp. UBA6881 | reverse complement strand
CGGTCGATGCAGTTCTTCGAGAACGAATATCCGGAAAACGATGAGCTTCTGCTGCTGGGTCTGCACGACTTTGACGAGCAGGTGCATCAGTACTACGACCTGCGCAATGCCGATCGTCCTGTCGATGCTTTCAGCGATCAAATCGCCACGAACGCGGT
>DKCF01000099.1 GCA_002451435.1 Bifidobacterium sp. UBA6881 | reverse complement strand
CCTCTGCGGGCCTCACGCGCCTCCTGCTGCTTCCACCGCGCGATGCAGCGTTCCACCCGCTTGTATCCGATCAGTTTGGGATCGAGACCGGCCTCACGGAACATGGCCGAAGGCGATTCGCCCGCATGGTACCGGCACATAACCTCGACGCGGAAGCGGTCCGTATACCGGATATGCGTCGCGCTCACGCTTTTGACCGCCGGAAGGCTTGCCAGATACGCGCGTTCCTTCGCGGTGAATTTGCCGTCAATCATCTCACAGGCCTTTCTGCATGGACCGACTTCGTGAACGAACAATCATGGATGAATCGCGCCGCATGACTATGCCTAATACCGTATACATCCCCTATTTCCGTTTACCCCATTGTAAAGAGGGACAGGCACGAAGTCCCTCATACATGCCCCCTGCTTATACAATCCTTGTATTTCCATGATTATTAGCCCCGCACGCCACGCTTGGCGAGCGCATTGTTTCCACCGTTTTTGCAAAGCGCCAAAGACTGCCCCCCCCCCCCCAAGTTTTTCATGTTCGGCGTCCGTGGATCGATATATTCGCCGCATAACGGGGTTGGGTTTCATCGCACGACAATCGCGGTCATTACAATCGTGAGCATTCGTCCAGGCCGGAAACGGCGGGACAGGCATAATAGTCACGACAACTGAAACACAAGAGAAAAGAAGCACAACCATGAGCGACGTCACCGCCGCGAAGAAGCCGCGCGAAACCGACGATGTGCCGGTTCCGCCGACACTGCGCAAATCATTGAAGAACCGCCATATCCAATTGATCGCCTTGGGAGGCGCCATCGGCACCGGCCTGTTCTATGGATCGAGCGAATCGATAGGCCTCGCCGGACCGTCCATCCTGCTCGCCTATCTGATCGGCGGCCTCGCGATTTTCATGATCGTGCGCGCGCTGAGCGAAATGGCGGTGGAGGATCCGCGCGCGGGCGCGTTCAGCTACTATGCGACGCGCTACTGGTCGAAGCGCGCGGGCTTCATCTCCGGCTGGAACTACTGGTTCAACTATGTGCTGGTCGCCATGGTGGAGCTTTCCGTGGTCGGCTCGTTCGTGAACTACTGGTTCCCGAACATTCCGAAATGGGTGTCGGCGGTCGTGTTCCTGGTCGCCATCGCCGCGCTGAACCTGATGGGCGTGAACAAGTTCGGCGAATTCGAATTCTGGTTCGCCATCATCAAGATCGTCGCCGTGCTGGCGATGATCCTCGGGGGCCTGTATGTGGTCGTCGCCAACGTGCCGACCGCTTCGGGCATCCGCGCGAGCTTCGCGAACTGGTTCACCGTCGACGGCGGATTCCTGCCGCACGGCCTGATGTCCCATAATGCGGACGGCACGTGGACCGGTCTGATGATGGCATTGGTCGTGGTGATGTTCAGCTTCGGCGGCACCGAGCTGATCGGCATCACCGCGGGTGAGACGGAGAATCCGCGCGTCACTATTCCGAAGGCGACGAACGGCATCATCTGGCGAATCCTCGTCTTCTACATCTGCGCATTGGGCGTCATCATGGCCGTGGTGCCGTGGAGCAAGATCGACGGCAATTCCAGCCCGTTCGTGCAGATCTTCGATTCCGTCGGCGTGCATGCCGCCGCGGGAATCCTCAATTTCGTGTGCCTGACCGCCGTGATGAGCGTCTACAATTCCGGTCTGTACGCGAATTCCCGCATGCTGTATTCCTTGGCGAAGCAGGGCAACGCGCCCGCCTATCTGGGCAGACTCAACAAGCGCGGCGTGCCGGTCGGCGGTGTCATCACCTCAGCCATCATCATCGCGATCGCCGTGGTGGTCGTGTTCGTGTGGCCGGAGTTCGCGTTCAACTACCTGATGTCGATCGCCACGATCGCGGCCGCGATCAACTGGATCATGATCATGATCACGGAGATCAAGTTCCGTCGCGTGGTGGCTTCCGGCGATGGCCCGGCCGAACTCAAGGGGCTGAAGGGCAAGGAGGCGCTCGACAAGATCGCGTTCAAGCTGCCGTTCGCCAAGGTCACGCCTTATGTGGTGATCGCGTTCATGCTATTGGTCGTGGTATTGATGTGCTTCTCGGCGAGCTACCGCATCGCCGTGGTGGCCGGCGTGATCTGGCTGGCGGTATTGTTCACCGCCTACCAGCTCACCCAGGCCCATGGTCGGTAGGGGGACCCAAGTCCGATAAGGAATCCCAAACCCGATAGGAAGAATCCCAAATCCGGCAGGAACCGGTAAGTCCGACAGGAACCCCCCTACTCCGCAAAAATCAAGAATTGTGCCAAAGATGCAGTTGCAGCCCATAAAATCCGGGCGTGTCCTGCATCTTTGGCACCTTCTTTTTCCAAACTGCATCTTTGGCACAGCCTCGTTTCCAAACTGACTGTCTGGCACAATTGTTTTCGAGGACACAAACTCCCAGAACAGAATTTCCAGAACCGAATCCTCCTAGAACGTCCAGAATTTATCAGAACCTCTAGAATCCTCAGAACAGAATCCCCTCGGAACCTCCAAAAACACAAACTCCAGAACTTCCAGGACTGAATCCCCCGGAATTCCGGACCACAACCTCCAGAACACAATCGATCGGGGTTAAAAGATTGGGAGTGAAGGATCGATGTTCACTCCACGCTTTTCAGCGAACTGACCGGATCGATACGGTCGAGCACCGGATTGGCGAGAAACTGCACGACCGTCACGCCAGCCGTGACGAGGCACCTCCGGCCCTATGCCGGTCTAAACGGCATAGGGCCGGATCCGTCAGTCCTCGTCATGTTCCGTCAGGTCCAGACGGAACGGGGGCGCAGGCAGATGCTCGTCGTTGAATAGCGGCGCCGGACCCCAACTACGCCAAGCATAGCGAAGCGTCACGGGATCGGGCACCTCCGGCGTCGCCAGAGTAATCGTGCCGATGCTGCGGCTGTTGATCGGAATGCCGAATTCCGTGGCGTTGTAGTCGACGACGCTGACCTTGGAATCACCGAAATCGTCGATGTCGCAATCCACGAAAATCGCCGCCGTCGCGGGATGGAACACACCATCGGCACCGGCGAGCTCGAAACCGGAACGATCCGGCATGCGCACCAGGGATGGCAGGTCATCATCATCCTGGCTGCCCGGCGTGGTGCCCGCGAAATGCAGTCCATGCGCATGGCGGAACATCAGCCGCACGCGCCCCCGCTCGCCGACGCGGAATCCCAGCAATTTCGGACCGCGTACCGGCGCGTCCTCCATGCCGTAGACATTGTGCAGGGCGCAGTCACCGAGACGTTCGCCGGGCGTGCGCTTGTCGGCAGGATGCACGTTGTCGCATTCGCCGCAGTCGATGGTGCAAATCGCGTACACGTTGTCGATGGATTGCGCGGCGTCCCATTGGGCTTCGCGCAACATCGGCCAGCGCAGGGGATCGCCATCGTCCTTGGCGGCATGCGCGTCGATCCATTGCGGCAGCTGCACGATGAGGAACGGCAGATTCTCGCTCCACAAAGCGCGCCATTCACCGATCATCATGCCAAGCAGCTCACGGTAGGAACCGCAGTATTGCTCGTCCTCCTCGCCCTGATACCACAGGAAACCCGCCAAGGAGTACGGCACGATGCGTTCCAGCATCGCGTGGAACGGCCCGGCCGGGCGGTATGGCGACGACGGCGTGACCGGCGGCGGCCATGGGCATTCGCCATACTGCTGGTCCAACTCATTTTGCGCGATGCCGGGGTCCGCCTCGCGCGCGGCGAGCACCTTCGCGTTCCACCGGTTGAACTCCCCCTGCCATTGGGAGGTCTCCAAATCGAATTGGCCCTGCGTTTTGCCGGAAATCGCACGCCGGTAGCGATTGAGGTATCCGCGGCCGGCCTCGCTGGAATTCAGCGCGTCCTCGCTCATCCAGCAGCTGATCGACGTGCCGCCGACATAGCAGTCGATGATGCCGACCGGCACATCGGAATCGAGCTTGTCACGCAATCTGCGGGCGAAATAATAGGCGACCGCGCTCATCACGCCGCTGTTTTCCGACGAGGATTCCCGCCAGCTCGACGCGCTTTCGGCGTCACGGCTAATCACGCCGGTTTCGGGCACGTTGTAGAAGCGGAGCAACGGATCGGCGCAATCCTCCAATGATTCTTCGGCATGCGCGCTGTCGCGCAGTTCGAGCTCCATGTTGTCCTGTCCGCCGGCAAGCCAGACCTCGCCGATCAGCACGTCGTCGTATTCGACGAAATCATTGCCCGCGGTGACGCGCAGTATATACGGACCGCCTTCGGACTGAGCGGGCAGCATCACGCGCCACGGCGAAAGTCCATGACGAAGCTCCTTGGCGGAGTAGGCATGCGAGCGCGCGAGCGTCGTGCCGTCGAAATCGCGGATTTCCGCGGTGACCTCAAGTCCCGCGCAATCGGCGTCCAACGCGCCGAACACCGCGATGGGCTTGTTGCGCTGCAATACCATATGCGAGGCGAAAACCGGAGCGACGCGCAAAACCCCCGATGAACCACGGTTGCCGAACGGTTCGGACGATGCCGTCATTTCAGATCCGAGTCCGGTACCAGTCGCAGTGACCATATGTTCTCTTCCACGTGACAATCATCAGAATTACTTTTATATCCTAGGCCATTCACAGACGAAATACCGGCCAACAATCAGCGTATATCGAAACGCATTCGCATCCATGCATGTGTGCCGAACCGGACGAAAACGGATTCGGATTCGTCCGATCCGGCACACATTCGAGGCGAACCATCCGAAGTGGAATCGGCATACCGCCCCACACGCCAACGTACTGACGGCCGCGCGAACGCAAAAAGGCCGATTACGCAACATGTGAAAAGGCCGCCGCCCGAATATGCGGGCGGCGGCCTTTCCGCAAGGTTCGGATTCCGGCGCTCGGACCGGAATCACAGCGGCTCACTGAACCTGGGTACGGGCGATCTTGCCGTTGAAGGTGGCCATGTCGGCGTCATCGTCCTTGCCGTTGTTCCAGGAGAACATGGCGCGCAGCTTCGGACCGACGGTCTCGATGCGCACGTTGCCGTACTCTTCCTGCAGCTGCTTGAACTTCGGAGCGCCGGCGTCCTGGTCGTCGATGAACTCCTTGGCGAAGGAGCCGTCCTGGATGCG
>DKCF01000002.1 GCA_002451435.1 Bifidobacterium sp. UBA6881 | reverse complement strand
GCGAAGAACTGCATGCCGGAGAATGTGGCCGCGCGCGAACGTCGGGTCACGATCTGATCCACATCGGCCACATACGGGAAAACCGTCCATGGCAGATATCCATACAACGCCTTGGCCGTCAGGAACCACAGCATGCCGGCCACGGCGAATATCAGCCACAATGATGCCGGCATGTGTCCACGCAACAGCCAAGAAGCCAGTAGCCAGGCAGCGCCTATCAATCCCGTCACGAAACCGATCTCATACATGCGCCGAGGTCCGATACGCGTCATCATCCACCCGAATACCGGTGTCAATGGCAGGGAAACCACGCTACAGCTCAATAAAATCGACGCGAATGCCGCGGTACGGTTCCAGTTGTACAGCATGAAAAACACGACCGTTTGTCCAAAAATATCGCTGGCTGTGAGTATCAACAGATACATCGCAAGATGCTGGCGGAAAACCACAATCCGCAGAGTGCTCGCGTACTCACCCGCAATTCTGCGCAGACGCCGAACCCAACCTTCGAATCCGATATGGGACATTTGCCTGGTACCGTCTTCCCACTGTCCAAAGCCGGCCGACCGCGGAGTCAGTTCCCACGTGGTCCAGCAACTGATGCTTGTCGCCACAATGAAGCCGACGATAAAGGCAATGGCGACAATCATATAGCCAGTAGGGTGGTCTTCTCCGGCAAACGCCAACACGACACCGCCAATCAAAGGCACCAAAGTGCCAGAAGCAGAGGAAACGAACATGCGCACGGTGGACAGCAACGTTCGCTCCCCGAAATCCTGTGCCATTTCACCGGGCAAAGGATTGTATGCCGTCTGGAACATCTGCCCAAGCACCACCCACAGCACATAGACGGCCAGATACGTGGCAGGGGGAAGCCCCGGAATCCATAACAATATTCCGAATATAAGCAACGGCGGCACCATGAGCATCAACAGATGTCGGCGACCGAGCCGGCGCGCCAGCCGGAAACGATACAGATTGTCATCCAGCACACCGAAGAACAATGCCGCGAAAGCGCTGACAATGGTGCTTATGCCGAGGATCGACTGCGCCGAGCCGATGTTCATTCCACAGAACCGCGTCCAGAACAACGCGAGGTACGTGGAGACCAGAACGCCTTGGCCTCCGCCATAGAAATCTCCCATACCGTATCCGATGGCTGAGCGGATGGTTACTTTACGACCGTGTTTCCAAGGAATCTGCATTGATGCCCCTCACTCCGAACTTTGTCCCGGCTTTTCGACTCGACGTGCATCCCACAACCGATATTCATTTCGAATCGTTCCGTCACCGGCTGGCGAGAAAATCCGCTGGAACGCTTTCCTGATTTGATATCAGAGCATTCTCCACACCTTTTCGCGCGACGCTCCCACGAATCATCAGCGATGTGTTTATTTGCGCGGCCAAAGAACCATATTCCTTACGAAAAATCCCATGCTCATGCAATTTCATGAGCAGTTCCGTATCATGCAGATTCAATGCCGGCATAGTCTTGTTGCCAAGCAACATGTTCACCGCGGTCTGGCCCATCTGCGCGCGAGGAATCCGAATCGTGGTGATCGGCGGATCCACCATAGGCGCCACCAACGTACTATCGAATCCCACCACAGACACATCCGCAGGAACATGGACGCCGTCCATGCTGAATTTGCGTATGACTCCAGCCGCAATAAGATCATTGAAGCACACCACTGCATCCGGAAGCACGTTTTCCAATGCAAGCGCGGCCTGCATACCACCCTCAATACCGGGCTTCACCGAACCGATCTGCCGTAACTCCATGCCGAAATACTGGCATAATTGGCTTAGTGTCCCCCAACGAGATTCGTTCGCCCATTCGCTATGGGAACCGGCAACATAAGCTATGCTGCGCAAGTCGTACCGTCTGAACATTATCAGGATACGTGCCACGCCAAGCAACGGATCCGGAATGACGCTTGGCACCCCCTCCATCGGCCGATTCATCACCACCACGGGGACACGCTCATGCAACTTCCGCACTTTAGAGACATCCAGTTTGTCGGTGCACAGAATAAGCCCATCCAACTTGTCGATGATGTTATCCACCAACCGTTGCGCCCACATCATGGAATTACCGATTTCGATAAGGCTCACCGCGCTATTGGACTCCATCGCGGCGAGTTGCGCGCCTTTGAGAATCTGAGCGCCCACTCCATTCGACGCGTCATTGACCAACATGGCAAAAAGATGCGAATCGGCATTTTCGCGGAATTTAAAATCGTCCTGCCGATGGGAATCGCCCGTTTTAATTTTCGAATGATGCACGGCTGGCATATATCCCAAGCGATTGGCGACAGCACGCACACGCTGTAATGTCTGAATATTGACCCTGCTTGGATTGGAAAAAACTCGCGAAACCGTCGACACGGCGACTCCGGCCTCTTTGGCCACATCCGCCAAACGCACTTTGTTGACCATCGTTCGCATCCAATCATCAATGATTCGATCCAATCCGAATCACATTACATCCCAATAGTAATAGTCGCGTCCTCATTCCCTTGCATTGGAATGAGGACGCGACATTTCAATCAGCTGTTCGCCATAATGGGTTTGCCGCTATCACGCTTCGGCCTTGGCCGCGTGACGCTCGGCCAGATCAGCCTTGATTTGCGCGAACTTCTTCTCGGTAATCGGATAGAAGAACATGATGGCCGCGGAAATCACGAAGCCGATAAGCGGCACAAGACCGCAGGCCAGACGCAGGTTCTCAGTGACAGACGGATCCTGAGCGACGTTCATGCCTTCCTTGTAACCAGTGAACGCAAGAATTGCCGGTCCCAGCCAAGAAGTCAGCGCGCCGAACATCTGGCGGAAGAAGCTCAGGCCAGCCATGGCCGCACCATCGGTACGCTTTCCGGTCTTCCACTCGTAGTATTCGACAGTGTCGCCTTCCATGCCCCAGACGTAGTTTCCGCAGAACTGCGCGCCAATGGCGTTCAATGCCATTGCGAACAAGGCCAGCCACACGTTCTGCACGAAGATGAACATCACGCCGCCGATGATGCCGAGAACGCAACCAAGGTACCAGCCGCCCTTCTTGCCGAGCTTACGGGCGATAACCGGTCCGAACGGAGAGGCCACGACGCCGATAGAGGCATTGATCAGCGTGACCAGCGTGGTGATCAGCGCGACGGTGCCGGCATCCATGCCGTTGGCAAGAACCTGCTTGGCGATGATCGGGCCAATGGAACCGACGCAGGTGGCAATCAGGTAGAAACCAGTGGCGAAGCACAGAATCAGCAGTGCCGGGTTCTTCACAATCGCCTTGAGCGTATCAGCGAAAGAGACCTTGGGCTGAACCGGCACATCGACCTGTTCGATGGTGGTCTTGTATAGGAAGACATAGATCAGGGCGCCGATGAGGCAGAAGATGGCGACGACGGGAAGGAACAGCTTGGACGGATCCATGGAGTTGACCTTCGGCGCAAGCGTGAACGTGATGACCAGACCGAAGAGCGCGCCACCGACCATACGCGAAGACGACAGACGCTGACGCTCGTTCTGGTCCTGGGTCATAGCACCCAGCAACGCGCCATACGGAACACCGCCAAGCGCACCGAGGAGCTGATACAGCAGGTACGTGACAATGGCCCAGCAAACCTTGATCTGCAGGTTGGCGTCAGTGGGAATGGTGTACATCAGTGTGATGGCCACCATCATAGGAACGCCGAACCATACCACCAGACGACGGAACTTGCCGTTCTTGTTGGCTTTCACACGATCGGCGTAATTGCCGGCCAGCAGGTACACGACCGCCTGGAAGAAACGGGCGAACAGGAAGATCGCCGCAGTAGTCGCCGCAGGAATGCCGATGTAGATGTAATAGGTGGCCAGAAACATCGACATCATACGCCAACCGATGTTATTGGCCAGATCTCCAGATCCATAGCCCACATAGTTGAGCCATGTCAATTTCTGCATCTTCTTCTGCGGAGATGCAGTCGTAGTCGCAGCACTCATTGCTACTTTCTCCTTCTTACTTTACTTTGTGATCCGGTTTAGATTCACACTTGTTGATTCAACGAATGATGCAGGGCAGGGACGGACTGGATTCCACGCTCATGCCGATTGCATTCACCGCTATCACACTTGCCGTATAGTTGCCCGGCGCAAGACCGGAAACAACATGTTCGATTTCGGAGCCATCGGCTTTGACGACCGTTGAGGTTCCCTCGGTCAGGTTGCGCAACGTCAGCACGTAGGAAAGCACTCGAGCACCGCCGTCCGCCGGCTTGCTCCAAGTGACTTTCATCTCGTCGCCACTCGATGTGACGCCAGGCTTGTTCGGCTGTGAAGGTGTTTGGGCCACAAGAGTTGGTTCGCTGTACTCGCTCAGTGCCACCAACCCATCGGCTCCACGCACTTCGATGTAAATTCGGTATTCCCCTCGCGGAAGACCATCGAACAGGCAACCGGACGCACTCTTCGGAACCCACAGGCACCGCTTCAGCGACTGCCCGACTCCCACGGATTCCAAATGCGCGACAAAACTCACAGCGGAAGTCGCCGCCTCCGCCGGCAGCGTCCAAGTCACACGCAGCGTTCCGTCAGGGACCTGCAATGCGACCTTCGGCGCTGGAATACGTTCTGAATCGGCACCGTCAAGAATATGATGCGTCTTACCATCACCGATGGCCACTTGGTCACTATACGCCTTCTCGCCCGATCCAATGGCGTTGAAACTATAGACCTCCGCCGTCCACAGTCCATCGGGGACCTGCTGAATGCTGACATGCCCGGCATCGCCCACGATCTGGGCTTCGATGGCTTCATCCGCATCATTACGCAGGACGATATGGCTTCCCTGCAACGCGGACCGGCCGTCGAAGGTGGTTTGCCACGACACGTGAACCGTGTGATCCTTCACTTGGAGAAGCACCTGTCCCGGAGCACTGGGAACCGTTGGCATATGGGCCTCGGCGTATACCGCAACCTGGGCGAGCTGCATGGCATATTCGCCGTTCTCGTTCGGGTTGGCGCGCAATTTGGAGGCCTCCACCTTGACGAACCGCACATTCTCCACTGGTGCGAAATCAAACGCCCTGGCCTTTCCGTTGCTCGGCAATGGATAGTCCACACATGATTTCACGGTCTTCCAAGAATTGCCGTCAGAGGAAACACTGATGAGGAAGTCTTCGGGGAACCCCTGTCCGACATTCGGATCAACGGCTTTATGGCCCGCCGCGAATTCGAGTACGCCGCCTACGCCTTCGCCCTCGCCGTGGAACGCCTCAGCCACCGTGCCTCCGGGATTCTCACCACGCGGAGCGAGAACCACTTGGGATACGGTACGTGGTTCCGACAATTCCAACTGAACCCATTCCGGCCGATTCTCGGCATGTTTCTCAGATGACCAACCAAAACGGTTGTAGTCGGCGGTGAAACTGCCATCCACCAAAGACGCACTGGTCCAGCCATTCAATGTGCTTGCCGAGGAAACGCTCACCTTGGCACCGGCAGCCAGGTTAAGCGCATCCTCGCCAACCGGCATATCCCCTGCGGTGAATGTAATCCCGACGGTCACCGAATCACCGTATTCTCCGGTGTACTTGATTTTTCCGGAATATTCGCGTCCAGACTCCAGCGCACCGACATTCACCGTATAGAACTGTTCCTGTTCGTGCCGCAAATTGCCCTCAAGCTTCTCCAGCGAGATAGAGCCATTCGCATCATCGACCAGTTGGGCGGTCCAGTGTTCGCTCAAAGCTCCGCCAAGCTGCTTGAGGTGGATGCAGTGCTTCACTCGACGAGAAATCCAATCGACCTTGCCGAGATCGATGGCATCGCGGCTGACTCCGATCTTCGCAGGAGCCGGACGTCCAATCCATCCGAGGAAATTGTCCTCATGGAACTTGAGTTTGCCGTTCTTACGCACTTCCAATGAAAGAATCAACCTGGATTCCGTGGCTTCCACCTGTCCGGGAACACGAATGACGATCTCATGCTCACGGAATTCCCCATGAGGCACCTCGATATCGAAATCCCCTTCGCTTTGGCGAATCGGCTGCTGCGTGTTGACATTCTCGGAATACACCTTCCAAGACACATTCAACGCGGTACCGTCAATCTCCTCATCGTTATAGATGATGAGTGTCCTATCGGAATCCACGCCGGGCTGATAGATACGGTGCGGCAGCCCAAGGCGGGGCTCTCCGTCAAATCCCTTGTCGAATGCGGCGACATCGGCATAGGAATTCGCAAAATACTCGAATCCATCTCCCTCAATCCAACGTGCGTCACCGGATGCGGTGGGATCGAACTGGGGACGAATCAGCATCTTCGGGTTCAATCCATGTTTGGTGGACTTCTGGTCAAGCGGAATATACCGTTCGATATTGTCATAGACGAACATCGACCAGCAGAACGGCTTCCAATCCATCATCCGCGTTGTGCGGATGCCACGCGTGACACGTCCAAGCTCGCGTCCGAAATCAGCACGCGAAATGGTATCGGGGTTGCCGTTGAGACGACCATGATAGATGTCTTTGATGGTGCCGTCCGCGGCATATTGAGGAATGCCGGCCGTGGAAACGGAGAACTCCTCACCCGCGCCCAATGGCAGATCAGAATCGATCTGGTACAAATCATAGATATTCGGCGCCGAAGTCATGCCGGACGGGTAACCGCCGAAGTAGTGACGGGAGTCCTCGTTGGTAATGGGCTTGTTGAATCCATCGTTGATGACCATGCGACTGACGTCGTTGCGAAGCACAGCCTTCTCCAAGGGTGCCACCAATTCCGTTTCGTCATTCGGATTCCAAGCCTCGTTGGTGGTGGACCACAGCACGATGCTTGGATGGTTGCGGTATTCGCGCACCCAGCGTTCCACCCATTCGCAATAATATCCGATCGCTTCATCAGAATAATTGATGTAGTACGGAGGATTCAGCGAAACATTCGAGACGGAGCCAGGATTCCAGAAAGCGGTCTCCTCCTCCATCAGCATACCGATTTCATCCGCATGGTCATACAAGGCCTGCGATGGAATCGAACGGATGTGATTGCGGACAATGTTCGCGTTGGCGTGCTTGTACGCGTCGAGCCACGTACTCGCCATGGCATCCATGGCATGGTTGTCATCAAGAATCACGCCATAGGCATCGCCGATCTCATTGATCAGATCTCGATTGCCCTGGTTGAGCAGACACAACGAATCACCACGAAGGCGAATCTTCACGCCATTCAGGTAATACTTGTCCCCCACCCGGTAGAACTGACGGAATCCGAATCGTGCGGAAAGGGAATGCGCCACGGCGCCATTCTCCTCAATCGAGGCCGCCGCCACATACAGGAACGGATCGGTACGGCTCCAATAATGGGCATCCGGCCACAATGCCGACAAAGTGACGACTTCCTCACCATTCGCGGCGACCTTCACAGCAGTTCTGCGCAAATGCGGCAAAGAGGATCCATCGGAATCTGCCGCCCATGGACTCACCACGACATCCACGTCAACCACATGCGTTTCATTCGTATGGTTGACGACAGTCACATTCACCGTCAGCTCATCGTCCGAAGGATCCGCGTTCTTCTTCAGATCCGGGATAAGCTGCACATCATCGACGCGCAGCTTCGGCTTGGTCTGCACATAGACGTCGCCACCGATGCCGACACGACCCACGATGTTCTCGACGCCAAAGGGGAACAGCAATTTGTCGGGACCCGCCTCAGGGGCCAACGCATCTTCAGGCAGCTGCTTGACGCTCCACACCTCAATGAGGATTTCGTTATCGCCAGGATGCGCGGCAGCATTGATGTTCAAATCATACGGCAGCAGCGTCATCAGATAGCCCTTGGTGCTCTTCGGTCCCACGGAAACGCCATTCACGAAAACCTTGCCCAATGTGGCAAGGGCACCGACGTGCAACTGGATGTCCTCATCGAACATCTTTTCATCGAAATGAACGGTACGACGATACACAGCGTGGTACAGTCCCTTTTCCCAAGCCGTCGGATATCCCGTCGTCACAGGGAGGGAATCCCACCAAGTAGGAACAACAATAGGGAATCCCTTCTCCGAATCATTCGGATGGAAGTCCCACTCGCCATTAAGTTCAAGCTTCATTGCCTCTCCAATTCATCAACGAACTTGCATCTCTGCATCAAAACAATACCCGTCCTTTCTTTTTGCCATTTTTTGCCATTGTTTTTTGCCATTGTTTGCCTTTGCAAAAAATTGCCACCGATAAAGGTCCACAGATCACAACGTCTTAAAGTAAACTTCACAGTGAAGCGACGTGATAGAAAAGAGAAGGAATGATGATTCATCGCAAAGAGGCGCTTGCCCTACTTTGCACGGCATCCGTACTTGCACTGGGATTATCCGGCTGTTCTGGGGACACTGCAACGAACGGCACGGAAATCACACTATGGACCTGGCAGTCGACCATCGGCGACTTTGTGAAGGCATTCGAAAAGCAATATCCAAGCATTCATGTCAATGTGCAAAATGTCGGATCCAACGACAAAGAATACATGCAGCTCTCCAATGCCATCGATGCGGGACGAGGCGTCCCCGACCTTGTTTATCTAGATTACAACGCGGTACAACAATATGCGATAAGCGGGGATCTCAGGGAAATCGACAGTCTTGGCTTCCGCGACATTTCCAGCGACTTCACCAACAGCGCGATATCCAATGTGACCGTCGATGGCCAACATTACGCGCTTCCGATTTCCTCCGGTCCAATGGTAATGTTCTACAACAAAACCATTTTCGACAAGGCAGGCATCACGCGGCCCCCAGAAACGTGGGACGAGTATTATGCCGACGCGCAACAGCTCACGCGAATGAACTCGACGATCCACATCACCAACGACGCTTGCGACGGCGGATTCATCGCTTCGATGCTTTGGCAATCCGGTTCCAGACCGTTCACCCTGCACAACACCACATTGGGTATCGACCTCTCAGCCCGCAGCACACAACGATTCGCGACCATGTGGCAGCGTCTTTTGGATGACAAACTCATCGACACCTCCACGGCATCCTGGTCGGATGCTTGGTATTCCGGCCTTCAGCAGGGCAAAATCGCCACCTTGCTTACCGGTGCGTGGATGACCACCACGCTTAAGAAAAACCTGCCGGACAGTTCCGGAGAATGGCGCATAGCCCCCATGCCCCAATACGATTCCAACGAATCACGGAATTCCGAAAACGGAGGCGGCGCGTTGGCGCTTCCCAAAAAATCCGCGGACGGAAACATTAAATCCGCCTATTTGTTCGCAAAATGGTTCGCGCATGACGGCGGAGTGAAATGCAATCTCGACCAAGACGGCATCCCTCCGCTCAACAGGGTGTTCGCTGACGACAGATACCTCAAGGCGACCGATTCTTTCTTCGGTGGGCAGGAAACGCATCTGGTCATCGCGCAAGCCGCCAAAGAGGTGGATTCCGATTGGCAGTACCTTCCGTTCATGGCGTACGCCAATCAGATAGTCAAGGATACCGTAGGAAAGGTCTACCAGGGCAAAAGCACCATGCGGAAACAATTGTCACTCTGGGGTGTCTCGCTACAGGAATACGCGCGACAACAAGGTTTTACGCTTAAATAGTCGAACTTGCTTGAATTTCTGAATGAAGACCTCTGCCCGCAGAGATCTTCATGATTTTTCACAATGCTCACACCTTGGTCATCGCGTACTGCGATTCGTACAGCCTGTAGTACGCGCCACGCTTCGCGAGCAGCTCACGATGGTTGCCACGCTCGACGATCTGCCCATGATCGATGTAGCAGATCTCGTCCGCGTTCTCGATGGTCGACAGCCGGTGCGCGATGATGAAGCTCGTACGGCCTTTGAGCAGATGGTTCAGACCGGCCTGCAACGCCTCCTCGGTGCGCGTGTCGATATTCGACGTCGCCTCGTCCAGAATCAGAATGCGCGGATCGGCGAGCAGCACGCGGGCGAACGCGATCAGCTGGCGCTGACCCGCGGAAAGCGTCGAACCACGCTCCTGAACCACCGTGTCGTAGCCGTCCGGCAGGCTCATGATGAAGTCATGGGCGTGTACGGCCTTCGCCACCGCCTCGATCTCCTCATCCGTCGCGTCAAGTCTGCCATACCGGATGTTCTCGCGGATGTTGCCGGAGAAGATGAACGTGTCCTGCAACATGACACCCATCTGCCTGCGCAGGCTTTCCAACGTCACCGACCGCACGTCATGGCCATCGATCATCACCGAGCCTTCGGCCACATCATAGAACCGCGACAGCAGACTGATGATCGTCGTCTTCCCGGCCCCCGTAGGACCGACAAGCGCGATGGTCTTTCCGGGCTCGACATGCAGATCGACCAGATTGAGGATATTGCGGCCGTCCGGCTCGTAGCGGAACACGACATCGTTGAAATCGACCTTGCCTTTGATCTGCGGCAAGTCGACGGCATCAGGCGCGTTGCTAATCTCGGGACGCACATCCATCGTTTCGAAAATGCGTTCCAGATACGCGGAACAGGTGATCAGCTGATTGTAGAAATTGCCGATGCTGATCACCGGATTCCAGAAGTTGTTCGCGTAGCCGACGAACGCGATCAGCACGCCCGTGGTGACGTCCACCGCGCCGAAGCCGGTGACGCCCACATAATAGATGAACGCGATCGTCATGACGGAAATGGTCTGGATGCCCGGCCACATGAGGAACTGGATGTGCACGGCCTTCATCCACGAGGTACGCACATCGTTCTGCTGCTCCTGGAAGGTCTTGAACTGCACGGACTCCTGGGCGAAGGTCTGCGTGGTCTTCACGCCGGCGATCGACTCGTGGATGAACGCGTTCAGATTGCTTTGCTTGTTCGACAGCACCTGGTATGCACGCCGCTGGAAATGCTGCAGCACCAACACCCACGCGATGAGGAACGGGAACAACACCAGGCTGAACAATGCGAGCCGCCAATCGATCACGAACATCACCACCAACGTGATGACGAACGTGAACACATCGGAGATCACGTTGATCAACCCCGAACTCAACGTGTCCGAAAGCGTGTTCACATAGTTGACCACACGAATCATGATCTTGCCGTGCGGACGCGAATCGAAATAGCTGAACGGCAACGTCTGGATATGCGTGAACAGATCGCGGCGCATGTCCTTGAGCATCAGCTGGCCGACGCGCGCGATCTCCACGGTACGGTAGCGCAGGCCGAACTCGTAAACCACGATCAGCACGGCCAGAAGGCCCGCCAATTCGCCGAGCAGTGTGAGGTTCTTCGACGGAATCGCGCTGTCGATCATAACCTTCATCAGATACGGCTCGACCACCTCGATGCAACCCATCGCCACGACGACGGCGAGGATGCGCAGCACCTTCGCCATATACGGTTTCAGGTAGACGCCGATACGGAGAATATCGTGTAGATTGATCTTCTCCTCAAGCTCTTCATCCTCGCGGAATGTATTGCGCTTTGCCATAATGCCCCTCTACTCTTCGAATCCCTGCGCGCAACCGGCCTGCAAGCCAAGCTGCTTGTGGTAGATCTCCCAATACCGGCCATGCGCGGCGACCAATTCGTCATGGGTGCCGCGTTCCACCACCCGCCCATGTTCGAGGACGAGAATCAAATCGGAATCCTTGACGGATGAGATACGGTGCGCGATGGTGACGATCGTCTTCTTATCGTCCAGTTCGCGCAGATGCTGCTGGATCTCGGCCTCGGTCTCCAT
>DKCF01000100.1:3995-10915 GCA_002451435.1 Bifidobacterium sp. UBA6881 | reverse complement strand
TCGTCATCCAGCGTCCGTTTAAAGAGCGTAGAGATAATTGGTCTCCGTGCGCGGTCGTCTTTGTGATAGTCATCTCCGTATATGGTCGCTTCCGCGCGGCCATCGTCGCACCTCCGCGTATGGCCGGAAGTCGCGCGTGTCGGCATTGTCGCCACCGCTTTTGAGACGAAACCATTTTCGGAAACACGCATGCCATATAGTATGCGATACTTTTGAGCTTCTAAGGAGAACAAGTATGGCCACAGCCAACCTGAGTGTGGATGCCAAGGACTTCACCCTTCCCGTGGTCAAAGCCACGGCCGGCGCGGACGGCATCGTGGTCTCCACGCTGCGCAACGATGGTTGGGTCACATTGGACCCGGGATTCCTCACCACCGCGCAATGCGAATCCAAGATCACGTACATCGATGGCAAGAACTCGATTCTGCGCTATCGCGGATATCCGATCGAGCAACTGTGCGAGCACTCCGATTTCCTTGAGGTCGCATGGTTGCTGCGTCATGGCGAATTGCCAAGCAAGGAACAGTACGATCGATTCATCTCCGACATCAACCACCGCACGATGGTGGGCGAGGATTTTCGCACGTTCATGGGTTCGTTCCCGCGCACCGCGCATCCGATGAGCGTCATGGCGTCCGCGGTCAACGCGCTTGCCACGTTCTATCCGGACACCACCGATATTTCCGATTCCGACCAGCTTGACGAGGCCGCGACCATCATCATGGCGAAGGCGCGCACCATCGTCAGCTACATCTTCCGTCGTCGTCGTGATGAGCCGATGCTGTATCCGGATTATTCACGCGGCTATGTCGATGATTTCCTTCGCATGTGCTTCGCGGTGCCGTACGAGCCGTTCGAATCCGATCCGCTGTACGTGCACGCGCTCGGCCGTCTGCTGATCATCCACGCCGACCATGAGCAGAACTGCTCCACGTCCGTGGTGCGTATCGCCGGTTCCGCGCATGCGAATCTGTATTCCGCGATCGCCGCGGGCATCAACGCGCTGTCCGGTCCGTTGCACGGTGGAGCGAACGAAGCCGTGTTGCGGCAGCTCAAGGCGATCCGCGATTCCGGAAAATCCGTCAAGGAGTTCGTGGAGGAGGCGAAGGCGCACGGTCATCGTATCTCCGGGCTGGGGCACCGCGTGTACAAGTCGTATGATCCTCGTGCCGCAATCGCGAAGACGTACCTGCAGAAGATCATGGAGCGTGCCGATACGTTGAAGCTGCCGGCCGACGAGCGTGCGCTGTTCGACGTGGCCACGGAGCTGGAAGACATCGCGCTGCATGACGACTACTTCGTTTCCCGCCATCTGTATCCGAATGTCGACTTCTACACGGGTCTGATCTACCGTGCGATCGGTTTCGACCCGTCCATGTTCACCACGCTGTTCGCGCTGGGCCGCATCCCGGGCTGGATCGCCCAGTACCGCGAGATGCTTGCCGATCCGAACACGAAGATCGGTCGTCCTCGTCAGGTATACACCGGCTACACGGAACGCGATTACGTACCGATGGACGAGCGCTGAGCCGCGTCCGCCGCTCTCCTGCGATGATTGCGCGGTTGAATGGTCGCGAGTTTCGTGGCGTCGTTCATCGGGATGCCGTCTTTTGGCCTGTGACATCTATTGACGGCATGCGTTGATTGTTGGGATTGTTGGGGTTTCCTCATACATGCGGAAACCCCGCTTGTTTTATGGTCTTTGATGGTGTGCCGGGTTGTGTGGAATGAGTCGTGCCCTATTGCATGGCGTGATATCGTCCGGAATGTCCGAGTGGCCTGAGGAGACGGGGCAATCATTGATGCGCGTATCTTTACTGATAGGTTCTCATATAATTAGCAGGATATTTGCAAGAATGAGCTTTCTAAATTATAGTTTCTATAATTTAAATTGTTTGATGTGAGAAATGAAGGTCTTATGCATACTGAATATAAGACATTGGCCCGGCTTTTTCATGCGGATGGCAGCGGTGACGCATTTCGCAACCATGAAGCGTTTGCCAAACAACGGCTCGAATCCGATTCCACGTATCGCACGGGCATCGTCACGTCTTTGGGGGAATTGTTCATTGGCATGCCTCGTGAAACAATCGACCGAATCGCCGAGATTCTCACGATGGAGCGCAAGATCTCGAATCAGTGGCAGCGCATCTCCGGAGTGATGCGCTGGAATTATATTCATCATTTCATTGCGGACGAATTGCAAGCCACCAATGAAATGGAAGGTGTTCGGAGCACTCGCAAGGAAGTGGAAATGGCCGTCGAAGCGGCGTCCGCGAGCCGATCTGTGGAACATGCAAAACGGCAAAACAACGTAAGCGATACCAGATTTGGGGAATTCGCGAAGTTGTATCTGAATCTCACCGATAACAATACGGTGCTGCCGCGGTCCTTGGAAGACATCAGAAGCGTGTACGACAAGATTGCGCTTGACGGAATCAAAGAGAGCGATAAACCAGACGGTAAGCTGTTCAGGGCGAGAGGGGTGCATGTCGAGGGTCCGCGTAGCGTTGAACATGAGGGAATACGCGGTGAAGACAGAATCAGTGCGTTGCTCACGCAAATGCTTGCTCTGGTTGCATCGGAGGACATGCCGCTGTTGATTTCGGCTTTGGCGTCACATTTCCTTTTCGAATACATTCATCCGTTCTATGACGGCAATGGCAGGACTGGCAGGTATTTGCTGGCGCTCTACCTTAGCAGAGTGCTGACGTTGCCCACGGTACTTTCGCTATCGCGCGCCATCAATGAGCGGAAAAGCGCATATTACAGGGCGTTTACCGTGACGGAAGACAAGCTGAACTGCGGTGAGCTCACCTTTTTCATAAATACTATGCTTGATTTGATTCTTGAGGCGCAGCGGAGTCTTGTCGAAGATATCGCTTTGAAACTGGATCGGTACGAGAGAGCCGCCGAAATCAGTAAATTCTTGTCTCAGAAAGCACATTTGGACGAGCATACTTCGTATCTGTTGCATGGCGTGATGCAGGAGGAGCTTTTCGACACGCGAAAGAGCATGAGCCTGCAGGACATCGCGGAGCATTGCGGAGTGACGAAGCAGAGCGCACGTAAATATGTGGGCAAGCTTGAAGACCTTGGATGGATTGAGCGCGTGAGCGGCCGACCATTGCGCGTACATGCGGGCAAGCGTTTGGTTGCGGTGATGAATGGTGAAATGGACATGGCGGGATTGTTCTGATTGCGGCTGATGCGGTGAATGGCGGCGTCATGCATTTTCGGAATTCAGCTTGGCGGATTTTGCGGCATTGGGGGCAATTCAGATAGGGGCCGTGCCCGCCGGGATTCGACGGGCACGGCCCTTGCTTGGTGATTCGCTTCGTGAACGGCCGCGAATCGGTCTCTGATTGGTTCCATGTGCTGGGTTGTTGCCGCTGGTTGTCACGCAATGTGTGACAACCAGCGGCTATGTAGTTGACGACTGCGGCGGTTGCCGCCTGCCTGCTGCACGGCTGCTGACTGTATGGTCGTGCAACAGGCAGGCGTGTGGCTGCGCAACTACGTGACCTACGCGGTGAGCGATGCGCCGATTGGCGCAATCACCGTTCGCGCGAACGACGCATCCTCAATCCGGTGATTGCGGCACCGGCCGCCGCCAGCATCGCCAGAGCGATTGCCATCGGAGCGGTATCCGCGCCGGTGCGGGACAGCGCATCGGCGTTGGCTTTGCCGGATTGGCCGTCCTGCGAGCCGTTGCCTTGGGCGTTGGATCCCGAAGCGCCGGAGCCCGCGTTACCTGCGTCGTCGGTATTGCCGGCGCTGCTGCCGTTCTGTGAACCGCCGTTCTGCTTGACCAGCTTGGAGTAGGCGTCGCGCAATGCGGCCATCGCGTTGTCCACTTCGGTCTGCGTGGCGTTCGCGTTGGCGAGCACCTGCTGGGCACTGGACAGCGCCTTGTCGAGCGTGGCCAGAGAATCGGCGGTGTAATCCGCACGGTTGATGCCCTGCGCTGCTGCGATTGCCTCGGCGAGGTCCTTGGTATCCGCGGGCTTGGTCGTGGGCTTGGCCTTCAGTCCGTCGATCGCGGACCTGAGCGCCTTGGCCGCGTTCTCCACTTCGGTCTGCGTGGCGTTCGCGTTGGCGAGCACCTGCTGGGCGTCATCCAGCGCGGTCTTCAGCGCTGCGACCGACTCGTCGGTGTACTGCGACTGGTCAATCGCCTGCGCCGCCGCAATGGCCGCCTTCAGCGCCTCGGTGTTCACCGGAATCGGCTTGGCCTTGAGCGCCTTGACCGCATTGAGGATTGCATTGGTCGCGTCATTCACCTCCTGCTGGGTGGCGGTGGCGTTGCCGTCCACCGTTTCCGCATTGGCGATGGCTTCGGCAAGTGCCTTGGCCGTTTCGTCGGTGTACAGCGATTGATCGATCTGCTTGGCCTGCGCGATTGCGGATTCGAGCGCGGTCTTATTGACCGGAACGGTGATTGGCTTGACCACCAGCGCGTTGACCGCGTTGTTCAGCGCCGTCACCTGCTGGTTGACCTGCTTTTGCGTGGCGTTCGCGTCATCGTACACGGATTGGGCGGCGGTGATGGCGGCCTTCAGCGCGTTGATGGATTCCTCGGTGTACAAATCGGTCTGCTGCGCGTAGGACCGGGCGGTTTCGATCATGGTGGCGAGAGTGGTTTTGTCCACTGCGTTCACCTTGACCAGCGCGGAGACCGCGGTGCTCAGGTCCTTGGCGGCGGCGTCGATGTCGCTTTGCGTGGCATCGGCGTCGTTGAGCGTGTTCTCGGCCTTGGCGAGCGCCGTCTGCAGCGTCTTCCACGAGTCTGCGGTGTAGTCCGATTCCTGCAGTTTCTTGGCGGCGTCTACTGCCTGTTGCAGGGCGGATTTGTCGACTGGGATGCTCGGAGCGTCGGCGGCGTCGGCCGCGCGCATGGCGGCGGTCACGGTCGGCAGATACAGCGTTTCGATGCCCTTGAAGTTCGGGTGGGTGCCCGAACCGGTGTTGGTGCCGGCCTGCGGGAGCCCGGTCGAACCAAGTCCATCGAACGAGTATTCCGCCTTGTTGGCTTCGGTGATGCCGTCGCCTGCGGAAGTGTACACGTCGGCCATGGTCACACCGTATTCGGTGCAGACCTTGGTCTGCACGTCGTGCAGCTGCTGCTGGATTGCGGCGTCGCGGGTGTACAGTTTCGGCACGGCCACGAAGACGATCTTTGTTCCGGACCACTTGGTGATGATCGCGTTGAACGTGGATCGCAATGCGGTTTCGTAGGAAGCCACGTCCGCCTTGCCGTTCTTGATGATTTCGGCGTCGTTCGTGCCGCCGTCGAGAATCACCATGTCGGGTTGGGCGGCGTCGGCCTTGCCGAGCTGTCCCTGGATCCAGTCGTAACCGTTGGTCTTTACGATGGAGGCTCCGTTGACGGCCCAGCGCTTGACGTTCATGCCTTCCTTGCCGGCCGCGAAGGTCGCGAAGCTGGCGCTGGAGAACTTGTGTCCGGCGATGATCGAATCACCGAAGGCATATGCGGTCTTGCCCTTGAGCGGCAGGTCGAGCTTGTTGCCGGCCACAGATCCGCTGATCTTCAGATTGTCGATCGACTGGACGCTGGTGCCCCAGTAGTTCGCCATGTAGACGTTGCTCATGGATGTCGCGCCGGTGCTGATTTCCGCGGTTCCGGAAAGTACGGCGTCTCCGCCGTCAGCGGGGGCGATCGTCCAAGAGACCTGCTTGTTGGCGAAGTCGGCTTCCACGGTCACGCGGTAGTCCTTGGTCGGATCGGCGGAAACCTTGTCGGACCACTTCGGCTCACCTGCCGCGAACTGCGAGGAGGTGATTCCCGATACGGTGTAATCCGCGTCGGCGGCTGAGGTGGCGACGCGCAACTGGGTGGATCCGCTGGTCTTCACGCCGACCATGGCGAATAGGAGCCGACCATAATCGTCGCGGAATTCCAGTCCGGATTTCGCGCCCTGACCGGACGGGGCGTTGAGTGATTCGACCTTCCAGTCGAACTGCGCCCGCACCTTCTGGCCCTGTGCGCGAACCTCGACCGGCAGCGTGGCCTTCACGCCCTTCTGCTGTGCGAGGTTCTTGCCCACTTTCAGCGCGCCGTTCGAAAGCTCGTCATTCGCGTTGAACTTCAGCGCGTCGTGCGTGGTGCCCGAGAAATCAGTGTCTACGAGCGTCTGCAATGCGTCGTCCGGCTCTTCGGAAGAGTAGTCGGGCGTGCCGCGGTAGACGTCGATGTCATCGACGTAGAAGTCACCGGAGCCGTCGGTGGAGAAGAGCGACAGGTAGTCCATGTCGCCGGCCCAGGTGCGCAGCGGCTGGTTTTCCAGCGTCATCTTGCCATCGACCCAGTAGTCGTAGGTGCCGGTGTTCCAATCGATCACGATGTCGACCTGCGCCCACTTGCCGGTCTCGTAATCGGCGGCCTTCACCGTGCTTCCCGATCCGCGCACGTTGTGTGTGAGGATTTCGTTCGGTCGCATGGCGATGGTGGCTTCGGGGTTCTTGGAATCAGCGGGGGAGCTGCTGTTCCATCCGGACTTGTGGTAGGTGTACAGGCTGTACTGGTTGGAGCCTTCGCCGCGCATCACCTTGGCGGAGATGGTGAACTGGCCGCTCCAGTTGGATTCGCCCTTCTTGCCGTACCAGACGGTCGGCTTGCCGGTGTTGCGCTTCATGTGCAGCACCTTGTTGCCGGCGTTGGTCGGGTCGGCGGTGATCTCGATGGTGTTGCCGTCGGCTCCGGAGACGCCCCAGTTGTCGTCGCCGGTGAAGTCGCCCTTGTCGTAGGACTCGAAGTTCTGCGACATCATGGTGTCCTGCTTGCCTTTGGAGCGCAGGGTCACGTTGGCGGTCACGGTGGTGCCGGGCACCACGGTGAGGTTGCTCGCCTTCTGTGTGCCGTAGTAGTCCTTGTGGCTGGCTTCGACGGTGTAGTTCGC
>DKCF01000100.1:0-3869 GCA_002451435.1 Bifidobacterium sp. UBA6881 | reverse complement strand
GCGCCTTCGACGCCGGCGCCCGATGCATTCTTCACGGTGCCGGAAACGGTGCCGTTGCCCTGCAGGTCGGACTGCTTCACGTTGAACAGGCCGATGGTGGTCTTACCGTCCACCGCCGCGGTACCGGAGTAGTCGAGACCGTTGGTCTTCGACACGATCTGGCCGCTGTGGTCGTCGGCGCTGTAGTTCCAGCCGCTGATGTAGCGCAGCGGGGAGTCCTCAGCGAGCTCGAGCGAGCTGAAGTCGGTGACGCGGTGGTGCGCGTCGGTGCCGGAGCCGAGGTTCTTCGCGGCTTCGAGGTCCTTGAACTTCGGATCGATGTTCAGCGCGTTGGTTCCCGTGGTCGAGACTCCCGGGCCCCAGAACACGTTGGTGTCGAAGCTGTTCTTCGTGCTGGTGCTGCCGAACGACGTGGAGGTGATCTTATCGGACGTGTTCACGAAGATGTTGTTGCGGTACTCCCAGGTGTCGGCCGATCCGCCGCCGCCGTTCGAGTTGGCGAAGGTGATGTTCGTGGAGCTTCCGTTGTACTGCGAATCCTTCGTGTTGAGCAGGATGTTGTTGTAGAAGCCGATGAATCCGCCCTTTTCACCGACGGAGTCACGGATCCAGATCTCCGAATTGTCCTTGAACACGTTGTAGCGGAAGATCGTGGAATTGTAGGCGAATCCGCAGATCAGCACGCCATCGCCGTTGTCATGCACGTAGTTGTACTGGAAGATGGCGTTGGTGGTGTGGCGGTCCGGGTCGAGCGCGTTGGAATCGCCGCCGCCGGCCTTGCGCATCGATTGGAACACCTCGTTGTTCTCCACCACGGCGTTGTCGACGAAGTACAGTTCGATGCCGCACACGCCCGGCTGCTTCACCCAGTTGCCCTGCACATGCGCTCCGCGCGTGGAGGTCACGTAGATGCCGTCGCCGTTGTATTGGCCGGTCTGGTCGATGGTGTTGTCGGTGACTTCGACGTTGGTGTGCGGATGGAAGTTCGAATCCGCGTATTCCGGGGCCTTGGCGTCGCGGGAGGTCTGCGCCCACTTCTTGGCGCTGCCGATGCCGTCCCACTGCTTGATGGTGAACGCGCCGAAGCTCACGTTGGTGATGGTGTTGTTGTGCACGGTCACGTTCGCGAAAGTCGCCGGTCCGGTGCCGCCCGCGGTTTCGGCGAAGATGCCGCCGGTGCGCTTGGATGAATCCCAGCCGCCGCTGCCGAACGCGCCCGGGTACTTGCCGTTGGGCTTGCTCAGCGAGTCGGTGCTGTTCAGGCTGTTGATCCACAGGTCAAGACCGGACACGTCGTGCACGGTGCTGTTCTGCACGGTCACGTCCGAGGATGCCACGGCCTCGCTGGTGGAGGACTGGTTGTCGCCGGTGATGTGGATGGCACGGAAGTCGCCGACCTTCTGCGCGTTCGCAGCGGTCATGCCGTCGGTTTTGCCGGTGAAGCCTTCGGTGGCGTTAGACACGTCGAGGTTGTCGATGGTCACGTGGCTCTGGTTGTGCAGGTAGATGACGTCCGCCACCTTGCCGTTGCCCTTGAATTGCGGTTGCGCGCCCTCGCCGTAGGCTCCGATGGTGATCGGATTGTTCTCGGAGCCGTTGCCGCGCACCGCGAGCGTTTCGTTCTGCCATACGCCGCCGCGCTGGAACAGGATCTTGCTGCCCGCGCCGAATCCGACGGTCTGGTTCACTTTGTCGATGGTTTTCCACGCGGTTTCGGGGCTGGTGCCGTCGGCGTTGTCGTCGCCGTCGTTCGACACATAGTAGGTGGTGCCGGCCTTCGCGGTGGTCTCATGGTAGTCCGCGTTCGCCTTGTCGGTCTTCACCAGCTGGATGTAGTCGATGCCGCTGGAATATCCGGAGCTTGCGGAGTTCTTGCCGTTGAGCTCGAATTTCACGTATGCGGTGCCGCCGCCGTCGAAGGCGATGTTCTTCGTGCCGGTCCAGGTGCTGAATGAGGTGCTTCCCGCGTATTGGTCGAGCGTGCCGACCTGGGTGGTCGTGGCGCCGCTGGTGACGCTGACGTTGAAGCTGCCGCGCGAGCTGCCCGCACGGTAGCCGATCTTGAGCTGGTACTGGTGGCTCAGGTCCTGCGGGATGTTGAGATAGAAGCCGACGTAGTCCTTGGTGCCGTCGAATCGTCCCGAATAGGTTTTGTTGGTGAATCCCGATTTGACCCAGCCGCCGTTGCTGGCGCCGTCGTCGTACTGTTCGACTTTGTTGTTGGACAGATAGTAGAGGTTCTCGGCCTCGTATTTGAGGTTCGCCGGATCGGCGTCCTTGGCGGGTTGCGCCGCTTTGACCGTGCCGGTGGCCTCGACGTTGGTGCCGTTGCCGGTTGCGAGTGCGGTCGGCGCCGCCAATGCGACCAAGGTCGCTATCGCCGCGCCTGTGGCGGCGAGTATTTTGGCTTGGTGTCTAATCCCCATGCTTCTCCTTTGACTTGGTTCTGTTGATGGCTGCTATGCCTGCCGCACATGGCGTCGTGCGGGTTTTCGTGTGATGAAAACACCATTCAGCATAAGGTGAATGGCGGATGGTTGCTCGGAGTTGCACAAGGTTGCCATTTTTCTTTGGCGTGCGATGCTTTCCGAAATGTTCGAAATTGTTCCACATTGTGATTTTTAGGGTGTTGATGTCATAGCATGGGGGTATTTATGGATTGTATCGAGGCAATGGTCGTCTCGCAGCAAGCAGTATGACGGATTGCGACGAATGCCGTGCGTCATATGAACATAATTGCCCTTATGGGCAAGGATGGCCTCTGCGAAGATGCTTCAAGGGAAGAGGAAGACATGATGCACCGTTTGGGAGAATGGACTGTAGGCATACCGGGACATGCGAAAAACCGATTCGGTGTGCGCCCGATGCTGGTGCTTCTGGCAATGATCGCCGCCGTCTGCACCTGCTTGATGAACATTCCTTCAGCGTCCGCTGCCGAGGCCGCCGGCGCTGAACAGACCTCTTCAACCTCCGCGCAACAGCAGCTCGAACGTGTCGGGGGGGGTCTGTAGAAGCCGCCGATGATTCGGAAAAGGCGGATGAAGACGGCACGGCCGCCGCGTCCGACGCCAAGGCGGACAGCGCGCAGGCCGATGCTTCGAATGACGAGGACGCCGGGCAGTCCGACGCGGCGCAGAACGGCACTGCGACCGGCGTCGGGCAGACCGGTGCCACGGCAACTCCTGCGAACAAGACGCAGGCCGATTCCCAGACGGATGACCACACCACGGCCGCCGCCCAGACGGATGCGACGGTCGCGGTCCATGACCGCGCGCAGGCGCACATGCTCGCCAACAAGGCGGGCGGCGAGGTAAAGCTGCCGGCCGACTGGGACGCCACCATGACCAAGTACTTCCCTGATGAAGTGCTGCGCAAGCTGGTGGATCAGGAAGTCCGCAATGAATTCCCGGGCGAAGACCTTTCCGGCAATTCCGTAGACGATATCCTGTCTTGGGTTACCGGTCCTTATGACAATGGCAAGTGGGATTTTTACGATGCGTATCAGGCACTTGGTACCACTGAACGTATCAAGTCATTGAATGGTGTCCAGTACCTCACTGGTCTTCAATCTATTGATACTGCTAGTGGAAATTCAGAGGCATCTGAGGGTGTTGGCCTGCAAATGTTTGCATTCCCAGGTGTCGTAAAGGGTACTTCGATACCGGATTTGGACCTCTCCTATAACAATCTGCATGTTTTCCCGTCGAAGCTGTATCCGGCCAATGGCGATGTGAATCTTCCGATTACGACGCAGAACAAAAACATTACCGTTTCGCAGAATTATTACCATCACACGCCTACGTTGACGTATGTGCGCGACGGCAAGGGCGGCAAGCAGGTCACCTTCAAGGCCGGCATCTACAAGCTTG
>DKCF01000114.1:2921-9592 GCA_002451435.1 Bifidobacterium sp. UBA6881 | reverse complement strand
CAACGACCTGCGCGATTGGCTTGCCGCGCATGACATCGCGCCGGGGATTCTGTGACGAAGACGGACGCCATCGCATAAACGCATGCCATCCACTAGGAACATGACTCCGGCCACGGATGATAAAAAATTGTTGTCCGGCAACCCTATGGGATTGCCGGACAACAATTATGCCGGACAATGTCAGTCGTCGATGTCGGCTTTGTAGAAGTTGATGTAGGAGCGGCTCGGGGTCGGACCGCGCTGGCCCTGGTAGTGCGAGCCGGTGGTAGCCGAACCATACGGATGTTCGGCCGGCGAGCTCAGCTGGAAGAAGCACATCTGGCCGATCTTCATGCCGGGCCAGAGCTTCACCGGCAACGTGGACACGTTCGACAGTTCCAACGTGATGTGGCCTTCGAAACCAGGGTCGATGAATCCCGCGGTGGAATGGGTGAGGATGCCCAGACGCCCGAGCGAGCTCTTGCCTTCAAGACGGGCCGCGATGGTCGGGTCGAGCTTCACGTACTCCCACGTGGAGCCCAACGCGAATTCTCCGGGATGCAGAATCCACGGTTCGTCGGACTTCACCTCGAACTGTTCGGTCAGCTCACCTTGGTTCTCGGCCGGATCGACATACGTGTACGCATGGTTGTTGAACAGACGGAAGAATCGATCCAACCGCACGTCGACCGACGCAGGCTGCACCATTTCCGGCGTCCACGGGTCGAGCGAGATATGACCGTCAGCCTGTGCGGCAAGAATGTCGCGATCGGACAGCAGCATCGAAAATCCTCCAAAAATCGTCATCATCAATATCGGCGCGCGAAATGCGCGGCCGCGCGAAACTGCACCCAGTCTAACGCGGCCGCGCTATAAGTCGCATGTAAGGCACGACCGGCAATGACGCGAGCTATCGGCGCATCGCGCGCAGCACGCATTTGCGCAGTTCGGAGGCGACAAGCACGATCAGCGCGAGACCGATGCACTCCAGCCATGCTCCGGCGGAAAGCGGTACGGTGCCGAATGCCGTGTTGAGGAACGGCACGTAGATGACCGCCAGCTGCAGCATCGCGGACAATGCGATCGCGCCCCACAGCCATTTGTTGGAGAACAATCCGTCGAACGCCGACTGGAGGTGCGAGCGCGAGGCGAGCGCGTTGAGCATCTGCGCGAACACCAGGATGGTGAAGCCCATCGTGCGCGCTTCGGTCATCTGGGCCTCATGTCCGACGGCGGCGACGGAACGGTCGGTGAACAGGCCTCCGGCCAGATGCATGTCCATGCCGATCAGCGTGACGGCAGCCATGACGAGGCCGATGAAAATGATGTCGCCCCACATCTCACCGTCGATCACGCGATCCGTCAGGCGACGCGGGCTGCGCGCCATCACGTCGTCGGAGGACGGGTCGACGCCCATGGCGAGCGCCGGCGCGGCGTCGGTGAGCAGATTGATCCACAGCAGTTGCGTGGCGAGCAGCGGCACGGTGACGCCTTGGGTTCCCGGCTGGGTGATGCCGAGGAATCCGGCGAGCATCACGCCTCCGAACACGGTGAACACCTCGCCG
The DNA here is from genome assembly GCA_002451435.1 of Bifidobacterium sp. UBA6881. Taxonomy (GTDB): domain Bacteria; phylum Actinomycetota; class Actinomycetes; order Actinomycetales; family Bifidobacteriaceae; genus Bifidobacterium. The sequence goes on along the minus strand of DKCF01000114.1, from coordinate 8,048 downwards.
ACGTTGGAACTGAGCAGATATCGGAGGAATTTGCGGATGTTGTCGAAGATGCCGCGGCCTTCGCGCACCGCCGCGACGATGGTGCTGAAATTGTCGTCGGCGAGGATCATCTTGGCGCTTTGCTTGGTCACTTCGGTGCCGGTGATGCCCATCGCGACGCCGATGTCGGCGGTTTTGACCGCGGGCGCGTCGTTCACGCCGTCACCGGTCATGGCCACGATGTTCCCCTGCCGTTGCAGGGATTCGACGATGCGCAGCTTGTGTTCCGGCGCGACCCGCGCGTATACGGACACCGTGCCGGTGGCGTTGTCGAGCGCCCGGTCGTCGGCGAGTTCGTCGAGCTGGCTGCCGGTAAGCACGTCATCGCGCAGTGATTCGCCATGACGCACGGCTTCGGATGTGATGATGCCGAGGTCGCTGGCGATGCGCGCCGCGGTGAGCGGATGGTCGCCGGTGATCATGACGGTGCGGATGCCGGCACGGTGCGCTTCGGCGATGGAATCGCGTACTTCCGTGCGCGGCGGGTCGATGATGCCGACCATGCCGGTCCAGATCAGATCGCGTTCGAGCACGTCGCTTTGTTCCGCGATGTCGGCGACTTGGCCGGCGGCATCGAGCGTGATGCCCGGCACGTCGGCGAGCGATGCGGTGCCGAGCGGACGGTATGCCTGGCCGAGTGTGCGGTACGCTTCGGAAGACAATCGTTCGACGGTCGCGAGTATCCGCTGGCGGTCGCCCTGCGTCATCGGCCGGACGGCGTTGCCCACGGCGATGCGATCGCAATAGCCGAGCAGCACGTCGGGAGCGCCTTTTGCGAATAGGGTGAGCCGGCCCGCGTCGGTGTTGTTCTGCGCGACGATGGACATGCGCTTGCGTTCGGAGGTGAAGGGGATTTCGCCGACGCGCGTGTAGTTCGCGTATTTGCGGTCCGCCTTGATTTTTCGCGCGGCGACGATCAACGAGACTTCGGTCGGATCTCCGATGGCCTCCCAACGGGCATCACCGGAGTCCGTGGTGTTCTCGCGCAATTCGCCGTCGTTCGCGAGCGCGCCCACCGCAAGTGTGGCGATGGCCTCCGCTTCGGCTGCGGATCCCGCCACGGGCTGCGCCTGCTCCCCTGCCACCATGCGGCCTTCGGGCGCGTATCCGGTGCCGGTGAGCCGTACTTCGCCGCTGGGGGTGACGATACGTTCGACGGTCATCTCGTTGCGGGTCAACGTACCGGTTTTGTCGGAGCAGATCACCGATGCGGAACCAAGCGTCTCCACGGAGTGGAGTTTTTTGACGATCGCATGGTGCATCGCCATGCGTTGCACGCCCAAGGCGAGCACGACCGTCAGAATCGCGGCCAATCCTTCCGGTACGGCGGCGACGGCGAGCGATACGGCGAGCAGCAGCGAATCGATGACGTCGTGCACGTCGTGGAATCCTTCGGTGATGGCGAGCGCCGCCAGCACGATAACCGCGATGGCGCACACGGCGATGCCGAGGATCTTGGAGACGTGGTTCATTTCCTTCTGCAGCGGGCTGTCGTCGTCTTCCGTGGCTTGCAGCAGGTCGGCGATCTTGCCGACTTGGGTGCCCATGCCGGTGCTGGTCACGATGGCGCGTCCGGTGCCTTGGGTGACGGACGTGCCGTTGAACACCATGTTGGCGCGGTCGCCGAGGGCTTTGGCCTGGGTGAGCGTATCGGTTTTCTTGCCGACCGGCACGCTTTCGCCGGTGAGGCTGGCTTCCGCGACGCGCAGGCTTGCCGCGGCGAACAGGCGTCCGTCGGCGGATATGGAGTCGCCTTCGCCGAGCACGATGACGTCGCCCGGCACCACGTCGGTGGTGTTGATGCGTTCGATGGCGCCGTCGCGCACCACGTTGGTCTGCGGCGCGGTCATTTGGGAGAGCGCCTCGACCGCCGCTTCCGCCTTCGATTCCTGGATGTAGCCGAGCGCCGCGTTGACGATGAGGATGAGCACGATGACGATGGCGTCGAACGGCAATGCCTCGGTCTGGGCACCTGGCGCGGCGTTGGCGCGTTCGATGAACCATGCGATCAGCGAGATGCCGGTCGCGGCGAGCAGCAGGTAGACCAGCGGATCTTTGAATTGCGCGAGGAATTTTCTCCATTTCGGCACGGGCGGCGCGGATGCGAGTTCGTTCGGGCCATATTGTTCGAGCCGTCGTTTGGCTTCGGCGCGGCTGAGTCCGGTGTTCGGGTCGACGCCGAGCGACTGCGCCACCTGTGCGGCGTCGGCGAGCGACGGATCGGTCGATCGTTCGGCGTTCACTGTCGAATCGACGGTCGTTGACGGATTGGCTTGCGTCGGATTATCGGATGCCGGCTTATCGGACGTCGCATCATCGGATAGGCGTCCGACCGGATGTTCGGCGTTCGCCGTTCGCGCTGTGTTCTTGGAATCGCCCGCACTGGTTTGGCGCTGGGGCTGGATGGATTGATCTTCCTTGCGATCAACCATGGTGATCTCCTTGGGAGCGCCGCGGAGTAGTCAACGTTCCTCCATGCGGCGTGATCACGTCGCATGGAGCAGCATTGCGCGGTTGTGGGCATCGGGCGTGTGCCGTCGATGCATGTCCCGTCATTATTACACACCGTGACTATTTTGCATAATCCATCGTTTCAGGCTTCACCATATCGACATCATCCGGTGAAGCACGCGGAAAACGGAGAAAATCCCTTGGGAAGTATGATATATTAGTGATTGTTGGTAAATTTGATTACTTATGTCGCGCAAGTGACATACCAGGCAACGACGCAGTAACGCAAGGGGCAATCCTATGACAACAACAATCGAACAGGCAGACAAAGCCAGCGCGAACTGGCTCACCGACCCGACGGTTTTCGCGGTGAACCGCAAACCGGCGCATTCCAATCATCGGTATGCCATCGGGGAATCCACCAATCCGACGCAGAGCCTCGACGGCGAATGGAACGTGCGCATCGCGCAGGCCGCACAGGTCGATGTGGAGAACGCGCCGTTCGCCGCGCCGGGCTACGCGACCGACGATTTCGGCAGCATCGACGTGCCGGGGCACCTGCAGATGGCTGGATACCTCAAGAACAAGTACGTCAACGTGCAGTACCCATGGGATGGCCATGAGGACCCGCAGGAGCCGAACGTTCCCGACAACAACCACGTCGCGATCTACCGTCGCCGTTTCGCGCTCGGCAAGCCGCTGGCGAGCAACCTGCAGGACAATGGCACCGTCAATCTCGTCTTCCATGGCATGGCCACCGCGATCTACGTATGGCTCGACGGCGTGTTCGTCGGCTACGGCGAGGACGGTTTCACGCCGAATGAATTCGACGTCACGCGCATACTGAACCGCGACAAGGGCGCGGAGCATACGCTCGTCGTCGCATGCTTCGAATATTCCAGCGCGTCCTGGCTGGAAGACCAGGACTTCTGGCGTCTGCACGGCCTGTTCCGTTCGGTCGAGCTCGTGGCACAGCCCCGCACGCATGTCGAGAACATGCAGATCGAGGCCGATTGGGATGCGGCCGCACGCACGGGCTCGCTCGACGCGAAACTTCAGCTGCGCGATGCGGACGAGGCAGGCAAGGTCATCGCGCAACTGCACGACGCGAACGGCACGGTCATCTGGGAATCGGAGCAGGACGCCGCCGCGGAAACCACGCTGGCATCGGATGCGTTGGAGACCGTCTCGCCGTGGAGCGCGGAGGAACCGACGCTGTATGAGCTGACGATCCGCGTGACCGGCCCTGATGGCGGCACCATCGAAACCATCACGCAGAAGATCGGCTTCCGCACGTTCCGCATCGAGAACGGCATCATGACGCTTAACGGCAGGCGCGTGGTGTTCAAGGGCGCGGACCGCCACGAATTCGACGCGAAGCGCGGACGCGCGATCACCCGGCAGGACATGATCGACGACATCATGTTCTGCAAGCGCCACAACATCAACGCCATCCGCACTTCGCATTATCCGAACCAGGAATACTGGTACGACCTGTGCGACGAATACGGCATCTATCTGATCGACGAGACCAATCTGGAGACGCACGGCAGCTGGGTCGCGAACAACGTGGAGACGCCCGAGGACGCCGTTCCCGGCAGCAAGCCCGAATGGGAGGGCGCGTGCGTGGACCGCGTCAACAGCATGCTGCGCCGCGATTACAACCATCCGAGCGTGCTCATCTGGTCGCTCGGCAACGAATCCTTCGCGGGCGAGGTGTTCCGCGCGATGTACCGCCATGTGCATGAGGTCGATCCGAACCGTCCCGTGCATTACGAGGGCTGCGTGCACGACCGCGACTTCGAGGACGTGACGGACATCGAAAGCCGCATGTACGCGCACGCCGACGAGATCGAACGGTACCTGACCGACGGCAAGACCCCGAAGAAGCCGTATCTTTCCTGCGAATACATGCATGCCATGGGCAATTCGTGCGGCAACATGGACGAATACACGGCGTTGGAACGCTATCCGCAGTATCAGGGCGGTTTCATCTGGGATTTCATCGACCAGGCGATCGATGACGGCACCGGCAATCTGCGTTACGGCGGCGATTTCGGTGACCGTCCGACCGATTACGAGTTCTCCGGCGATGGTTTGCTATTCGCGGACCGCCGTCCGTCGCCGAAGGCGCAGGACGTGAAGCAGCTGTATGCGAACGTGCATATCGACGTTACCGAGGACGGCCTGACCATCCGCAACGACAACCTCTTCGTGTCGACGGACGCATACGTCTTCGCATTGCGCGTGCTTGCCGACGGCGTTCCGGTGTGGCGCACCGAGCGGCGCTTCGACGTGGCAGCAGGCGAAACCGTTTCCTTCGCCGTGGATTGGCCGATCGACGATTACCGCGATTCCGCGCATGAACTGGTTCTGGAGGCATCGCAGCAGCTTGCCGAGGCGACCGACTGGGCGCCGGCAGGCTATGAGCTGTCGTTCGGACAGCATGTGGTCGCAGGCTTTGCGGCGAACCATGACGGCGGTTCCGCGACCGCGCCGTCCGACGCCGCCATCACCATCGGACGCTGGAACATCGGTGTGCGCGGAGCGGGACGCGAGGCGTTGTTCTCCCGCGCGCAGGGCGGCATGGTCTCCTACACGTTCGGCGAGCGCGAATTCGTGCCGCGCAAGCCGCTG
>DKCF01000114.1:2124-2729 GCA_002451435.1 Bifidobacterium sp. UBA6881 | reverse complement strand
TGCGCTATGTCGCCGACGTGGATGGCCGTATCGCCCTGCATGTCGAATACCCGGGCGAGCATGATGGCGAGTTGCCGACGATTCCGGCGTTCGGCATCGAATGGGCGCTGCCGGTGCAGTACGCGAATCTGCGGTTCTATGGAGCGGGCCCCGAAGAGACGTATGCCGACCGCAAACATGCGAAGCTGGGCATCTGGCAGACCACGGCGTTTGATGACCATGCGCCGTACCTGCTTCCCCAGGAGACCGGCAACCATGAGGACGTGCGCTGGGCGGAGATCACGGACGATTCCGGGCATGGTCTGCGCGTGAGTCGCGACGAGGCCGGCACCGGCAAGCCATTCGCGATGAGCCTGTTGCCGTATTCGAGCGCGATGCTCGAAGAGGCGCTGCACCAGGACGAACTGCCCGAACCGAAGCACATGTTCCTCCGCGTGCTCGCCGCGCAGATGGGCGTCGGCGGAGACGACTCCTGGATGTCGCCGGTGCACGCGCAGTACCAGCTGCCGGCAGACCGGCCACTCAGCCTCGATGTGGACCTCGAGCTGTTCTGAGTGGACGTCGTCTGAATCCGCATAGGCGGAATACGGGGCGTATGTAATGGG
>DKCF01000114.1:0-2072 GCA_002451435.1 Bifidobacterium sp. UBA6881 | reverse complement strand
ACGTGAAACACCGCGGCGACATTTTCATCCTCAGGATCACCGCTTCGGTTCCCGCTCTGCCAACCAGTCCAATGCGCATACCCGCCGAATACCGTCATATAACGTGGCGCGTTCGCCATCCAACGTGATAAGCGTTTTGGGATAATTGTCCCTCAGCGGCCGAAAGGAGGACAGCTCGCGCTCCACATATCCATCAGCGTGGATTTGCCGCATCGGCGCACGCCGGTGATGACTTTAATGATGGGCTTGTCACGCCATGCGGACAGCTTTCGTAGATATTCCGGTCATCGATGACCACGGCAGGACCACAGGGACGCATAGCATGGTTGAGACGCGCCGCGAACTTTTCAAAACGAGAGGTTATGACTAGCATGGCGGATAACAGCAGCTCCCTAAGCCTACTCACAGTGCTCAAACCAGGGGGCTCTTCTCATATCGGGGCGGAATCCAAGCCCGCGAAGACCATCGAGCAGATGATCGCTCTGATGTCGGATCGTGGCTTGGCAATCACCGATGAGACAAAAGATATAAAGGATATAAAAAGTTATAAAATCGCGTCGGACAAGTACGCGGGCAAGCCAATCAAAGCATCATACGGGGAAATCGTCTGAAATGCTCTGAATACTAAGAGGTGAGACAGGCTTAGGAACAATAAATAAACCGCACTGTAATTGTTGAACTGAAGAACTCCATCCAACAATTACAGTACGGCACAATCAGCTACTGATTAATCGTAATCTGCGTTAAAGCATTGCTTCATACCATCAGTCCGCAGCCTTGCCTCGATATCGCGCCCATACCAATACTGCTCCAAGCATGGCCAATATTGCACCCACCGCAAATACCGCAATCGTGTTCACGCCAGTTTTTGCAGTGGAATCTGCACTATTGTCCTGACCATCAGGATGCTGAGAAACAATCGCAACCTTTTTCAAAGATGCAATTGCATTCTTCAGCTCTTCCGTGGCTTTATCAACAGTTTGTTGATCCTTGGACGACAATGCACTTTCCGCATTGCTCAAGGCATCTTGCAGCACTTTCCAAGTTGAATTTGTATAATCTGCTTTTTGCAGCTTCTTGGCCTCACCAATAGCAGCATTCAATTTTGAATAATCTACAGCATCCGGGTCGATTACGGTAACCGTAACTTGTGCAGTACGAGTTACTCCATTCTCAGAGTACGAAACTGTAATCGTTTGTTCCCCGAGTTTATTCGAATCAAACCCATCCACTGAATACTGATCCTGTGTTAGCTGCTTCAGCTCTGAATTATCTCCATACTGAGCAGAAACAACCAGCTCCGGCTGATCTCCAAGACGAATTACGGTATTTTTAACGCTCACCTTAATACCTGTCAAGGTATTGGCATCTACAGCGGAAACCACTTCTCCGGAGACGACCGGGTAGAAGGTGATGCTGTCGATTGCGGGAGCGACGCCCCAAGACACCGCGCCGGCACCGGTACCGGCCGGATCCCAGTTGCCCAGCACCAACGCGCCGCCATCCGTGGTCAGTTCCAACGAACGGTTCAGGAAGTTGGAATCCGAGTAAGTGTAGCGGAACGCGCCACGGGCGAGCTCCTTGCCGTCCGCGGAACCGGCACGCACCTGCAATCCCAGATCGACGATCTGCGGATTGTAATCATGCCTTCCAATGAACGCATCATTCGAGAACGACACCACCACGTTGTACGTTCCGGCCGGAACCTTGCCGGCCGGAATCGTCAACGTGCCCTTGTTGTCGCTGATGACGCTTGGCGTGTTGTTCTTGTCGAGCGTGACGACTCGGGTGCGGTCGCCCATGCCATCGGCGCCGGATTCCGTGGTCTCAAACTGGTTGCCCAATCCGGTGACCCACTTGGATTCCGAAGCGTTCGTCGTACCGCTCGCGTTCACGACTTTCGCGCCGCCGCCCAGTTGCAGGGATTCGGCTTCCAGACGAACGGAACCGGCATCGGCCTTGGCATTGCGCGCGGTGGATACCTCACGTACACGGATGCCTTCGGCGCCCGTAAGCGCGATCTTGTTCACGCCTTCGCTCATCGCCACGGTGACGGTCGAGGATTGCAGGCC
>DKCF01000112.1:5519-7487 GCA_002451435.1 Bifidobacterium sp. UBA6881 | reverse complement strand
ACACGGCCAATGCGGATAGCATGCACGCGCATACACCCATCACGCCGGCCGAACCGGCGATCAACCCCACCATGCCACTCCTGTCCGTTTCGGCATCGCGTTACACCATGCAGACGATGCACCGGCCGAACCGATACATGAATCGACGCATGATCGGCACGAATCGCGCAACCCATGCCGTCCTGCGGCATTCCCGTCGATCACGTCGCCAACACGCTCCATACCAATCACCACTTCCATCTACGCATGAAATCATCCCAACGTCGGCCGAACCGCATGCGACGCCCGTCCCAAACCGCCAACGCGCGTCCCCGCAACCGCCCGTCCTCGGTTTCGAGACATCCGATCTGCGTGATTCGGCGTTCGCCGGCATGCCGTTCCACATGCAGCACCACGTCGAAGGCCCCTTCCGCGAGCGCGGCGGTGGCCTGCGGCTGCAATCCCGCCAGCAGGCCCAATGCCACCAGACGGGACGGCACGGATTCCACTTGATTGGCGTGCAGGGTGGTCATTCCGCCGCTGTGCCCGGAATTGAGCGCTCTGAGCAGATCGACGACCTCGCCTCCACGGCATTCACCGACCACCACACGGTCCGGCCTCATGCGCAACGTCGCCTCGATGAGTCTGGACAGTCCGATTGCGCCGACGCCTTCCATGTTGGCTTCTCTGGTGACCATCGATACATGGTTGGCATGTTGGATCATGCCAAGTTCGCGCACTTCCTCAACGGTGATGATGCGTTCCGCTGGCGGACATTGCATAAGCAGGGCCTTGAGCATGGTGGTCTTGCCCGCGCCGGTGCCGCCGGTCACCAATATGCTCGCACGCCGTCCTACAAGCCCTTTCAGCAGCGGCAGCCACGTTTCGGGGAACATGCCGTTGCGCATCAATGCGGCGAGGTCGGGGCAGACGGCACTTGGCAGACGTATGCTGATTGCCGCGCCCTGCGGCACCAGAGGCGCGATGACCGCATGCACCCGCAATCCTTCCATGGTGGAGGCGTCGGCGATCGGGCAGGCGTCATCAAGCCGTCTGCCCAGTTGCGAGCACAGTCGTACGGCGAATTCGCGAATCGATTGCGCGGTGGGGAAAGGCGTGCGCAACGTACGCGCCCGCATGCCCTGGCCGCAATCCGCCCAGACCGTGCCGTCGCAGGTCACCGCGATATCGGTGACTCCGGGTTCGGAAGCGATGTCGCTAAGGGGCCCGAGTTCCATGATGCACCTGCCGCATTCCGATGAGCTCCTGCACGCGATCGGCCAATACCGCAATGGCCTTCGCCGTGGCCCGGTTGGGTTTGCGCAATCCGAGGCCCTCAAGCAACTCGCTGCAGAGCTTGGCGTCCGGCTTGACGATCGCGCTGATTTCGCATCCGAGATATTCCTCCGCCTCGTCCAACGAGGTCACGCCATGCTCGCGCACCGTTCCCCGCGGCACCATGCCGATCACTATCTCACGGTTCTCGGCCGTGTCATGCCGCTCCGCATGCGCGCGACGTGTCTGGATGCTTGTTTTGGCGCGGGCCAATCCCAGCACCGTCAATTCGACGGCGACGATGCGGATGCCCTGCTCTAGCTCGGGGATGTTCGGCAGATGGTGCCATTGTCCGACGTCCACGATGATCGCGCTCCGTACCCGCGCCAGCGCCTTAACGCATGCCCGGACTTCCCACGACTGCGGATTTTCGGTTTTCCATGGGTCACAGGCCAACAGCGGTATGCCGTCCCATGTCGGCAACTCGCGCAACAACGCCTTGCCGTCGATTTTGCCCAATGGCGCGCTAATCTCACCGAAACGCGAGCCGTCTTCATTTTCCGCACCGAGCAGCACATCGAGACCACCGCCATGCAGATCGGCATCGACGAGCACACATTTCAATCCTCTTTCCGTCAATTCGCGGGCCAGCAACGCGCTCAACGTGCTTGCGCCCACGCCGGCCGTAGCCGCCTCGACGACCACGATATTGCC
>DKCF01000112.1:369-5487 GCA_002451435.1 Bifidobacterium sp. UBA6881 | reverse complement strand
GGCTTCCGTTCAAACGCGGAATCCCCTTCCGTCACTGCGGAATATGCCGAAGCTTCCCCGATGCCAGCGTTCCCGCCCGCATGGGGGCGTGCCGGAACGCCCGAATCAGGCGGCTTGTAGAACCGCCGTCTATCAATCAGGCCACGGTCCGATTCCGGCTCCATGCGAGCCACGGGACCGTCAGGACGCCGCGGAGGCACCGCCGGTATGCTTCCGCCCGACGGCAACGGAACCGGAGGAATCTCCGGGAATGGTGCTGCGCTGTTCATGTCTCCGATTGAACGGCCAGCCACCCATGCGGGCAAGCCAATCCGGCCCTTGTGGTCGAAGGACGCGGGTTATCCACATCCCCGGCGTGTCATCCACACCCGTCCACATCACACGGCAAAGCCTTGGCAGCGCACCTTGAGGCCACGCACCAAGCGCCATAACAAAAAGGTAAGTTGACCGATTTACTCGGCAGAATTGAGGCCTATAAACCCTATAGACCCAGGTTGATGTCAGGACGGGCCACACGCCAAACCCATAACAAAAAAGGAAGACCCGCCATAGCGGGTCTTCCTGCAAAAACCTTCGGAGCAGAATCTCTGCACAACAACATCGTCGTAACGGTAAGTCTATAACAATGCCCGTTCAACGTAACGACCAATCTCGGCCATACACTCTTTGTGGGCTCTGCTCTTCAGTTGTTCTTGTACTTCGTAATTATGCTCGGCATCACGGCGATCGCAAATCCGAAAACGACAATGTTCCATATTTATCCATATTGTTGTTTTTCGACGGACAAAGCGACTGAAAAGTAATCTTCTGCGAGCGATTTCCCCTGCGTTTGTGCGATTGCGTTCGATTCCGAGAATGCGCGGCGTGTCGCATGATTCATCCGCGAATGTTAACTCCATCTAAATTCTGCCGCTTCACGCCGCGTTTCCAATCATATGAAGATAGAGTAGGACAGTATGGCACAGATTTTTGACGCACCCTCAAAGGCGATTTTGCGCAGCCAGATAGCTGAGCATATCGCCGAAACCGACAAGAATGACCGGCGAGAGCTTCAGGCGGGCGAGGAGCCGCTGCCGAAAGATCGTTTCTTCGACCGCGAACTCAGCTGGCTGAAATTCAACAAGCGCGTCCTTGAGCTCGCCCAGGACGAGGATCTGCCGATCATCGAACGCGCAAGCTTCGCCGCGATCTTCGCGAACAACCTCGACGAATTCTTCATGGTGCGCGTCGCCGGTCTGAAGCGCCGCATCGACACCGGCATCGCGGTGACGGCCGCCTCCGGACTGAGCCCGAGGCAGCAGCTGCGCGCCATCAGCGAACAGGCGCATCGGCTGCAGGATGAGCACGCGCACTACATCCTCAACCACATCCTTCCCGACCTCGCGAAGGAAAAGATCGTGCTGCTGAGCTGGGACAAGCTCACCGCCGCCGAGCAGGAGCGCCTGTCCCGCTACTACCGCCAGCAGGTGTTCCCGGTGCTGACGCCGCTTGCCGTGGATCCGGCCCATCCGTTCCCATACATCTCCGGCGGCTCCCTGAACCTCGCCGTGCTGGTGGAGAACCCGGCTTCCGGCAAGTCGCACTTCGCCCGCGTGAAGGTCCCCGGCAACCTGAACCGACTCGTGCCGGTCGACGACCTGACCGATGACGACAGCGGCAACGTCCGTTACGGCTTCATCACGATGGAGAACCTCATCATCGCCCATCTGGAATCACTGTTCCCAGGCATGATCATCAAGGAGGCACGCTCCTTCCGCGTCACCCGCAACGAAGACATCGACGTCGAAGAGGACGATGCCGAGAACCTGCTCAACGCGATGGAGAAGGAACTGCTGCGCCGCCGCTTCGGACCGCCGATCCGTCTGGAGATCTCCGACGAGACCAGCCCGTTCCTGTCCCAGCTGCTGGCCGACCAGCTGCGCGTGAGCGCCGACGAGGTGTACCGCCTGCCCGCGCCGCTCGACGCGACCGTGCTGTTCGAGCTCGGCGGCATCGACCGTCCCGACCTGAAATACCGTTCGTTCGTGCCGACCACGAACCGTCAGATCGCCGAGGTGGAATCCTCCCGCGCGCAAGACATTTTTGCAGCGATTCGCGAACGCGATATCCTCCTGCATCACCCGTACGATTCGTTCTCTACCTCCGTTCAGGCGTTCCTAGCGCAGGCGGCGGCGGATCCGAAGGTGCTCGCCATCAAGCAGACGCTGTACCGCACGTCCAGCAACTCCCCGATCATCGACGCGCTGATCGACGCCGCGCACGCCGGCAAGCAGGTGCTGGCATTGGTCGAGATCAAGGCGCGTTTCGACGAGGACGCCAACATCGCATGGGCGCGCAAGCTCGAGCGCGCCGGCGTGCACGTCGTGTACGGCATCGTCGGATTGAAGACGCACTGCAAGCTGAGCCTGGTGGTCCGCCAGGAAGCCGATGGACTGCGCCGCTACTGCCACGTGGGCACCGGCAATTACAACCCGAAGACCGCGCGAATCTACACCGATTTGGGCCTGCTGACCTGCGATCCGGTCGTCGGCCAAGACATGACCCGCCTGTTCAACCAGCTTTCCGGCTACGCTCCGAAGTCGAGCTTCCACCGTCTGCTGGTGGCGCCGCGCACCGTGCGCTCCGGCCTGATCCAGCGCATCCGCCGCGAGGAGGACGCCGCACGCGCCGGCAAGGAGGCCTGGATCAAGATCAAGGTGAACTCCATCGTCGACGAGAAGACCATCGACGCCCTGTACCGCGCAAGCCAGGCCGGCGTGAAGATCGACATCGTCGAACGCGGCATCTGCGCGCTCAAGCCGGGTGTTCCGGGGCTTTCCGAGAACATCCGCGTGCGTTCCATCCTGGGACGCTTCCTGGAGCACAGCCGCATCTACGCCTTCGCCAACTCCGACGGCCCGCAGATCGGCGAGGGCCCCGCGGCTGGCCCGGAAGTGTGGATCGGTTCCGCCGACCTGATGCACCGCAACCTCGACCGTCGTGTCGAGGCGTTGGTCCGCATCACCGCGCCGGAACAGATCGACGAGCTCATCAAGTACGTCGATCTGCAGATGGCCGATTCCACCGCCTCCTGGCATATGGAATCCGACGGCACGTACGTGCGCCACGCGAAGGATGAAGGCGGTCGTCCGCTGGTCGATTGTCAGGAATACCTGATTCGCAAGCACACGCGCCGACCGGTGAATCACTGATATAAAGACAATGGCCGATTCCGCATTCCACGGAATCGGCCATTTTGCGTGCGCATGGACGGACGTCGAAGCCCGGCGTCGCAACATGTCGGAAGCACGACGCATATGAGGACGGGGACGGAGAGAAAGACATATGAGTGAAAAAATCAGGAAGGTCGTCGAAGCGGCCGGCGGCATTGTATGGCGTTGGAAAGACGGCACCGAAATCGCGGCGAATCCCGCCATCGCAGGGCGGAAAACACCTCAGGAACAGCTCGACAGCATGGAGGTGTGCGTGGTGCACCGTCCGAAATACGACGACTGGAGCTGGCCGAAGGGCAAACTGGAACAATACGAATCGCACCGGCATGCCGCGGTGCGTGAGATCGGCGAGGAAACGGGCGTCACCGTGGCGCTCGGCCCTTACCTGCGCGAAGTCGAATATCCTTTGGCGGACGAAGGCAAGAAAACCCGCCATTCGCGCGATCGCACCGTCGACACCAAGCACACGCTGTATTGGATGGCACAGCCGATTTCCGACGCCGACGCCGAACATCTTCTCGACGCGTTCGGCCCGGTGCATCGCGCGGACGTCGGCGAGATCAACGACATCAAGTGGGTTCCGGTGCGCGAAGTCCGCAAAGTGCTGACCCATTCGACCGACAAGGAGACATTGGCGGTTTTCGTGGACCGCGTCGAGGAAGGCGCCGCGACCGCGCAGAATCTGATGATCGTGCGGCATGCCAAGGCCGAGGCGCGCAAATCATGGACCGGCACGGACGCGAATCGCCCGATCACGCCGAAAGGCGCCGCCGCGGCGTTCGCGCTCAACCGCGAACTGGCCTGCTACAATCCGACGCGGCTGGTCACCTCGCCATGGCTGCGCTGCCGGGAGACACTGCAGGTGCTGAGCTGGCAGACGGAACGTCCGATGGAGCATGCCGACGCGCTTACCGAGGATGAGTTCGCCGAACATCCGACGATCGCATGGCTGACGTTCCTCGACCAGATCAAGCAGACGCTCGACAAACGCGAGACCACCGCGATATGCATGCACCGCCCGGTGATCGGCGGCATCTACGACCATCTGCGCGGTCTGTGCGCGCGCAAGCCCCTCGCCAAGCAACTCATCGCGAAATCGCCGTACATGCCTACCGGTACCGCCGTCGCACTGTTTATAATCGATACACCACAAGGTCCCAGCATCATCGACATTCAAAAGGTCTCGCCAATTGTCCACTAACATGCATTACGGTTCCGGTTCGATCGTTCCCAGTCGCGCGGCCGGTTTCACGAACACCGGCTCGCCGCGTCCCGCACGCCCCGGGCAGCTCGACCAGCTTATGGCCGACAATATCGCCGGCGGCGCGGATCCGGCGCAGATCAGCGAAATGAGCCATGCCTCGGCCGCCGCGTTGCTCGACCGTGTGCATCACACGCAGGACGCGCAGCTGGTCCGACGTGTGCTCACGCTGGTGGACCGCGAAGGCGTGGACGTGATCGCGGAACTGTGGAGCCATGCCGAACCGGATTCCCTGCCCGGTATTCTGTGGCGCCTGTACCTCTTGCGCAGCTGGATGCGGAAGAACCGCGAGTCGATCGCACGATTGTGGCGGGTGGGCGAGCCCGTCGCCACCACCGCATCCGCCATCGCCGGCGTGGATCAAGCGCCGACCGAAGACGACATCGCCCGGACCGCCGATTCGATTCTGGCCGGCGCGTTCACCGGCGATTTCGCGGTCGCCATGGAGCGTGCCGCGGCGTTCACGGACGTGGTCGCATTGGGACTGCGCATCGAGGCACATAAGCTTTCCGAACGATTGAAGGCGGATGCCGCGTTCACTGCGGGCGATTCCGCGGCGAACGATTCCACAGCAAGCGGTAAGACCGCGGACGGTTCCGCTGTGGCCGATTCAGCCGATTACCGTGCCGCGATGGAGAAGCGCGT
>DKCF01000112.1:0-309 GCA_002451435.1 Bifidobacterium sp. UBA6881 | reverse complement strand
GATTTCCGCCACGGAGCGAATCTGTGGCGTCGCGGCAAATTGGAGTGACCGCGCGACACGGTGCATCACATTGGTCAGCGTGACGGTACAATGGATATTCGCGTCGGGCCATGCATAGCCCCGGGCTCCATTTTTTGCCGCTGCGAGCGGCCTTTGCGCCGACAGGCGCTTTCGTGGTTCGGCGCTTCTCTTCTTTTACGATTCCTTGATGACTCACATCGGCCGCTTCGCCGCAGTCATGGCATACGTAATGCCCTGCCGACAGCAGCTCAGCGACCGTACAAGGAGACTAGCCACATGCAAATCTCC
>DKCF01000013.1:1810-5146 GCA_002451435.1 Bifidobacterium sp. UBA6881 | reverse complement strand
TGAGAGTCGCGCGCGTTGTTGTAAAAGCGCGTGTCTTGTGGGGAGCGTGTGACCGGTTGGACATGTGCCCGGTGCAGCGCGTGCGTCCTGCGGAAGCGCGTGCCGTATGGCCATACAACCGATGCAATCGAAGAACGCTGTAAAAATGACGATATTAAGCCATAGATGAACGATTTTTTCTGCTGACGAACTTCCATTTTCGTATATCTACAATCGGTGCGTCGTCAATACGAATGGAGGTTGCGATGACAGAAGAACAGAACCAGACCATCACGGACACGCCGCATTACCTTGCCAAGGCGTTGATGGCGAACGGCATCCGCGACATGTATGGCGTGGTCGGCATTCCCGTCACCGATTTCGCACGCATCGCGCAGGGCATGGGCATGCGCTATATCGGTATGCGGCATGAGGCCGACGCGGTCAATGCGGCCGCCGCCGAAGGCTTTCTCAACGCCAGGCCGGCGGTGGCGCTGACCGTGTCGGCGCCGGGATTCCTCAACGGATTGCCGGCGCTGCTGGAAGCCACCGTCAACGGATTCCCGGTCATCATGATCGGCGGATCGTCCACCCGCCACATCGTGGACCTCAACGAGGGCGAATACGAAGGCCTCGACCAGATGGGCTACGCCAAACCGTTCTGCAAGGCCTCGCTGCGCATCGACCGCATCGAGGACATCCCCCTGGCCGTGGCGCGTGCGGTACACATCGCATCCTGCGGCCGTCCGGGAGCCGTATACCTCGATCTGCCCGACGACACCGTGGCACAGATGCTATCCAAGGACGCTGCGAAAGCGAACCTGTGGACGCCGGCCGATCCGCAGCCGTCCATGCCGCCGTCACGCGCGTCGGTCGATGCGGCCATGGCGCTGCTGCGCCAAGCCAAGCATCCGCTGATGGTCATCGGCAAGGGCGCGGCGATCGCCCGCGCCGAAAAGGAAATCCGCGAATTCATCGGCAAAACCGACATCCCGTTCCAACCCATGTCGATGGCCAAAGGCGTGGTGCCGGACGATGATCCGCACAGCACCGCCAGCTGCCGTTCGCTTGCGTTGGGCAACGCCGACGTGGTGCTGCTCGTCGGCGCGCGCCTCAACTGGATGCTGTCGTTCGGCCAAGGCAAACCATGGAACAGCCAGGTGAGGTTCATCCAGATCGACATCGACCCGGAGGAGATCGACAACGCGCGCAAGATCGACGTGCCGATGGTGGGCGACATCCGCTCCGCCATGATGATGCTCAACGGCGCATTGGAAGAGCGTCCGTTCACGGCATCCGAGGAATGGCTTGGTCTGATTCGCAAGGCGGGCGCAGCGAACAAAGCGAAATTCGCGGCGAAGGAACGTTCCGAACAGGTGCCGATGAGCCATTTCAACGCGCTCGGCGCCATCGCGAAGGTCTACGACAGGCACCATGAGGATCTCATCCTCGCCAACGAAGGCGCCAACTCGCTCGACGACTGCCGCAACATCATCGCGATGCGCGAACCGCGTCGCCGTCTCGACTGCGGCACATGGGGCGTCATGGGATGCGGAACCGGCTATGCGATTGGCGCGGCGGTGGCCACCGGCAGGAAGGTGCTGTACATCGGCGGCGATTCCGCGTTCGGATTCGACGGCATGGAGGTCGAGACGGCATGCCGCTACCGGTTGCCGATCACATTCGTGGTGCTCAACAACGGCGGCATATACCGAGGCGATTTCGAAAACCTCGGCACGGACGGCGATCCGTCCCCGCTGACACTGACCTACGAGGCGCATTACGAAACAATGATCGAGGCGTTCGGCGGCGAAGGATATTACGCCACGACGCCGGAAGAGACCGAAGCGATGGTCGAGCGGGCCGTCATGTCCGGACGGCCGAGCTTCGTGCATGTGCAGCTCGCCAAATACGCGGGCAGGGAATCGGGCAACATCGGCTCGTTGAATCCCAAGCCGGTCGTCGGCGCGCTCGCCGCCTCCGAAGTCACCGCGCACGATTATGCGCAAGGCGCGCGCATGTAGCGACGCGCGTTCGCCGTCGGGCCTGACGAAACGCGAAAGTCCGGCGAATCGAACAGATCCCAAAACCAACAAGGAATCCAATCGATGAGGGGCCGTGGACGCGCGGACGGTGGAATGCGTGCGTCCACGGGCTTTCGTCGTGCGATAGAACGCAATCGAAAGAATCACAACATTGGCAAACATACTGGTCAACGACATCGTGCCGATCATCGTCGTCATGGCGCTCGGCTATATCTGCGGAAAACTCAGCTATTTCGATGACGACCAACGTCAGGGACTCAACAAAGTGGTGCTCAACATCGCATTGCCGGCCGCGTTGTTCGTCTCCATCATCAAGGCGACGAGGCGGATGCTCGCGCAGGACGCGACGCTTACGGCCATCGGCTTCATCGGCGTGGTCGTGATGTTCATGGTCTGCTACTACCTGTGCAGGCTGCTGTTCCACCGCACCATCCAGGAAGCCGCCGTCTGCGCGCTGATCGCGGGCTCTCCGACCATCGGCTTCCTCGGTTTCGCGGTGCTCGACCCGATTTACGGCAACACGGTGAGCACGAACCTGGTGATCGCCATCATCTCCATCGTCGTCAACGTGGTGACGTTGCCGATCGGCATGTACCTGATCAACCTCGGTCAGGCCAAGGACCGCGCGCGGCTGTCCGCGCAGGTCGCGCGGTCCGGGGCGGATGCGCGGTCCACTTCTGCCGCGATCGATGGATTGGCGAAGGATACGGCGGTTTCGGGCGCGGTCGGCAACGGAATGGAGAACGCGGCAAAAGGCGATGTCGCGCTTGATCCGACGCTCGACGCCAGACATGACAAAGACGCCGAGCTGATGGTGCGCGGCGCGAGGGGCGACGATGCCGACCGGCACGGCAATATGCAGGCGTTGCTGGACGCACTGAAGCAGCCGGTGTGCTGGGCGCCACTGCTCGCCATCGCGCTGGTGCTGCTCGGCATCCATGTTCCCGAGCAGGTGGCGCCGACGTTCGACCTGATCGCCAAGGCGAATTCCGGCGTCGCCGTGCTTTCCGCGGGGCTCGCGTTGTCGACCGTGCGGTTCTCGCTGGGCCGGGAAATCATCTGGAACACGTTCTTCCGTCTGATTCTCACGCCGGCCGTGTTCTTCGGCGTCGCGTTGCTGTGCGGCATGGGCGGCGACCTCGACAAGATCTCCATGCTCGTCATGTCGGTGGCGCTGCCGCCGGCGTTCTCCGGCATCATCATCTCCAGCCGATACAACATCTATGTGCGGGAAGGCGCGTCCACCACCGCCGTCGCGACCGTCGCGTTCGCGGCTACCTGCCTGCTGTGGATCTGGCTCGTGCCGTTCTGC
>DKCF01000013.1:0-1662 GCA_002451435.1 Bifidobacterium sp. UBA6881 | reverse complement strand
CGAGGATTACCGCAGATCGGCCTTCACGCCGTCATTGCCTCCGATCACGCCATCGTGGAGCAACGCCGCGATACGGTCGTCGTCATACCCCAAGGCGTGCAGGATCTCAGCATTATGCTCACCGAGCTTCGGCGCACGCCGGTAATCCGGCGTGAAATTGCTCATCGTGAACGGCATGCCGATCGTCTTGAACTCGCCGCGCGCGTCCTGCTGGTCGATGGTCACGATGGTGCCATCATCGTTCAGATCCGGATCGTTCTCCAATTCATGCCAGTCGAGCACCGGGCCGACCGGCACCCCCTTCGCGCCCAGTTCCTTCGTCAGCTCGTACTTGTCATAGCGCATCGTGTACCGCTCGACGCGCTCGTACACCTCCCGCTTGTGCTCGTCGCGCGCGTTGGCGGTGCTGAAACGCGGATCGGTGAGCCAATCCTCGAATCCCATCGCGCGGCAGAAGTTCTCGAACCCCTTGGCTGACTGCTGGATCACTATATATACATAGGCGTTCTGATCGGTCTCCCAACCCTTCGCGCGATAGCACCAGCCCAGCACCAGACCGCCCTCGGCATTGGCCGCACGCGGAACCGCCTTGCCCCACTGGTAATCCGGATAGCAGTCATAATAGGAGAGCCTGCCCAGACGGTCGAGGATCAGTTGGTCGCGCAACTTGACGCGGCATAGATTCAACACCGCGTTCTGCATGGACTGGTACACGTAGCAGCCCACGCCGGTGCGCTGACGCTGCAGCAATGCGGACAGAATCGCGATCAGCAGATGCATGCCGCTGTTCGAATCGCCCAGCGCCGCACCGGACTGCGTGGGCACGTTGCGCTCGCCGTCATACCATCCGGTCGTGGAGGCGGCTCCGCCGGCTGACTGCGCGACGGGTTCGAACGCCTTGACGCGCTCGAATCGGCTGCCCTTGTTGAAACCCTTCAGCGACGCCATGATGAGACGCGGATTGAGCGCGTGCACGGCATCCCAGCCGAATCCGAGCTTCTCCACATCGCCGGGGCCGATGTTCTCCACGAACACATCGGCGTCTTTGAGCAGGTCGGTGAGGATCTTCTTGCCCTCCGGATTCTTCATGTTCAACGTGACGGATTTCTTGTTGGCGTTGAGCTGCAGGAAATACAGGGAATACGATCCGTCCACGTCGTTCATCTCGTTGCGCGTCGGGTCGCCGCCGCGCACCTTCTCCACCTTGATGACCTCCGCGCCCATCCATGCGAGCATCTGCGTGCACGACGGGCCGGATTGCACCTGCGTCCAGTCGATGACCTTGACGCCTTTCAGCGGCGCGGTGTCCGGAACATCGTCGGATGCGCCGCTCGCCGTGTTGCTTGCGATGTCGCCCGCGTCATGCGATGGCTGTGCCATGTTGACCTCCTTGTTGTCGGTTTGTCGGTTGGTGAGGTCAACGTACAGCGGGCGCCCTTGAAAGTCTTTGGATTTTCAGCCCGCAGCCGCAACATTCGCCGTGGGCGTTTAGGCGGACGGAGAAATACCTTCGAGGAACCTGAATATGGTTGCGAGGCGTATGAGGAGGAAATGCTAATGAAGGAAAACGCGCACGAAACGATGCGGAGAATCGTAGGGAATCAACAGCGAAAAACAAAAACCGCCAGACGAATCTGACGGTTTGATTGGTAGCGGGGCATG
>DKCF01000034.1:7223-7449 GCA_002451435.1 Bifidobacterium sp. UBA6881 | reverse complement strand
TGCTTGGATGTTTTGGTCGCCTGAGATGGTTCTTGGACGTCTTCTTCCTCCATTGACTGGATGGTTTGGGCGTTTTGCCGTTTGCCTAGCGGGTGTTTTCTTCCAGTCGGTGGATGTTTTGGTCGTATAAGGAGCATCTATGCGTGCCGATTTTTCCAGTCGGTGGGTGATTCGGTTGTCTGAAGTGACTTGAGCGTCTGGATTTTTCCAGTGGCTGGATGATTTG
>DKCF01000034.1:6944-7092 GCA_002451435.1 Bifidobacterium sp. UBA6881 | reverse complement strand
TGGATGATTTGGTCGTGTGAGATGGTTCTGGGCGTGCCGATTTATCCAGCTGGTGGGTGATTTGGGTGTCTGGCCGTCTGCTTGGTGGGTGTTTTTCTCCGGTCGGTGGCGGATTTGGTCGTTTGGCTGATTGCTTGGTGGGTGTTTT
>DKCF01000034.1:6453-6906 GCA_002451435.1 Bifidobacterium sp. UBA6881 | reverse complement strand
GGTGGCGGATTCGGTTGTTCTGCGGCGTCCTGCTGGCTGTCTGACTTGACTTCTTGACAGGTGGTTTCCGCCCGGAGATCGGCGGATTTGACGTTCTGAAAGGTACTTTGCGAGCTCAACTCGAAAAGTTGAGCGAAGTAGACTCAAGATTTTTACGAATTCGGGAATAAAAACTTGCGAACAAAAGTTGAGTGGTGTAGGCTCAAGTTTTGGAAAGCCCGAGAGGCGGTCATCCGAAACCCGGGCGAAGAACGAAAAGAACGTATAGCGAACCTATTCATAAAGGAGACATGTTATGGGACGCGCAGTTGGCATTGATTTGGGTACCACCAATTCCTGCATCGCAACTCTTGAAGGCGGTCAGCCGACCGTCATCGTGAACGCCGAAGGCGCTCGCACCACGCCGTCCGTCGTGGCCTTCAGCAAGTCCGGTGAGATTCTGGTCGGCGAAGT
>DKCF01000034.1:5768-6352 GCA_002451435.1 Bifidobacterium sp. UBA6881 | reverse complement strand
GAGATCGACGGCAAGAAGTGGACTCCGCAGGAGATCTCCGCTCAGGTGCTGATGAAGCTGAAGAGGGATGCCGAAGCATACCTCGGCGAGCCGGTCACCGACGCCGTGATCACCTGCCCGGCATACTTCAACGACGCCCAGCGTCAGGCGACCAAGGACGCCGGCACCATCGCGGGCCTGAACGTCCTGCGTATCATCAACGAGCCGACCGCCGCCGCACTGGCCTACGGCTTGGAGAAGGGCAAGGAAGACGAGCGCATCCTGGTCTTCGACCTCGGTGGTGGCACCTTCGATGTGTCCCTGCTGGAGATCGGCAAGGACGACGACGGCTTCTCCACCATTCAGGTGCAGGCCACCAACGGCGACAACCACCTGGGCGGCGACGATTGGGACCAGAAGATCATCGACTGGCTCGTCGGCGAGGTCAAGAACAAGTACGGCGTCGACCTGAGCAAGGACAAGATCGCCCTGCAGCGTCTGAAGGAAGCCGCGGAACAGGCCAAGAAGGAACTGTCCAGCTCCACCAGCACCTCCATTTCCATGCAGTACCTGGCGATGACCCCCGACGGCACCCCGGTGCACCT
>DKCF01000034.1:4024-5660 GCA_002451435.1 Bifidobacterium sp. UBA6881 | reverse complement strand
CCGTTCAACAACGTGCTGGCGGATGCCGGCATCGGCGTCTCCGACATCGACCATGTGGTCCTCGTCGGCGGCTCCACCCGTATGCCTGCCGTCAAGGAGCTCGTCAAGGAGCTCACCGGCGGCAAGGAAGCCAACCAGTCCGTGAACCCGGATGAGGTCGTGGCTGTCGGCGCTGCCGTGCAGTCCGGCGTCATCAAGGGCGACCGCAAGGACGTGCTGCTGATCGACGTCACCCCGCTGTCCCTCGGCATTGAGACCAAGGGCGGTATCATGACCAAGCTCATCGACCGCAACACCGCCATCCCGACCAAGCGCTCCGAGGTGTTCTCCACCGCCGAAGACAACCAGCCGTCCGTGCTGATTCAGGTCTACCAGGGCGAGCGTGAGTTCGCCCGCGACAACAAGCCGCTGGGAACCTTCGAGCTGACCGGCATCGCGCCGGCCCCGCGTGGCGTCCCGCAGATCGAGGTCACCTTCGACATCGACGCCAACGGCATCGTGCACGTGTCCGCCAAGGACAAGGGCACCGGCAAGGAGCAGTCCATGACCATCACCGGTGGTTCCGGCCTGCCGAAGGACGAGATCGACCGCATGGTCAAGGAGGCCGAAGCCCACGAGGCCGAGGACAAGAAGCGCAAGGAGGACGCCGAGGCCCGCAACCAGGCCGAAGCCTTCGCCTACCAGACCGAGAAGCTCGTCAACGACAACAAGGACAAGCTCTCCGATGACGTGGCCAAGGAAGTCACCGACAAGGTCAACGCCCTGAAGGAAGCCCTGAAGGGTGAGGACATCGAGAAGATCAAGAGCGCCCAGAGCGAGCTGATGACCTCCGCGCAGAAGATCGGCCAGGCGCTGTACGCCCAGCAGGGCGCTGCGGGTGCGGCCGGTGCCGCCGCGGGTGCGGCTGGCGCTGCGGGTGCCACGAATGCCGGTGCCGCAGCCGGATCCTCCGCCGATGACGACGTCGTTGACGCCGAAGTCGTGGACGATGACGACAACAAGGACAATAAGTAATCATGTCCGACTTCAACAAGGACGAATATCTGAACGACCTGCCCGACATGGATGACCTGTCGGGGCAGGGCGCTCCTGCCGGCGCCGACGCCAAGGAATCGCATGACGATCATGCCGATGCCAAGACGGACGGCGCCTCCGCCGACAAGCCCGCTGCCGATGCGCAATCGCAGCAGAAGCAGACGGGGGAGCAGACGGACAAGTCGAATGACGGCGATGACAAGGCCGACGATACGCTGACCCCGCTTGGCCAGGCCAAGAAGGAGGCCGCGGAATATCTGGAGGCCCTTCAGCGTGAACGCGCGGAGTTCATCAACTTCCGCAATCGCGCGAAGAAGGAGCAGGACCGTTTCCGCCAGCACGGCATCATCGACGTGCTGACCGCATTGCTGCCGGCGCTTGACGACATCGACCGCATCCGCGAGCACAGCGAGATGGACGATTCGTTCAAGGCCGTCTCCACCAAGATCGACAAGGCGTTCGAGAAGTTCGGCGTCGAGAAGTTCGGCGAAAAGGGCGAGGACTTCGATCCGACCAAGCATGAGGCGATTCTGCACAAGCCGGATCCGCAGGCCGAGAAGGAGACCGTCGACACCGTGGTGGAGGCCGGCTACCGCATCGG
>DKCF01000034.1:3486-3930 GCA_002451435.1 Bifidobacterium sp. UBA6881 | reverse complement strand
AAAACATATGTATAGGCCCCTCGCATGAGGGGCCTAGCCTCATGGAAGGAGGCACAGCATGGCTGAGAATGAATGGTTGAGCAAGGATTTCTACAAGGTCCTCGGTGTCTCCAAGGAGGCCACTGACGAGGAGATCACCAAGGCATACCGCAAGCTGGCGCGCAAGTACCACCCTGATCTGAACAAGACCAAGGAGGCCGAGGAGAAGTTCAAGGACATCTCCGAGGCGTATGACGTGCTGAGCAACAAGCAGAACCGCCAGAAGTACGATGCGATTCGCCAGTTCGGCATGGGCGGCGCGCGTTTCGCGGGTGGTTCCGGAGCCAGCGGATTCGATGCCAGCGGATTCTCCGACATTTTCGGTTCGATGTTCGGCGGCGGCGCCGGCATGGGCGGCAACGGGTCCCGTATCCGTTTCCAGACCAACGGTGGAGGCAATCCGAA
>DKCF01000034.1:0-3401 GCA_002451435.1 Bifidobacterium sp. UBA6881 | reverse complement strand
TATGAGGAGGCCCCGCAGCCGGAAAATGGCGAGGATCGTCATTCGAAGGTTCGTCTGACTTTCCGTCAGTCCGTCAAGGGCGCCACCGTTTCGCTGAGCGCCGATGGACGGAAATTCAAGACGCATATTCCCGCAGGAGTGAAGGACGGCCAGAAGATTCGCCTTGCAGGCAAGGGCAAGCCCGGCCGCAATGGTGGACGGAACGGTGACCTGTACCTGCAGATCCATGTCCCCGAAGACCCGAAATTCGCCTTGCGCAACCTCGACATCATCATGCCGTTGCCGATTACCGTGGGCCAGGCGGTGGCCGGTGCGAAGGTGTCCGCGACGGACGTCGATGGCCATGAGGTCACCTTCAAAGTGCCCGCTGGCTCGTCGAGCGGCACGGAAGTGCGCATCGCAGGCAGGGGCGTGCGGAATTCCCGCGGTGAAGGCGATTTGGTCGGTCGCGTGGAGATTCGCATTCCGGACAAGCCCGGCTTGATCGTCAGGCACGCGGCGAAGGAATTCGACAAGGCGTGCGGCGATTTCGCTGACGAACTCGCCAAGGAGCGCTGAGCGATATGACGCGCACGTCGCGCAAGCGTGCCGAGCGCCAGGCCAAGCGTCTGTATGAGATGTGCGCGTTGGCGATAGTGTCGGGGCACGCCGATCTGGATGGCGCCGACAGGGTCGGTTTCGATATCGAGCTGCCGGTGTTCTCGGTCGGTCGTGCCGGGGAACTCGCCAACGTGCATCCGCAGACGCTCCGCCAGTACGACAGGCTCGGCTTGGTGGTGCCGCAACGTACCGCTGGCGGTGCCCGCCGCTATTCCCTGCGCGACATCGCGCGTCTTGCCAACGCACAGCATCTGAGTCAGGAGGAAGGCATCAATCTGGCCGGAGTCACGCGCATCCTCGAGCTCGAAGAGGAGAACCGTGAGCTCCGCAGGCAGGTCGAACGCCTGCGCAAGCCGGCGGGAACGAGTGTGTTCGCGGCGGACGCCGATGGCGGAATCGTCGAGGTCGAACGTTCCCGCCGTGCCCGCATGTGGCGGCATCAGATTCGCGTCGATATGCGGCAGTTGCCATCACGTGACTCTTCGGAGATTTCCCGTGAAGACGATGGCAAGACGTCCACCTCGGTTGTGCTTTGGGGCGACCGATAACAAGAGGAAAATCCGAGAAAAGTATCATAAATAAGTATTTTTTGCGCCATACTCGGCTTTTTGGTATATAGTCTTCACGTGACGTGTTATTTTTGTGCAACTCCGATGGTGTGCCGGAAATAATTCTGTCCATGTACGCCATAGTCGTTTTTCTTCCGTCTGCAAGGTTGACATAGGGGAAGACGCGTTTTCTCCGTGGAAGTTCCGGAGAAATATCAGCTATGAGGCGAACGAGGAAAGGTGAGGAGTGCCATATGCCAAGAGTCGCGTTCACTGCCAAGGTCCGCAGGTATCTGGGATCTTTGGAGGCCGTGGAATCGGTCACCCAGTATCGCATCAGCTATTCCAAAAAATTCCGTGATGATTGCATGCGCCGGTATGCCGAAGGCGGTTCGCCGGCCGTGATTTTCCGAGAGGCCGGACTCGACCCGAAGATCATAGGATACAAGCGCGTCGAACGCTGCATCGCACGCTGGAAAGCGGAGGAAGCGGCGAAAGCCGAAGAACGGTCTGATGGATCGGCCGCTGGCCAGGTCGGTGCGGGTGCCTCCGAGAACCATGGGGAAGTCGGCTGCCGGGAAGCGTGATGCGGCGTCGATCGCCAAGCCGATTGCCCGGCTGATTGTCTATAGGCGCGGTGATGGAGCCGCCGCACGTGGCGGATGCAATGCCTCGCAATGCCTCGCGAAACTCCACGAACCGGAATTCACGCAAAGGCGCGAAGGTTCGTGCCATGCGCTCTCGTCGCATGCGATGTGCGCGGTGTGGCTCGTGCCGTCTAGGTCGCATCGTTCTGTTGGAATAGAAACGGAAAGCTGAAATGGAAGCCGGAGGCGACATCGTTGGTGATGGATGCATGCCGGACGGTTTGCGGAACGAAGGAGACGCGACATGGACGAATCGAAGCTGATGCTCAAAGCGGTGTTTTGGGACATGGACGGCACGTTGATTGATTCCGAGCCGTATTGGCATGCGGGCGAGATGAAGATCGCGGCGGAGCATGGCGGATACTGGGATGAGGATCTGGCCTGGCAGGGTTCGGGCACGCCGGTGCCGGACGTCGCGCGCCGCATGGTGGAGCACGGTTGCGCATTGTCGGTCGAGGAAATCGGCAAAGGCATGATTGATTACGTGGCGCAGAGGGAATTCGAACGCATACCATGGATTCCCGGCGTGGAGGACGTGCTGCGGTCGTTGGCCGCGACTGGCGTTCCTTCGATGCTGGTGACGACGTCGCCTCGTCATCTGGCGGAAAATCTTGTTGCGCAGGCTCCCGTCGGCGCATTCGCGGGATATGTGTGCGGCGATGACGATGTCGCGAAGAAACCGTCGCCGGAACCGTATCTGGAGGCCGGAAGGCGTCTCGGCATCAAGCCGGAGGATATGAGATACTGCATCGCGGTTGAGGATTCCATATCGGGATTGCGCTCCGCGGCCGCTTCCGGCGCCACCACGCTCGCGCAGACCGGTTTCATACGGCTCGATAATTCCCAAGGTCCGCAGTTCGCTTCAATCGACGGATACACGGGTATCACGGCTGCCGCGCTCGACAGGTACGTGCGACAGCGCAATGAAGCGTGAGCGTGCGATGCGGGTGTTGTGAAGAAATCCCGATGATTGGAGACGATTGGCCGTCTGATGGGATGAAGACGTTGCTTCGGTTCCTTTCGACGGTTCGTTGATTGCGTGTCGGACGTTCCGATTCGCCCTATGAACGGATTCGTGAAAGATGCTTCGATGTCGTAACGCCTGTAGATGCTGCATTGCACCTGCAGGCCGCGCCTGAACAGGTGGGGAAACAAAAAGAAAAAGCCCGCTGCGGTGGAATGAATGCAGCGGGCTTTCGTGGAGCCGACGGTAGTCGAAACCGCGACCTCTTCGATGCGAACGAAGCGCTCTACCAACTGAGCTACGGCCCCTTGGATGTTACTCTGCTCTGCAAAGCAACATCAAGAGAGTTTAATACAAAAATGAGATTAACGCAATTTCGTAAACGCGCGTGTTGCGAAAGCCATCGCGCTTGGCGCCATGCACGATGCCGTACGTGGTACCAAGCACTGGCAATCCGCAGTGCATCGCCTACTTGGCCGCGGAATGCTCCGCCTTCTTCTTGCCGAACTTGGCCTTGAGCAGGCCGACGATCGTCGGAATCAACGACAGCACGAGAATCGCGACGATCACCAATTCGAAATGCTTCTGCACGGCCGGAATGCCGCCGAAGAAGTATCCGAGCAGCGTGAACAGTGTGGACCA